>CAZYEA010000240.1:6484-7375 GCA_964646485.1 uncultured Acidobacteriota bacterium
GGTGGCGGTTGCCGGGAGCGAGGAGGGCCAGCCCCGGCCGTATGAGTTCGCCATCCTCGGCCTCCTTCACTTCCACCGCGGAGAGGCCGTTCAACCGGCCCGCGAAGGCTTTGGTGAAGCCCTCGGGCATGTGCTGGACCACGAGGATCGCCGGCGAGTCGCGGGGCAGAGCGCCGAGCACGATGGCGAGCGCCTCCGTCCCGCCGGTTGAAGCGCCGATGGCCACCGCCCACGAGGAGGCGACGCCCTTTGCGATCTCGTGGGAGGCGGCGCGCGGCGCCTTGATATGCGCGGCGCCCCGTTTGGACAGGGCGGCCGCCCGCACGGTGTCGACGAGGAGGGTGGAGGTGTCGCTCAGGAAGTCCTTGACCGAGAGGCGGGGCTTGGGGAGCACGTCGATGGCGCCGCGGGCCAGAGCCTCGATAGCGACCGCCGCGTCCTCGCCGGCCCGGGCCGAGCAGATCACCACGGGAAGGGGATCGGTCGCCATCAACCGGGTGAGGAAGGTGAGGCCGTCCATGCCGGGCATCTCGATGTCGAGCACGATGACGTGCGGCCGTCGCAGCGCGATACGGCGTTCGGCGCTGAAGGGGTCGGCGGCCAGGGTCACCGAGAATTCGCCGGTGCGCTCCAACAACTCCTTGAGGGTCTGGCGGACCACCGCGGAGTCGTCGACCACGAGAACGTCGATCACGCGCGCTCTCCTTTCGCCGGCTTGCGGTAGATCGCGGGCTTCACCGGGCGCTGGCCCTCGATGACGCCGACCAGGCTTTCCGCGTGTCCCACGAAGAGGAAGCCGCCGGGCTTGAGGGCACGCCACATGTGGTCGATGACCAGGCGCTTCGTCTCCCGGGTGAAGTAGATGAGAACGTTGCGGCAGAGAATGAGGTC
>CAZYEA010000241.1:0-7312 GCA_964646485.1 uncultured Acidobacteriota bacterium
GGCCGGTGCTCCGGCAACACCCTCGCACCTGAAGGGTGTGCCCGTCGAGAACACCGGCGAACTGTTCCAGGCGCCGATGACCCCTTGCCCGCCCTCCACGCTGCCCACGTTGAAGGTCAGCGTCTGCGGACCGCGAAAGGCCACGGTCACGGTCGTGGGCCCATTGACGGACATGGCGGGGCACGATCCGAAGTAAAGAGAGTTAGCCACGAAGCCGCACCCGGTGACCCCATCCAGCACCGACGAAGGGTCCGCTTCCGCATCGATGAAGACGACCTCGTCCGGCCTGGCGTCCACGTCACATCCCGTGGAGGAGCCCGCGGCCGCTTCGCACACGAAGGGCGTGGAGAGGCCTGAGATCGGGTCGTAGGTGGAGCCGGAAACTCTGCCGCCGCCATTCTCCACACTGACCACTTCGATCCTCAGGCCCCTGGACGGAGCGCCGATCCGAACGTCGTCGATGTTCCAGCCGCTCATGGAAAAAGCACCGGCGGACACCCCCGTTCCGAAGCGGACGCGAAGCTGGGGGTTCGAATACGCGGTGATGTCGATCCGCTGGGAGACCCATGAACTGTCGGTGGTGAACGTGGAGGGCGGCGGCTGCCAGACCAGGACCCAGGTGGTTCCGTCCCAGACCTCGACGCGAGAATCCATATAAGGCTGGTAGTCGGAATTGAGCCAGCGCTCAAAGCTCAGTTCGACGCTCGGCATGCTGGTCGTGTCCACCGTGGGCGAGGTGAGGTACGAGATCGGGTGGGACGTCGTCGAGATGTTTCCGCCGATCACCATCCCGGCGACGCCGTTGTCGGCCGTCGGCGTGGTGTCCGAGGCCGGATCGGGGAACGTGCCGCCGATCCCCCCGCCGCCGGCCAGGGCGGGGCCGATCTGCCACTCGTCTCCCAGCGTCCAGCCGGCCGAATTGTCGGAGAAGTCCTCCACCAGCTCGGTGAGAACCGGCGCGCCTATCCTGACGTCATCGATGTTCCATCCGCTCATCGCATAGGCGCCCGCAGCACCCACGCCGGTGCCGAAGCGAACGCGCAGTTGCGGGTTTGAGTAGGCGGTGATGTCGATGTGCTGCAGGACCCAGGAACTGTCGGCGGCAAAGGCCGACGGCGGCGCCTGCCAGACCAGGACCCAGGCTGAGCCGTTCCACACCTCGACGCGAGAATCCATGTAGGGCTGGTAGTCGGAGTTGAGCCAGCGCTCGAAGCTCAGGTCAACCGCGGAGAGGCTCGTGGTGTCAACCGGGGGCGAAGTGAGGTACGAGATCGGGTGGAGCGCGGTCGTGATGTTTCCGCCGATCACCATCCCGGCGATGCCGTTGTCCGCCGTTGTTGTGGTGTCCATTTCCGGGTCCCCGAAGGTGCCGGCGATTCCCCCGCCCCCGGCGAGGGCAGGCCCGATCTGCCATTCGGTCCCCAGGGTCCAACCGGCCGAATTGTCGGAGAAATCCTCTTCGAACGCGGCAGAGGCGGGACCGCCCGACGTGATCTGGACCTGGTATTGCCGAACGCCCCAGCACGCGTTGGGGGTGTTCTCAATGGCGATGACGTCGAACGCAAAGACGCCGGTCTCAGCCGGTGTTCCACTGAGATGGCCATCTCCCTGCGGATCGAAGAAAAGCCCAGGAGGCAGCGAGCCGCCCACCACGAAATACGTATACGCGCCGGCTGGGGAGGCGGTGACGGCGGCGGCATATGCAGACCCGAGAGCGCCGTTTGGAAGCGCCGACAGGGTGATGGCTGGGCATTCGCCAATTCCCCAGAAACTGAAGATCGTCTCCACCCAACCACTGGAAGCGTTGTACATACCGCCGGAAGTGGCGGCGCGGGCCCGGATCATCCCGTTCCTCGGCAGAGTCAGTCCGGTCAGTTCCCATCCGCCGGCGATGCGCGTGCCGGCCCCGAGGGGCGTGAAAACGCTCCCGCCGTCGGTGCTGAGCTCGAAGAGCACCCTTTGCGTCTCGGGAGAGGCTCCGCCACGCAACCACTCGATGCGGGTCGTGGTGACGTTGAAGCTTTCACTGACCGCGACGTTGTCCAGGCGGGCCATACGGTTGATGGGAACGCCGCCCAGGGACGTGAAGCTGCCGACCAGGAGGATCTTGCCGTCGACCTGCAGCGCGGCGCCGTACACGACGTCGTTGGCGCCCGGATTCAAGGTGGAGTCCGGGGAGCCATCCCCGTTGAGGCGCGCGATGCGGTTCCGCGTCAACCCGCCCACGGTAGTGAAGCCGCCGGTGATAAGAATCCTCCCATCCGCCTGCAGGGCCATGCTGAAGACCGCATCGTTCACGTTGGGATTGAACGCGGCGTCGAGCGTGCCGTCGGCGTTCAGCCGGGCCAGGCGATTGCGAACCACTCCACCCACGGTGGTGAATATCCCTCCGACCAGGATCTTCCCGTCCGCCTGCAACGCGAGACTCACCACGTTGCCATTCGCGCCGATGGCGAAGCTCGGGTCGAGGGTGCCATCCTGGTTGAGTCGCGCCAGGCCGGCCCGCGCCACTCCGCCGACCGAGGTGAACAGGCCGCCGATAATGATCTTGCCGTCTGATTGGACCGCTGCGGTGTAGACGGAGCCGTTGACGTTGGGATTGAAGGTGGTGTCGAGGGCCCCCGTTTCGTGGAGCCTCGCGAAGTGGTTGCGCACCACCCCGGACACGGAGGTGAAGTCGCCGCCGAGAAGGACCTTGCCGTTTGCCTGTTCCACCGCGGTAAGGACGGTCGCGTTCGCGTCGGGATTGAACCCGGCGTCGAGGGATCCATCGCTGTTGAAGCGCGCCACGCGGTTACGGGTCACACCGCCGGCGTTGACGAAGGTCCCACCCACGATGATCTTTCCGTTCGCCTGCAGCAGCGTCGTGCGAAGGCTGCCGTCCAGGCTCGGATTGAAGGTGGAATCGACAGCCCCGTCGGAATCCACGCGCGCGAGGCGATAGTGCGGCTCGCCCCCGATGAAGGACAGACTCCCCCCGACGAGAATCCGCTGATCCGGCTGAGCGGCCACGCTGAAGACCCAGTTGTCGGGGTTTGGGTTGAACGTGGGCTGGGCTTGAACCAACGCCCCGGAGCCGATCAGGCCCACGGCAAGGAAGAGTGCGCGGGTCACTGGCTTATTTGTTTTCATGGTGCCTCGAAAATCCTTCCCAAGCCGCTTGGAGGGAGGGCGCGCTAACAGCGGCGGCGTCGATGGCGCTCACCAATGGCCCAAGGGCGAAGGACGGCAAGCGAGGTACCCGCTTGCTCCAAACCCCGCAGGTTCCACCCGTGTTGGTAATTGTCGCCCGACAATGTGACCACCTCATGCGGCAACGAGCCGCGCCCTCTTGGGAGAGGTGGATACCCTATGAGTGTCCCAGCCCCCTGTCAAGTGCCCGCGACGCGGGCCTGCGGTTCGTGCGCCACCTGTAAAGTCTCTCGCATGAAACTCCGCCCTGCCCTCGCCCTCGTCCTGGCCCTCCCTTTTGCCGCAGCCGCTCAGACTCCCCCACCGACGCCGAAGCCCGAAGTCATCGCGCTGAAAGCCGCGCGCCTCTTCGACGGCACGCGCGAGACCGCGGTCGCAAACGGTGTCGTCATCATCGAGGCAGGCAAGATCAAGGCCGCGGGTTCGGGGATCGCCATTCCTCCAGGAGCGCGCGTCATCGACCTCGGCGACGCCACCCTGCTGCCAGGCTTCATCGATGCGCACACCCACATCACCGGCGAGTCGAGCAACAACTGGTACGCCGACGCCATTGACAGCTTGCGGCAGACCATTCCCGAGCAGTCCATCCGCGCCACCGTCTTCGCGCGACGCACTCTGGAGGCTGGGTTCACCACCGTGCGCAACGTGGGGGCCGGCGACTGGGTGGACATCGGCCTGCGCGACTCCATCAATGCGGGCATCGTCCCCGGACCGAGGATCCTCACCGCCGCCCATTCGCTTGGCTCGCGCGGCGGGCACTGTGACAACGGCGGCTTCCCCTACATGACCTTCGGCAAGGAGCCCGGCATCATCGACGGCATCGCGAGCGGCCCGGATCAGTTCCGGGACGCGGTTCGTATCCAGCACAAGTACGGCGCCAACGTCATCAAGGTGTGCGCCACCGGCGGCGTGTTGTCGCTCGGCGACGCGGTCGACTCACCCCAGCTGACCCAAGCGGAGATGGACGCGCTCGTCGATGAAGCCCATCGGCTAGGCCTCAAGGCGGCGGCCCATGCGCATGGGGCGGAAGGCGCCAAGGTGGCGATCCGCGCGGGCATCGATTCGATCGAGCACGGCAGCTTCCTCGACGACGAGGCGCTTCAGATGATGAAGCAGAAGGGAACCTACCTCGTGCCCACGTTGATGGCGGGCGAATACGCGGGAGGCCGGAAAGCGACGCGTCAGTATCCGCCCGAGATCGCGGCGAAGGCCAAGGCGGCGCTCGAGGGTCGGTCGGCTTCCTTCAAGCGCGCCCTTGCCCTCGGCGTGAAGGTCGCGTTCGGGACCGACTCCGCGGTGAGTCCGCATGGGAAGAACGCCGAAGAGTACGCCCTGATGGTCGAGCACGGGATGAGCGCGGGGGCGGCTCTTCTGACCGGGCCGGCCGCCGCGGTGCTGCTGGGGGTCGACAAGATCACCGGGACCCTCGAAGTCGGAAAGCAGGCGGACATCGTGGCCGTGCCCGGGGACGCGCTCGCCGACATCAAGGCGACGGAGCGCCCGGTGTTCGTGATGAAGGGTGGCGTGGTGTATCGGAACGAGCGCGCGAAGTAGATCGGCGCTAAGACGGCGTCAACTCCATCATGAACAGGATCGGCCAGCCGAGGTACTTCTCGGCGCGCGGCGCCTGGGCCACGTGTTCCGCCGTCACTGCGTGTTCCGATAGCGCGCGCACGCGCATACCGGCGCCGAGGGCGCCCATCACATAGTCCGAAATCTGGTTGGGGACGCTGCGCGGCCAGACCTTCCCCCCGGTCTTCGGGTCGGTGAACCGGGCCCGGGTGCCCTTGAGCATCATGGCCGGGTGCATGACCGAGATCACGACGAGGCCTTCGTCACGGCACACCCGGCGCAACTCGGCGAAGAAACCCTTCACGTCGCTCACGTGGTCGAGAACGAGACAGGAGATCACCCGGTCGAAGGCACGCGCTTCGAAGGGCAGCGCCGCGGCGTCCTGGTGCACGAAGCGCACGGCGTCAGCGCCAGGCTTGGCGCGGGCCTTCTCGAGCATCCCCTTCGAAAAGTCCACGCCCGTCACCCGCGCCCGCGCCCTCGCGAATTCCACGGCGTGGCGCCCGGTGCCGCAACCGACGTCGAGAAGATCCAGGCCGCGCACCTCGCCGAGCGCGCGTCTCACCTCCGGCGCTTCGACGATGACGAGCGGATTCAGCTCGTCATCGTAGATCTCCGCCCAGCGGTCGTAGCCTTCCTGGGTGGGGACGACCTCGTCTTCCGCGCTCATGCGAGGTTTCTATCACGGGGGCGGGAGCCGATCTAGACTCGCGCCGCTTCGTTGTGGCACGACGATCCAGGAGGAGCCCAAGATGACCGATGCCAGGGCCGTGCCCGTCAAGGAATGGGTGATGATCCCCGCGATCGTCACCTTCGCCATCACCCTTATCCGTCTCGTGGGCGAGCTCATGAACTGGTCCCCCCGATTCTTCTCGCGGGCGGGCGGCGGGGCCGGCGCCATCGTCGGCATCGTGTGGCTGGTACCCGTCCTCGGCATCCACTTCGCTCTCAAGCTCAAGGGCCTGGGCGACCGTCCGCAATCGCTCGCGCGTGGTTTCGGTCTGGTCGTCCTCGCGGTGGCCCTGATTCCCGTGACCGGGTTCCTCGGCTCGAGGGCGGGCCTCAACCCGACCCAGGGGATAGCTCTCGTGTGCCTCGCGTCCTTCGCCGGCATCTTCGTGGTGAAGCCTGCCTGGCCCGCGCTCGCCCGTGTGCTCTGGATCTACGGCCTCGCCGCGCGCATCCCGGTCATACTGGTCATGCTGGTCGCCATCCTCGCCGACTGGGGCACGCACTACGACGTGGCGCCTCCCGGATTCCCGACCATGAGCCCGATCGTGAAATGGTTGCTTATCGGGGTCTTCCCGCAGATCACCCTTTGGATGGGATTCACCGTCGTGGTGGGAGTGGCCTTCGGGCTCCTGGCCGCCGCCATCGCCGGTCGGAGGTCCTGAGGGCTACCGCTCGCTGTCCAGCGTTCGCATCTGGGGTTCCGCGTAACGAGTTCCCGCCACGGCGGACGCGGGCACGGCCGCGGCGATCCGCCCAAGATCGTCCGCGGAGAGGCGAAGGTCGAGTGCCGCGAGAGTCTCCCGCAGCTGCGCGCGCGTCCGCGCTCCCAGAGCGGGGACAATGTACTTGCCTCGCGCCAGCACCCACGCGATCGCGAGCTGCGAGGGAGTGACGCCCTTCTCTCCGGCGATCGCCTTCAACGCGTCCACCAGCCTCTGGTTCTGCGAGAGGTTGTCGCCCGAGAATCTCGGAAGGTGCTGCCGATAGTCGCCCGCTTTCGTGGGGTTCGACCCGCTGAGCAGGCCCCGTGACAGCACCCCGTAGGCGGTCACTCCGATCCCGAGCTCTTCGAGGACAGGGAAGATCGCCGCCTCAGGACCGCGGCTCACGATCGCGTATTCGATCTGAAGGTCGACGATCGGGGTGACCGCATGCGCTCGCCTGATGGTCTCGACGCCTACCTCGGAGAGACCGGCGTAGCGCACATGCCCCGCCCTGATGAGATCCGCGATCGCCCCCATGGTCTCTTCGATGGGCACGTTCGGATCGAGCCGCGCCGGCCGATAGATGTCGATGCGCTCGACGCCGAGGCGGTTCAACGAATAGGCGGCGAAGTTCTTCACCGCGGCCGGACGCGTATCGAAGCCGATCCACCCGCCCTTCGGATCGCGCAGGGCTCCGAACTTCACGGAGACGAGCGCCTCTCCGCGACGATCCTTCAGGACGCGGCCGATCAGCATCTCGTTGTGGCCCATGCCGTAGAAGTCGCCGGTGTCGAGAAGGTCGACCCCGCGGTCGAGCGCCTCGTGAATCGTGGCGACGCTCTCCCCCTCGTCCGCGTGCCCGTACATTCCGGACATCCCCATACACCCAAGGGCGATGGGGAAAACGCTCGGCCCGCTCCGGCCGAGTTGACGCGGTTCGTAGGAAGGCGGGCCGTTCATCTTCGCTCCAGTCTAGATGACGGCCTTGCGCCGGAGGGAAGCAGCGACGGCGGGCAGCCTGACCTGGGACGGGGCTAAGCTTCCGTCATGGGCACGAACTCATCCCCCACCGCAAAAGCCAGAGACGAGGCCTACATGCACATGGCCCTTCG
>CAZYEA010000242.1:0-7180 GCA_964646485.1 uncultured Acidobacteriota bacterium
CTTGTAGTTGTTGAACCAGTAGGCCCCCGGCGGAATGGCCCCGGCGAAAGTGGCGAAATTACGGGCGAGGCGGTCGAAGTCGCGGGCGAAGGCCACGAGGGCGACCCCGCCGTTCGGCCGGGTCCAGCTGAAGGCCGCGTCGTAGCCGCGCGAGATCTCGACGCTCTCGTGATTGAGGTAGCTCTCGAAGTTCAGGTCGGCGCGCAGGGCGCGAACCCCGCTCAGTCTCGGTCGCCACGTCCGGCTCACCTGCGCGCGCGGATTGCGAATGTCGGTGCGGGTGATGAAGCCGAGCTCGGCGTTGAAGTCCTTTGCGATGTCGAGATAGGTCGCGCCGAGTTCCCATCGATCGGATCTCCAGGCCGCGTTCAAGGCCCCGGCGAGGCCATCGCCGTGGTCCGCCACCGTGGCCGGCGAGAAGGTCTTCGTGAGCATGCCCGAGAGCACGAGGTTGCGGCCGAAGATGAGTGCTGTGTCCACCGCGGCGGTGCGGTTGAAGGCGGCGCCCGGGCCGCCCTGGCGGTTGAGGAACATCCCTCCGACCGTCGACTGTCGGAGGATGTTGCGCTTCGCCCGGATCACCGTGTAGTTGCCGCCGGAGAAGGTGCGGCCGTCCAGGGCCTTCGAGTCCTCGGTCTGGATGTTCAGGAGGCCGAGGGTGTAAGGGCCCACGCGCCCCGTGACCTTGCCTCCCCCCAGGATGCTCACCTCCGCCCCGTCGATGAGGCCGATGCGCCGCGAATAGAAGATCGGCAGCAGCCCTCCGTCGGGCGAAGCGTCACCCGCGGGAAGCCCGAGCCCCACCTTCCCGAAGTCGAAAATGCCCGCGGCCTCGGTGAAGAACTGGCGCTTTTCGGGGAAGAACACGGAGAAGCGCGAGAGGTTCACCACTTCCTGATCGGCCTCCACCTGGGCGAAGTCGGTCTTGAAGGTGAGGTCCGCGGTCAGGGAGTCGGTGAGGCCCACCCGCCCGTCGAAGCCGTAGCCGAACTGGCCCTGCGACGTGCCCAGAAGATCGTTGCGGTTGAGCGAGGGGACGGTGAAGGGAGCGAACTCCATGCGCCGTTTCGGCTTCAGGTCGAGGAGGCCTTTGAGCTTGCCCGCGTGGGCCATGCGCGCGAAGCCCGAGGTCGTCCACTCGCGCGGGAAGGGCACCCAGTAACTGTCTTCGTTGCGACGCAGGAGGATGCGGCAGATGTTGAGGCCCCAGACCGACTCTCCCGGGCCGCCCTTGAAGCGCAGCTGGGAGAAGGGAATCGCGAGCTCGACATACCAGCCCTTCTCATCACGGCTCGTCCTGTTCCGCCAGACCGCGTTCCAGTCGTAGTTGATGACGCGGCCGTTCTCGGTCTCATTCGCGTCCTTGAGGGCCCCGAGGGGATTGGTCGAGAAGTAGAAACCGTTGCGCTTGTCGTGAAAGGTGTCGAGGTTGATCTTGATCTGGTCGCTTTTCCGAAGCAGCGAATCGCGCTTCATCTCGGACGCGATGATCTTCGCGGGCTCGGTGTCGAAGGCCCAGACCCCGATGTAGAGATGACGGTCGTCGTAGAGGATCCGGAACTCCGTTTTCTGGGTGGCGGGGGCGCCGAGGTCGGGCTCGCGCTGGATGAAGTTGCCCTGGATGGGCGCGCGCAGCCACGCCGTTTCGTTCAGGCGGCCGTCGATGTCGATCTTCTCGCCGGGCGCGAGCCGTTCGGCGATCGCGGCGAACGTCTCGGGATCGATGGCGTTCACGTCGACCACCACGGGCGCCCCCTGCGACTGGGCCATGGCCAAGGGAGCGGCGATCAGCAGCGCGACCGCGAGCGCTCCCTGAGTCAGGATCCTTCGGCTGTCCATGGGCGAGGGTTCAGAAAAAGGGCGCCCCTTTCGAGGCGCCCTGGAGCTTTTCTTCGACGCGCGGCCTAGGGCTCGGTCGGGGCCGGCTTCTCGGCGGGAAGGGGAGCCTTGCTCGCGAGCAGGTCGTTCCAGTGGAGGATGGTGTTGAAGAGCATTCCGAACTCGCCGTGGTTCTGCCAGCGATAGCAGGGGTTGCCCGCGAAGAGAACGACCTGGCCCTTGCCCTGCGGGATGTCGACGATCGCGGGGCGGTCGCGGATTTCGTTGGCGCCCCTGAACAGTCCTGAGAGCACCGAGCGGTCCTGGCCCGGGTACTTCATGAGGATCCGGTCCTTCATGATCTCGGGCACGCTGAGCAGCGGACCGTTGCCGTAGCGCACCGAGATCGTCTTGTTCGCATAGCCGTAGAAGATCGGATGATCGGGGGCCTGGATCTCCGCCTCGATGATGGGGCCGGGCGCGTAGAAGGCCGCGGAAGGCGCGCGGGCATCGATCTGTTTGGCGATGCCGAAGTCGGGCGGGAAGTAGCTCGAGGCGGCGAGGGTGACGAGCGAGCCGCCGCCGTTCACGAACTTGTCGATCTCCGAAGCACCCTCGAGGCCCATGCCTCCGGTGATGTCGTCGGACTCGCCGTAACCGCCAAGCGTCGGGAACTTCGGATCCTTCTTGTATGGCAGAGCTTTGCCGCGATTCGGGATGTCGAACACGAGTCCCTTCGAGGTGCGGCCCTGGTTCGGGATCAGGATGAGGTCGAAGTCCTTCGCGAGGTTGCCCGCCTTCACCTGCTCCTTGTAGATGAGAGTGAAGGGAATGCCGTAGTAGTCGAAGGCGTGACGGATCCAGCCGACCTCCTGGGTGTTGCCCCATGTGGAGTAGACGGCGAGACGGGGGAGATCGACTTCGTGCGTGGGGACCGACGGCGCCGCGTCCGTGGCCACTGCGGTGAGGCCCAGCGACTCGACCGCGGCCTTGACCGAGGCGGCGTCCGCACCCTGGGCGTCAAACCACAAGGAACCGGCGGGGACCGTGGTGTCGCCGATCTTCGCGGCCTTTTCGTTCGCGAGGACCTTCATCTTCGGGAACTTGAAGCGAAGGGTCGCCATCTGGTTGGAGCCGAAGTTGAGCGCGGCCACGTAGCGGCCGGCCCCGGTCGCCGCACCCTGCAGCTTCACCGTGGAGACGGGCTCGACCGCGGCCTGCAGGATCGCGAGATCGGCGATCTCCTTGACCTCGGTGTGGGCCATGAGGCCCATGGTCCAGCCGGTGTCGTCATAAGTGCGGAGGTTCGGGTCGGGGAAGTTCTGTTTCTCGAGCAGGATCTTGGCGAGGCGGCCGTAGGGCTGATCGCGCTTGATCACGTACGAACCGGCGGGGAACTTGCCTTCCTTGACGCTCACCTCCGCGGTGGCCCGGCCCACTTCGATGCCCTGGAGACGCAGAAGGTTGATCAGCATGGCCACCCGGGTCTGGTCCTTCTGTCCGCCGGGGATCACGTAGCCGAAGGGCGCGTCCTTCTTGCCCGACTCGATGGAGTTGAAGCTCTTCTTGTAGAAGTTCTCGAGGATGACCTTGGGGAACTTCGAGGTGAGTTCGAGCGCCGAGAGGACGCCGGTCTCCATGTAGTTGGTGTTGTTGCGCATCGACCACACCACCTCCTTGTAGGGAGGCCACGGGCGATACCACTCGCGCGAGGTCTGGCCCGCGCCGCCGTCGGGAGGCGCCACCGTGCGCTTCATGGTGGTGGCCCCGCCGTTGCCGAAGGTTTCGTACATGCGGATGATGCCGTTGTGATTGCTCGACATGAACGCGAGATAGCCGGGCGACCACATGTCGACGAAGGCGAAGTCCCAGACCCCGGGCATGCCGAACTTCATCATCTGCGACTTCTCGTAGTTTGAGAACCAGGGAAGCTCCGAGTAGAGGATGGGATCGAGAGTGGGGTTTTGCGGAGCCTGGCCGGAGAAGGTGTACATGAAAGGCACCGACTCGTGCAGGTCGTGCATGATCGGCGGGTGCCACTGGAGATACCAGTCGAGCACGTTCTTCATGGTGACCTGCGAGTAGTTGATGTCGCGGTTGTTGTCGTGGAAGACGTACTTGCCCCAGTAGGGCGGGCCCCCGGTCGCGGTGCGCTCGTCGGTCTCGTCGATCTTGTGGCGGTGATACCAGTCGACGACGCGGTCGCGGCCGTCGGGCTCGACCACGGGGTTGATGGCCACGATCACGTTGTCGCGGATGCCCTGGTACATGGGGGAGTCGTCCGCGACCAGGCGATAGGCGAGCTCCATCAGCATCTCGGGCGGGCCGGTCTCGGGGGAGTGCTGGCCGCCGGAGACGTAGTAGATGGGCTTCGCCTTCGCGATCACGTCCTTCACCGCCTCAGGGGTGGTCTTCCGCGGATCGGCGAGGGTGCCGAGGTAGCCGCGATACAGCTCGAGGTCCTTGATGGTCTGTTCGTTCGAGATGTTCACGATGAGCTGCTCGCGGCCTTCGTCGGTCTTGCCCATCACCACAATCTTCACGCGCGGCGAGGCCTTCTCGAGCGCGCGATAGTAGGAGTACGCCTCGGTGGTGGTGGTGAGTCGCCCGGGCTGTCCCACATACCGGCCGAGCACGTCCTTGGGGGTGGGGATGCCCTTCTTGAGGGGGAGGAAATCGACGAGCGGCGAGATGAACTCGGGCTTCGTCGTCCACTCCTTCACGAGTTTCGCGAATTCGGGATCGGTGGCCTGGCCGGCCGCGGGACGCGCGGCGGCCTTGGCCTGCGCCTGCGCGTGCGCGGGGACGCCGACCATCCAGGCGCTGGCGGCGCCGAGGAGCAGGGCTCTTTTGAGGAGAGAGAGTCGCAAAGTGACCTCCAAATGCTTTTTGGGAAGGGGATTCGGGGAGCCGGCGATTCGCCCGTCGCCGCCCGGCGAAGTGATGGCAACGATACCGTAGCGATGGCTCTCAGAGCCGCCGCCGCAATCACCAAATCCGCATGCCTTGCGGCGGAAACGGATCAGCGGCGCGTCAGGGTCACGGTCGTCGACGGTGTCGTGCTCACGACGCGGCCGTTCGGGCCGTCGATCTGAACCGTCTTCGTGAGCGTTCCCGTGATCGAACCGTTTTCGGCGTCGGCGTTCGAGAGGGTGCCGTTGAAGGTGTAGCGATCCGCGGCCGTCGTGTTCGCCTCAGGCGTAGGGCCGCTCAGGGTGATATCGAACGAGATCGACGCGCCCGAACGGGTCGCCGCGCCGTTGGCGCCGAAGGTCTGCACCTGGCCGGGTTGCGGGCCACTGGTGCACCCGGCGGTAGTGCTCAGGATCTCGAGCCTTCCGGATTCAATGAAGCTCGAGCCTCCCGTGTCCGAGATTTCGATAGCGACGGTTCCCGAATGGCGCTCGACCCGGGTGCAGCCCGGTCCGAATCGGAGACTGAGGTCGAAAGAAAAGGGGCCGGCGAACTCCTGCAAGTCGGGTGCGACCGCCTTCACCACCGCGAACGCGCCGCCGCCGACCGCGGCGCCCAGGACACCGAGCGTCGTCGCCGAGATCCCTCCGCCCGCGGCGACGATGCCCGTGGACGCGAAACCAGCCGGCACGCTCGCCACCCCGGCCGGCGCTTGAATCACGATCGAGGCACCCGCCGCCACCGCGGCCACGGTCTGGCCCTGACATCCGGCGGCGCGGTCGACCACTCTCGTCGCATACTCGGGGGTTCGCGAGGTCTCGACCGCCTGATTCACGACCTCGATGTAGTAGCGGAAGGACTTGAGATCGCCTTTTGGTTTCGGCAGGACGCCGACGAGCACGCCGTTCTCCGTCTTCATCGAGACCGCGTACCAGTCGCTGGTTGCGCCCTGGAAGTAGATGCGCGCGGTGGCCCCTTCGCCGAAGGGCGAAGACCGCGCCTCTATCCGCGGGAACCTTCCGGCGAGCACGCAGGCGACCGGGCTGTGCTCGATCGAAGGCGGTGCCGCGGGTTCCAGGGTCCCGAGGGTGAGAGCGAGAAGCGGCGCGATTGCAGACAAGGGCTTTAGCAAGAGGGTCAGGGGAAGCAAGTCCGGGAGCGTAAGGGAATCGAAGGGGGTTTGCCAGTCCGTTCCACAGCCCGCGCCCTTGAGGGATTTGACCGCCGAATTGAACCCGCGGCGCGGGTTGTGGATAATCCCTCACTTTTCTTTCCCCAGGCCGCACCATTACCCCCGAAGACGTCATGAGGAGAAAACCACGATGAAGTCCTTCCCAACCTTCGCCCGACTCACCCTGATGCTCGCGTTGAGCCTCGCCCTCGTCACCCCCGCGCCGGCTCAGGAAGCGAGTGCGGAGGAGACCGTCTTGTACCAGACCTGGTTCGGGGCCAACTCCGCGAACATGGCCGAGAAGGCGGCCGAGGCCGCGAAGGAGTACCTCGCGAAGTTCCCCAAGGGGCAGTACGCGGCCTATCTCAACAACTGGCTGATGGGGCCGAAGCTCAAGGCGTTCGACGCTGCGCTGCAGGCCGGGAAGGTCGATGACCTCATCAAGGTGGGTCGGGAGATCCTGGCCGACCAGCCCGAGAATCTCGCCGTCACCTACAGCCTCGCCTTCAGCCTCCGCCGGCTCGAAATCGCCGCCGCGACCCCGAGCTTCGCTCATGCGAAGGAGGCGGTCGAGTTCTCGCAGGCCGCGATCAAGCTGATCGAGGCGGGCAAGGTGATCGAGGGCGGCCGCTTCAACAAGAACACGTCCCTCGCGATCCTCTACCAGATCCAGGCCCTGGTGGCGGCCAAGGAAGGGAAGACCGCGGAGGCGCTGGCCCTGTACGGGCAGTCCTCGGCGGCCGATCCCGGCAACGCGGGCATTCAGGGCTACAACCTGCTCGCTCTCGCCTCGCTCCAGCGCGTGCCCTATGACGAGGCGGCGAAGGCCTATCAGGCCCTGCCTGAAGCGGATCGCCAGGCCGCGGCGCCCACCGACGCGGTGAAGGCGGCGCTCGATGCCATGTACGCGGCGGCCGACCCCCTGATCGACTCCTGGGCTCGCTTTGTGGCTCTCTCGCGCGCGCGCAATATCGCGGCCGAGACCCGCGACCAGGTTCTGGCCGGACTCAAGTCCGTGTACACCACCCGCTTCGCCGGCGACGTCTCCGGCCTCGAGCCGCTCATCACGAAACTGCAGGCGGACTACACGCCCAAGCCGTAGCCATCTGAGCCGGGGCGCCAGGTCGTCCCGATCGTGCTTTGGGGGGGCCACCAGGGACAGGAAAGTGTGGGCCCCGCCGACACTAGACTCCCCGGCATGTTCGATCGAACCGCCTTGCCTTCGGGCTTCGCCTGCCTGCTGCTCCTTTCCTCCGCCTTCGCCGCCGCGGCGGACCT
>CAZYEA010000243.1:0-7141 GCA_964646485.1 uncultured Acidobacteriota bacterium
GCACGCTTGATTCGGCTTGGTCTTGTGGGGGCGAGCGTCATCGCGGCACTGCTGCTCGCCAACGCCTGTTTTCCTCAGCTGACGGGGGCTCCGTGCGAGACCGACGCGAACTGTCCGCGCACCCAGTACTGCAGCGCGACGAAGGTGTGCGAGCTGCGCGTGCCGGGAATGGAAGACGCTGGGCCGGGGGTCGACGCGGGCAGCGACGGTGGCTCCACCGAGGACGGAGGCGCGGACGGAGGGCGTGACGGCGGTGTGGGCGAAGGCCCCGGGGCCGACAGCTGCTTCGACGGCATGGACAACGATCAGGACTCGCTGACCGACTGCCAGGACCCCGACTGCGAAGCCGTCGCCTGTCGGGCATCGGCGGGCAACGCAAGCAAGCCGGCGGCAAGGCCGATGGATACAGTTATTGCAACCCTCATTTGTTGCTCTCCTCCTGGGCGGAATTCAGAAGTCTCCTCACGTCCCGACTCTTTGCCGGAGACAGCGGATCCGTGATCTCCTGTCGAAATGTCAAACCGGCGGCATCAACCGCAGTGATGACGCCATCGTGCATGCGCTGGCCGACCCGAACGAAGTAGCCCTTCTTGTCGGGGCCTTCGAGAACGGCGATCCATCCGTCGATGTTCTTCACCACGCCCTTGAGGCTCGTCTCCTGAAGGAGGAACCCTTCAATCCCCGGGCGGCGCGGGCGATTGGTGGCGTCGTCAGTGGCGACAGGCCGGGCGAGACTCACGAAGGGGTCGCGCCGGCCAGCCGGGTTGTAGATGAAGCCGTTGCGCGGCGCCTCGAGCTCCTGCTCCAGTATGGACTGGATGAGCTCGCCGCCGGCGGGCCCGGCGGGAGCGGCGGCCTGAGTCGGGGTGGCCGCAGCCGGGGGCGGCGTCGCCGGAGACGGACCCTGCTGGGCCGTGGCCGTGATGGCGGCGGCGAACAGGGCGAGGATCCAGAGGCTCGTCTTCTTCATCGCTCTCTCCTACCTCTTGGGGGCTGGCGCGCCGGGCCGGGCCGGGCCAGCGGGCTTGGCCGCCGGTTCCATGTAGACATACGTCATGGCCGTGTACTGGGCCGACAAGGTCGTGGTGAACGTCGGCTTTTGAGCGGCGGTGGTCTTGAGATTGCCGATGTTCACGATGCGGGGTAGCCGGCCGACCCGATCGAAGAAGGTCGCAAGGTTCGGATACGTGCCCTCCACGTTGATCTCGATCGGCCACTCTTGATAGAAGTCTCTCTGCGCGGTCTGGCCCGGAACGAAGCTCTTGATCTTCAGATTCGACTGGGAGGCGAGAGCCTGGAGCCGCTTCATGAGGTCGGGCGTTTCCTTGGCCGGGGGCAGGATGCGGCGCAGCTGCTCGAGACGGAGGCTCAACTGCTCGACTTCCTTCTCGAGGGCGGGGAGGTTGGCCTTGACCACGTTCAGTTCCTGGATCTGGGCGTTGAGGTCGGCAAGGTTCTTCTTGAGGCCGTCGCGCTCGACGGACTTGGGGTCGTACCAGAAGTACCAGAACGCGCCGGCGATGGCGATGGCGAGGACCGCCACCACCACGTACTGCTGGTTCTTCGGGAGTTTTGTGTAGGCGTTTTCGGCCATGGCGTTTTTCCTCAGCCCCCTTACTTCTTCGCCGCCGGTGCGGCGGCGGCCGGTCGAGCGGCGGCGGCCGCGGCGTTGGCGGCGTCTTTCAAGGCGACCTCAGGATTTCGGAAGGTGGTGGTGAAGGTGAAGTTCACCACCGGCTGGGTTCCCACCGCGGCTTCGCGATAAGAATCCAGGTTGGCCTCCGGGAACCAGCACTTGAGCTTCCCTTCCGGGCTGCCGATGTCGCATCCGTCTCCCGCGCGCTGGAGGTTGTTCAGGAAGTCGGCGATGGCGTTGTTGTTCGAAGCCTCGCCCGAGATCTTGAGGACGGCGCCGGTCTGGTCCATGCGGGTGAGCCAGACGAAGTCGGGAAGGGCCTTCTGGATCTCGTCGAGCATGCGGACCGGCCCGCCCTGCTCGGCCTTGAGCCGCTCGATCAGGTTGACCTGGTCCTGGAAGCTCTTGCGCTTGCGCTCGAGCTCGTCTTTCTTGGCTTTCTCGAGCTGGAGCTTGGCCACCTCCGCCTTGGCGGTGACGATGCGCGCATTGGTGTCCTCGATCTCCGAAGAGAGGGCCATGTAGAAGTATCCGCACCCGAGAAGCGCGAGCCCGAGGCCCGCAATGAGGGGGACGTAAGGGCCGAGCGCCGAGCCGCCTCCACCGGCGGCTGCGCCAGCACCCGCCGCTTTGGGCTTGCTGGAGACCGCCCGTTCGGATTCGAGGAGGTTGATTCGAATCATCGGTCGCCTACCTTTCGCACCGCGAGGCCGACGGCGATTGCCCCGGCCGGACCCATCTGATTCACAAGGTCCGCATCCACGTCCTTAGGAGAGTAGGTCACTGCATTGAAGGGATTCAGGATCTCCACATGCGTGTCGAGGCGCTCGGCGAGCAGTTCCTTGAGACCCTGGAGCCGGGCGGAGCCGCCGGCGAGGAAGATCTGATCGATCCGCTCCTCCTGCGTGGTGGCGCGGAAGAAATCGAAGGTCTTCTGAATTTCCGAGACGATGTTCTCCGCGGTGCTCTGGATTACCGGGAAGACGCTGTCGGGGAGCGTGCCCTCGATTTGTTCGCCTCGCTTGAGGGCTTCGGCGGACTCGTAGGGCAGACCGAGATCTTTCTGCAGGGCGTCCGTGGCCAGGTTGCCGCCGACCGCGATATCGCGATTGAAGAGAGAGTTCGACCCGCGGATGATGTTTACGTTCGTGATGGCGGCCCCAAGGTTCAGAAGGGCGATCACGCGGCCGGAGTCGACGCCGTAGTTGATCTCGTGGCAGTTCTGGAGGGCGAAGACATCGACGTCGACGATGCGCGGGGTCTTCCCGGCCTGGGTGATCACCGAGGTGTAGTCGCTGATCTTGTCCTTCTTGACCGCGACGAGCAGCACGTCCATGTTCCCGCCGTCGCCCGCGCCCTCGAGGATTTCGTAGTCGAGCGAAACGTCCTGGATGTCGAAGGGGATGTACTGCTCGGCTTCCCAGTGGATGGACTCGCCGAGTTCTTCGGCGCTCATCTGGGGAAGGGAGATCTTCTTGACGATGACCGCGTTGCCCGAAACGCTGGTGGCGACATCGCTCGTCTTGATCTTGAGGTTGGCGAAGAGGCGGTTGATCGCATCAACGATCGCGCCGGAGTCCATGATGGCTCCGTCGACGATGGCTTCGGGCGGCAGAGTCTCCATGCCGGCCTTCGTGAGCTTGAATTCAGTGCCGGACTTTCCAACCGGCTTCAATTCGATGAGCTTGACGCACGAGGAACCGATGTCGAGACCGACCAGGCTCTTTTGTTTGCTGAAAAATTTGTCGAACAAACCCACGGATTCCCCCCTAGACCTTTTGATCTGCGGAGCTGGTTGAGCGAACAGCGAGGAACGAAGATCGAAAATCGAATTTTGGTAGAGACTTTGTCACTCAGTACCTCAAGTAGTTCCTGAAGATAGGCTTCTCAAACATTAGTGTCAACAATAATATTAGTTGCTGGGTCTTAAACTCATGTCTAAGGCCAATAATTTCTTCAAAATCTAAACCGTGTGGCTGCGCTCTCGCGCGCGTGAATGGCATCGATGAACCGCACCTGATGGGGCCGCGTAGTCATTACCATGCAATGAGTTCGGATTCCGTAGCCGAAGAAGCGCACCCCTTTGAGAATGTTGCCATCGGTGACACCGGCGCAGGCGAAACTGATGTCCTTGCCCGGGGCGAGATCCCGCGTGAAAAAGACGCGGTCGAGGTCGGCGATACCCATGCGCTCACAACGATCGCGGTCCGAGGGCTTGGTCATCACCAGTTTCGCCTGAATCTCGCCGTTCAGGCAGCGCATGGCCGCTGCGGTGAGCACTCCCTCAGGCGCTCCTCCGATTCCCATGACGGCGTGCACGCCCGAACCCAGCACCGCCGCGGAAATGCCGGCGGAGAGATCGCCGTCGGTGATGAGCCGGATCCTCGCCCCCGCCGCCCGGATGTCGGCGATGAGCTGCTCGTGGCGCGGACGGTCGAGGGTCATGACGGTCAGGTCCTTGATGTCGCGGGACAGCGTGCGCGCGATGGACTTGAGGTTGTCGGCCACGGGGGCGTTGATGTCGACCTTCCCCGCCGAGTCCGGCCCCACCACCAGCTTGTCCATGTCAATGTCGGGAGCGTGGAGAAGGCCGCCCCGCTCGGCCGCGGCGAGGACGGTGATCGAGTTGGGCGATCCCGTGGCGCACAGGTTGGTGCCTTCGAGGGGGTCGACGGCTATGTCGACCGCAACCCCGCCCCGGCCCACCTTCTCACCGATGTAGAGCATGGGAGCCTCGTCGCGCTCGCCTTCACCGATGACGATCGTGCCGTCGATATCGACGCTCTCGAGCTCACGTCGCATGGCTTCGACCGCGACATGATCGGAGTGTTTTCGTTCTCCCTGGCCCATCGTCTGAGCCGAGGCGATCGCGGCCATTTCGACCACCCGAACGAATTCGAGCGGCAGATCACTGCGTTGCAAAGTAACCTCCATACCAGGAGCGGCTTCAGGGCGACCCTGGACGTCTGGGCGGCAGGTTACACCCATCCCCCTTGAGCGAAAAGGTGATGGGCGACGCAATGGGCGGCTCCCTCGCTCAGGGCGTCCTCAGCCAACCGGGGGGCTTGAGTCCAGCCACTGGCCGTCGAAGACGATTTCGACGGGGCCGCGCTGGCGCACCGGGCCGCCCTCGAGCCACGACTCCCAGAGGTCGCCCCCCGGGCAGTGGACGGTGACCTCCCGGTCCGATCGACCGTTCAGGACGGAGGCCACGAGGGCGCTCGCCGAGCCGGTGCCGGAAGCAAGGGTCACCCCCACCCCGCGCTCCCAGAATCGCACCTTCAGCGCGCGGCGCGAGAGGACGGTGATGAACTCGACATTGGTACGGTTCGGGAAGAGGGGGTGATTCTCGATCTTCGGCCCCAGTCGGTGCATGGTGGCATCCGCGATTGCTTCGTCCACGAACACCGCGGTGTGGGGATTTCCCATCGAACAGCAGGTCACACGCACGGTCTCGCCATCCACCATCAGCTCATGGTCGACCACCCGGTCGAGGGTTCCGAAGGCGGCGGGGATGCTGGCGGCGCTCAGTCCCGGCAACCCGAGATTCGTGTCCACCACGAACTGCTGCGGTCCGGTGCGCTCGACCGCGACCTCGCGAGGGCCCGGTGGCGGCCTGACCGTGTGGGTCGCAGGTAGCAGGCCGCGCGAAAACGCGTAGGCGGCCACGCACCGCACGCCGTTCCCTGAGATCTCGCCGTGGGTTCCGTCGGGATTGAGGAGCTTCATGCGCGCCACATTCGCGGCGGGGTCGATGCCGACAATCAGGATCCCATCCCCCCCGATGCCGCGGTTGCGGTCGCAGAGGCGAATGGCCCAGCTCGCCCATTCGGTCGGAACGTCCGGCTCCGAGACGATGATGAAATCGTTGCCGATCCCGTGGGCCTTGGTGAACCTCATCGCCCGGCGATCACGCCTCGGGGTCTTGGTCGGAGGCGTTTGGATCCATCTCAGCGAGGACGGCCTTCAACTCCTTGCCCGGCTTGAAGTGAGCGGCCTTGCGGGCGGCGGAGACCAGAGGCTCTCCCGTGCGGGGGTTTCGGGCGCGGCGGGGACGGCGGAGGCGCAGGCTGAACACGCCAAACCCGCGGATCTCTATACGGTCGCCCTGGGCGATCGCCGCCTTCATCGAGTCGAGGATGGTCTCGACCACCACATCGGCCTGCTTGTGCGAGAGCGGGCCCTTCGCCGCCATCTCATCGATCAGTTCCGCTCGCGTCATGCTGTGGTGGTCCTTCGAAATTCCCTTTTGGGGGGCCTTTGGATCCTTCCGGGAAAACGAAAGGGCGGGCCTGTTCAGGACCCGCCCCTCACGTCTGCTCCCAGGGCGCTTCCCTACTTCTTCTGGAGCGCCTTGAACGCGTCGGCCATGGCCGTCGTCGCGTTGGAGTCTTTCTCCTGCGACTGGCGGAGGGCCGCGAGATCGCGGGTGACTTCCTCGTTCTTGGCCGCCTTGATGGAGAGGCCGATCTTGCGATCGACTTCGGTCATCTTGAGGATCTTCACCTTGACGGTTTCACCGCCCTTGAACTGATCCTCGGGCTTCTCCACCCGCTTGTCGTCGAGCTCGGAGACATGAACCAGGCCCTCGACACCCTCCGCGAGCTCCGCGAAGACGCCGAACGAGGTGGAACGCGTGACCTTGGCTTCGATGACGTCGCCCGCGCGGTGGGTGTTGAAGAAGTGCTCCCACACGTCGGTCTCGAGCTGCTTGAGGCCGAGGGACAGGCGCTGGTTCTCCGCGTCAATGGAGAGGACGACCGCGGTGACGTCGTCACCCTTCTTGAGCACTTCGGAAGGATGCTTCACCCGCTTGGTCCAGCTCATGTCGGACACGTGGATGAGCCCGTCGATGCCGTCCTCGACTTCGACGAACGCGCCGAATTCGGTGAGGTTCCGGACCTTGCCCGTGACCTTGGTGCCCACGGGATACTTGCCGTTGAACTGCTCCCACGGATTCGTCTCGGTCTGCTTGAGGCCGAGGGAAATGCGGTGCGCTTCCTGGTCGATGCCGAGGACCTGGCACTCCACTTCCTGGCCGATGGTGAGGAGCTTGCTCGGATGCTTGAGCTTCTTCGACCACGACATCTCGGAAACGTGGATGAGGCCTTCCACACCCTGCTCCAGCTCGATGAAAGCGCCGTAGTCGGTGAGGGAGACGACCTTGCCCTTGACCCGCGCGCCCACGGGGTACTTGAGGGCGACGGTGGTCCAGGGATCGGCCTTGAGCTGCTTGAGACCGAGCGAAACGCGCTCGGCGTCACGGTCGAACTTGAGGACGATCACGCGAAGCTCGTCGCCCACGTTGACCACTTCCTTGGGATCGTTGATGCGGCCCCAGGACATGTCGGTGATGTGAAGGAGGCCGTCGATGCCGCCGAGGTCGACGAACGCGCCGTAATCGGTGATGTTCTTGACCACGCCGTCGATGACTTGGCCTTCGGCGAGGTTCTGGATCAAGCCCGAACGCTGCTCCGCGCGGGTCTCTTCAAGCACGGCGCGGCG
>CAZYEA010000244.1:0-6927 GCA_964646485.1 uncultured Acidobacteriota bacterium
CTTCCGAACTAAGGGTCGCGGGTCAGAAGCTCCCGTCCCGAGCGACTCGCCGTTTTGGCGGGAGCGCGCCGCCGGGCCAAAGCGGTCTTTCGGGCTTAGTCGTTGGGGCCCGCGGGGCCGAGGTTGGATGAGGGCTCGCGGCGGCGGGGACGCCTCGTGCGTCGGCACTGGAGTCCCAAAACGTCGGAATCGTTTGCCTCCTTACTCGGCTCGATAATCGCGAACGTTACCGACGGAGTGTTGCGACTCGCGATTAACGCCCCGCCCGCCTGCGACCCTCATCCACCCTCAGCCCCGCTCCGTTACCACCCCCGAGGCGCAGGAGATCACGACCAGGGCGGCCAGCGTGAACCGTGAACAGCCCCCCAGGGCTGACGGTCCGAGGGAGCGCGACCGCAACTGCCTCTAGCGGGGACTCGAGCGCGACAGGGTGCCGATGGCGAAGGCGAACACCAGGTAGTGGCCGGTGAAGGCGAGCACGTAGTCGGCGAGGCCGTGCACGCTCATCGCGACCAGGATGGAGAGGGCGATGAGCGAGAGGTCCGAGGCGGGGGCGTCGCGCCCGCCGCTCAGGAGTGCAAGGCCGAGCGCCGCGCAGAACGAGGCGAGGCCGAAGGTGCCGAGGGTGGCCGCGAGTTCGAGGAACATGTTGTTCGAGAAGACGCGGGTGTCGAACGCTGCCTTGCCCGCCAGCGTCCCGTACGTCCAGCGGTAATTGTCAGGCCCCACCCCGAAGAAGGGATTCTCCGACCACATGCGCAGGGCGAGGCGCCAGAGTTCGAGGCGCGAGGGACGCCAGGCCAGGGTGTCGGGAATCGCCTTCAGGGCCTCCGTCTCCGAAGGCGGCGTTTCCGTTTGAACGCCGCGGCCCACGATCAGTGTCGCCACCCCCGGCTTCACTCCCTGGCCGGAGAACCAGGTGGTGTCCTCGTGCACGAGGTCCCACATGAGCAGGTACTCGCCTTCGCGGGCGGGGGCCCGCAGCGACGCGTCAATGGTGATGGTCTCGCCCGGCCGTACGTCGCGCGGCAGGTCGCTGCGCGGTCCGTCGACGAGCGGACGCCTCGCACTCTCATAGAGGTGATACGAGAGGTGGATCTCCTCCGACTTCCGCCAGGGCCTGCGTCCCACGTTCCTCACCGTGACCGGTACGACCACGCGCGCGCTCGGCTCCAGGGCGAATTGACGCGGCGATTGATAGGTCGCGGCGTAGAAGTCGTTGGCGTTCTCGGACCCGAAGCGGATCTGCGAGATCTCGGCCCCGCCCACGAATAGGCCGAGGACGCCGAGATACAGGGCGAAAGGAACGAGGCGGCGCGGACCCGTCTCGAACCACGCGACCACCAGAAGCCCCACGAGACCCGCGACCCACGCCCCCCGCGAGTAGGTGTGCGCGAGCCCCGCGGAGAGCAGCACCACGAACCCCGCACGCCACAAAGGCCGCGATCGCAGCAAGGTGACGCCTCCGAGAAGCGCGTAGAGGATCATGGCCGCCCCGAGGTTTGGATATTCGGACCCCGCGGTCGCCCGCCTCACTCCGGCCACGTTGAAGGGAATCTCTCGAAAGGCCCCGAGAAACAGGTCCAGGCTGCGCACGCCCCGACCCTCCAGAAGAGCGAGCAAGGCGGCGATCCCGCCCGAGACGGCGAGGGCCCGGAATCCCCATCGCAGGTCACGATCCCGGCACCGCGAGACGAGCAGGGCGAACAGGGCCATGGCGCCAAGGCGAAATGCGAACTTCAAGGTGCGGCCAGGATCGGGGACGGCGAGACTCGCGGAGATGAGGCCGGCGAGGACCATGAGGCCGAGGGCGAGAAGAGGCGGCGCGGGCCGGCGGCGCCACGCATCGATCGAGCCCAGGGCAAGGAGCGCGAAACACGGGAGCGCCACCGCCTCGATGAGCGAGATTCGAAAGAGGCCGAGCGGAATGGTGAAGCGCGGCTCGAAGGGGACGATCAGGAGGAGGAGAGCGAGAGCGATCCGCTCCCCTCCGATCGACGAACGGCCTTCGCGGGACGGGGCGCCAGAGGAGGGCGAACTCAATCGCGCTTCTTCTTCGCGACGGCCGGCGGCGCCTTTGCGGGAGCCGGCAGAGCGGCCACCCAGTCGAGGTAGGGGGCGAGCTTGAACTTCTTCGCGGTGTTGGCGGAGGACATGTAGCGGATCTGGCCGAGCACCTTCCTCTCGGGCGCCCAGGGGCGGTCGAACAGACCGAAGCACCAGAGGATTCCCGTGTACGAGTTCGGGTTCCGGCCGTCGAGGGCGTACTTGTTGTTGAGGTGGACAAGCGTCTGATACGCCTCTTCGGGCGTGCGCGACCACTCGATCACCTTCTTCCCCCACAGCATGCGGAGGTAGTTGTGGATGGTTCCGGTCGCCATCAGTTCGCGCTGGGCCGCGTTCCACAGGGGATCATGAGTGGCCGCACTCTCCCACTGCGCGAGGTCGTAGACGAACTCGCGCTTGTCCCGAGCGTGCAGGTGCAGGGTGGCGAGCGCCCACCTCGGCAGGGCGGTCTCCAGCGACTTCGTGTGCTCGCGCCGATGCACGTGCCACACGTAGCCGACGTCGCGCCAGGTGAGCGCCTCGTCGAGGAACGAATTCGCATTCCGGTCGTCGCCGAAGAATCCCTCGCGTTTGCCCGCGCACTCGAGATGCAGGCGGATCGGCGCGAACCCGCCGGTGGCTTCGAGAACCGAGGCCACGATCTCCTCGCTGCCGATGTGGCCGAAATGGAGATAGGGCGAAAGGTAGGACCCGTGAACCTCGGAGGCGGGGCCGGGCTCCGAGCGGTGATCGGCGTAGACGGGAAGACCCTTCTTGAGGAAGACCTTGAGCCGCGCGCGCGCCGCCGCCGCGCCGCCGGGCCGATCGCCAACCGGTGTCACTCCCTGGTCGATGGGCAGCCTCGAGGCGAGGGCGGCGGGGTCGTCGAGATCGGCGAGATCGAAACCGGGGATGATCTTCGAGGCGTCCTTTGAAGGCGGCTTCGGCTTCACCGCGCTGCGGTGCTCGAAAGCCTCGGCGAAGAGCTTGTGGATGCGCGGGCGGAGGTGGGCCGCGGCGTACGGCGCATCGCCGAGAAGGCGCAGGGGCACGACGCCGTTCGAATCGACGGCGATGACCGCGCGCTCGACCCAGCGCGCGAGAGAGGCGCTCTGGCCGGGGATGATGAAGCAGGGAAAGTCATCGGTGACGACGAGCGCCGACCGCGCGGCGATGCGGGCCAGCAGCCCGCGGGCGGGCTGCTGCTTCGTCTCCACGAAAGGCCAGTAGGTGAACCCGAGTCTTCTCGCGGCCGCCGCGTTGTCCTTCATGCCTTCGAGGATGAACTGATGGAGTCGCGCGCTCGCCCACGGATAGTCGAGGCGCAGCCCTTCGTAGATCACCAGGGGCTTGCCCAGCTCGTTCGCGCACTTGATCGCGTAATCGAGGGCATGGTTGTGCGAAAGCCGGCGCTGCATCTGCATCCAGTACAGGACGAACTGGCCGTCCCTCGCGATCGGCTGGTCGTTGAGGCGGACGAGTCGGGCCTGGTTGAGGGTCATGGGAGGGAGGCGGCCTTGGCCACAAAGCATAGTGCGCGAGGCACGACCGCGGTTTCGCTACAATGACGACGCGTTCCAGGGAGAACGAGCCCCATGAGCCCGAAAGTGCGACGTCCGAGGAAGCCCTTCCGTCTTGCCTTGCTCACGGGAGGCGGCGATTGTCCCGGACTGAACGCGGTGATCCGGGCGGCCGCACGCTCGGCCTTCGCCCTCGGCTGGGAGGTCTTCGGCATCGAGGACGGTTTCGAGGGACTGCTGACCAAACGCGTGTACCAGCTTCAGCCGCGCGACGTCAAAGGCATCCTCCACCTTGGCGGCACCATCCTCGGAACCTCGAATCGGGTGAACCCGTTCCGGGTCGACCGGCGCGCACGCGCGGGCGCTGCCAAGCCGGCGGATCGCTCGGCCGAGGTGGTGCGGAACTTCAAGAACCTCGGCTTCGACGCCCTCATCGCCATCGGTGGCGACGGAACCCTGGGCATCGCCCTTCGCCTCGCGGCCATGGGCATCCCGGTGGTGGGCGTGCCCAAGACCATCGACAACGACATCGAGCAGACCTCCGTCACCTTCGGCTTCGACACCGCGGTCTCAACCGCCACCGACGCCATCGACAAGCTCCATCCCACCACGGAAGCGCACGGCCGGGTGATGGTGGTGGAGTTGATGGGCCGCAACGCGGGCTTCATCGCCCTCAACTCCGGAGTGGCGGGCGGGGCCGACGTCATCCTCATCCCCGAGATCCCCTTCGACCTCGACCGCGTGGCCGAAAAGATCAAGGAGCGCGAAAAGGGTCACCGCGGCGGCTATTTCTCGATCGTGGTGGTGGCCGAGGGCGCTCGCAGCATCGGCGGAAAGCTTCACCTGCGCGCCAACGACAAGGGGGCAACCCCGCGCCTCGGCGGGGTGGGCGAATGGGTGGCGGAAGAGATCGCGAAGCGCACGGGTAAGGAAACGCGCTGCCTGGTTCTGGGCCACCTTCAACGAGGCGGGCCCCCGACCACCTTCGACCGCCTGCTGGGAACACGCTTCGGCGCGGCCGCGGTGCGCGCGGTGAGAGACGGCGACTTCGAGACCATGGTGGCGCTCAAGCCCCCCACCATCGCCCGCGTGCCCCTGAAAGTGGCCGTGGGTGACGGCAGGACCAAGCGCGTCCCCCTCGACTCGGATGTCATGATGTCCGCCCGAGGATTGGGCATCTCGTTCGGCGACTGAAGCCCCCACGGGCGTTGCAGCGGCGGGACGATGACCGCGCGGTCGCCTGGTGAGCTGCGGCCAAAGCACCTCGGCTTTTCCCTCACCTCCGGGGCCTCCATGCCGTTCTCGCAGGAATGGCGTGGGGCTCCCACCCCACGATCGCAAAGGTACCGGTCGGCCCCTCCGTTCGGGAAAAGGTGCTTTGGCCTTCGCGGCTCAGTGCTCCGCGCAATTCGACTCGTGATGGCCGGCGCGCCCGCTCCTGACCCCGATTTGCCGCGCTCTGGTCCACCGACGACGATGGGACCCGAACCGGCGCACGCACGAGCTACGCTCGCGTCCTCTCCCTCGAACCTTTTTGGAGCTGTGATGCCCGAAACCAGACTCGAGGTCCCAAAACCGCCGCCCCCGCGCCTTCTCGATCAGGTGCGCGAGGCCATCCGATCCCGCCACTACTCGCCGCGCACGGAGAAGGCCTACATCTTCTGGATCCGCCGCTTCATCGTGTTCAACGGCAGGCGGCACCCCAGTTCGATGGCCGAGCCGGAGATCTCACGCTTCCTCGCCGCCCTCGCCACCCGCCTCCGCGTCTCGGCATCTACCCAGAACCAGGCTTTCAGCGCGATCCTGTTTCTGTTCCGCTCGGTGCTCGGCCGGGAACTCAAGGGTCTGCAGGGGACGCCGCGGGCCAAGCTGCCCGAGCGGGTGCCCGTGGTGCTCTCCCCGCAGGAGGTGGCCGCCATCTTCGAACACCTCCGAGGCACGCCCGCCCTCGCGGCCGCGCTGCTGTATGGATCCGGCCTGCGCCTCTCGGAGGCCATGCAACTGAGAGTCAAGGACATCGACTTCGACCGGAAGGAGATCGTGGTGCGGCGCGGCAAGGGCCAGAAAGACCGCCGAACCATGCTGCCGCCCGGGCTCGAGATGGCCCTGCTCTCTCACCTCATAAAGGTGCAGGAGATGCACGAGCGCGATCGCCTCCTGGGCGCGGCCCGGGTGGCTCTCCCCGAGGGACTCGGACGGAAATACCCGAACGCTTCGCGTGAGTGGGGCTGGCAGTGGGTGTTCCCCGCCGCGCGCACGTGGGTCGACTATCGGTCCGGGCTTCGCTACCGACACCACCTGCACGAGACCGTACTCCAGCGAGCGTTCCGCGACGCCGTCCGAAAGGCCGGCGTCACCAAGCCGGCAAGCTGCCACACCCTGCGACACTCATTCGCGACCCATCTGCTGGAGCGCGGCTATGACCTTCGGACGATCCAGGAGCTTCTCGGACACTCCGACGTCTCCACCACCATGATCTACACGCACGTCCTCAATCGCGGAGGGAGAGGGGTGCAAAGCCCCTTGGAACATCTCCCACCCGTGATCTCGACCAGATCGGGCAGGCTCACGGGACGGTCCGTTTGACGCCCGACATGGAAAAGCGGTGTAATCCATTCGTGGGATGGACTTTGAGCAGGCAAGCCAACGGAAGCAGGGGTGTACCGTCCCCGCTGTCATTATCCAGTTATACGGCGCCGTATATTTCCGCAGCGCCGCATACTAAGTGTTATCCGGGCCTTGGACTCCGAAGGTGCCGGGTGTGAGGCGACAGATACCTCCCGCCGTGCTCATGGTCGTTGGCGAAGTGCTTGGTCAGCACTACTACAGCCATCGAAAGCTAAACATGCTCTTCATTGAGGCTGGCGCGCCGGGTGAGCCCCCAGAGGGCAACTGTGTCGATAAGTGTGTTGCCTGGTTCAAGCGGGTCAACGCGGACCCCGACGTTGATCCACTGAAGGTCCTCGGCGGTGTCTTGGTGCAACTCTTGGAAACTGGTGGAGGATGGTCGACGTATGAGCCTGACCAGATCAAGGCCCATCAGTCGCGAGTCCACGCGGTCCTCGCCAGCAAGGGTCTTGCCTATCACGAAGGTGGTGTCGTGCTCGCTGGCGGGCAGTCTCCGTCGGTGGCGGAATTGAGTCGGGCCCTTCGTTTGCGTGACATTCCAGCGCTTGATCTCGAGTTCGGCCGCGCGCTTGCTTCGCTTGAGAACGACCCGCCCGCGGCGGTCACGGCGGCATGCAGCATCCTTGAGTCCCTGTTCCGCGTGATCCTCGAAGAAGAGGGCGTCTCCCTACCTTCCAAGGAAACGGTCAAGCCGCTCTGGGGAGCGGTTCAAGAGACGCTGGGGCTGAATCCC
>CAZYEA010000245.1:0-6857 GCA_964646485.1 uncultured Acidobacteriota bacterium
AGATCGGGTCGGCCATCAGGCCCATCGATCGCGTCACCGCTCCCTCCGGCCGGAGGATCCAGGTGGCCCGGGACGCCCAGGGTCTGGAACTCGACGAAACCGGCTTCTACGAGGTGGTCAGGAACTCCGAGGCGACAAGCTTCCTCGCCGCGAACGTCGATTCGGCAGAGTCGGACCTTGGAGTCCTCGACCAGGGCGAACTCCAGGCCGCGCTGCGGCCGGCCGGAGCCTCCGCCGAATCCGCCCCCGCCCCCGCCCCCACGGACGCGGCCGCGCGGCAGTCCTGGTGGCGCAGCGTGCTGATCGCATTGGGGCTGGTCATGCTCACCGAACTCGTGCTCGGGAACTCCCGCGGGCAGAGGACCACCCCTTGATAGATTCGGAGGCGCCTCCATGGTGATGTTCACTCCCGCGGCGTTCGACCGCGACCCGAGGCTGGGTCAGGCACTCCGACGTGTGCGCGTCCGTTACTGGCTGCGGATCCTGGTCAGGGGACTCGCCATCGTGAGCGTGGGCGCCCTCATCGGGGTAAGCGTCGCCGCCTATGGCCTCGACGCCCTTCGTTACTCGAGCGCGGCCGTGCTCACCATCCGGACGGCCCTCTATGGATGGATCGCACTCCTCGGCCTTCGATTCCTACTGCTCCCCCTCTCGCGTGGACGCCGCCAGGCCTCGGACGCGGCCATCGCGCGCTACATCGAAGAGCACGAGCCCTCGCTCGATGCGGCTCTGCGCAGCGCGGTGGACGCGCGCCTGCCGGGCACTGCGGGAACGGACCGGTCAGACGCGCTGCAGACGCGCCTCGTCGACGACGTGGTCAACCGCCTCGAGGCCTTCGACCTCCCGCGACAAGTCGATCGCTCGGAGTTGCGGCAGGCCCTGATGGCCCTCGCGGCGGTGCTGGTCGCGGGCGCCTCCTTCATCGCCCTCGCACCGGCCTTCATGCAGCAGGCCTTCCCCTACCTCTTCGACCCCTTCTCCTCCTCGGGCCGGCCCTCGACGCCGTACGCGATCGCGGTGACTCCTGGAAACCAGACGATCGCGCGCGGCAGCGATCAGGAGATCGTGGCGCGACTCACCGGGTTCGAGGCCGGCGCGGAGTTGGTTACGCGGACGGGCGGAGGAGCGTGGACGCGCTCTCCCATGGTGAGGGATGAAGGGAAGGAAGGCGTCACCCACCGCTTCATGATGTTGTCGGTGCTGAGTCCGGTCGAGTACTTCGTCGAGTCCTCAGGCACCCGCTCGGAGGTGTTCCGGCTCGAGGTCGTCGATCGTCCGTATGTGAAGCAGATCGATCTCGAATATCGGCTGCCCGCCTATGCGCGCCTGGAGCCTCAGAAAGTGGAGGGGACGGGAGACATCACCGCCCTCGCGGGCACAACCGTCGTGTTCGCCATCAAACCCACGGTGGCGGTCAAGGCCGGACGCCTGGTGGTGCAGGGAGAAGAGTCGAACCCGATTCCCCTTTCCGTGACCCCGGACGGCCTGGCCCTGAGCGGGCAGATGCGCGCCACCGCAAGTGGCTTCTACGCGGTCGAACTCATGGGCCAGGACGGCGCCTTCGCCAAAGCGTCGCCGGACTACGTCATCGAAGTGGTTCCAGACCTCCCCCCCCACGTCGCGTTCGACCGGCCGGGGCGGGACACCCAGGCAACCCCCATCGAAGAGGTCTTCACCCAAGCCAAGGCCGAGGACGACTTCGGCGTGGCGAAGCTCGATCTCGTCTACTCGGTGAACGGAGGCCCCGAGACCATAGTCCCTCTTCATCAAGCGCCCGTCCTCAAGGACGTGGTCGCGGGGCACACCTTCTTCCTCGAAGACATGTCGCTCAAACCGGGGGACTTCATTTCGTATTACGCCCGCGCCACCGACATCGGCTCCCCCGGGCGGCAGGCCACCACCGACATCTACTTCCTCGAAGCGCGGCCTTACCGCCGGGACTTCCGACAGTCCGAGCAATCGGGCGGGGGCGGCTCGGGGGGTGGCGGGGGCGACGCGGGCTCCTTGTCGCAGCAGCAGCGCCAGGTCATCGCCGCCACCTTCAGGCTGGTTCGCGATCAGTCCTCGGGAGGACGCGACGCCAAGAGCCTGGCCCAGGATGCAAACACCGTGGGCCTCATTCAGGGCCGCCTGCGAGGGCAGGTCGAGGGGCTGATCACGCGGATGCTGTCCCGGGGCGCTCTTCCTGACGGCTCGCCGATGCACGGAACCGCCGACGAAATGCGGCAGGCCATAGAGAAGATGACGGCGGCCGAGGCGGAGTTGAAGGGAGCGAGGCCCAAGGAGGCCCTGCCCCCGGAACAGGCGGCCCTGGCTCACCTGCAACGCGCAGAGGCCTCGTTCCGCGATGTCCAGGTCGCCTTTGGCGGAGGAGGAGGAGGCGGCGGCGGCCAGTCGAACGCCTCCGCGGAAGAGCTCGCCGACCTCTACGAACTCGACCTCGACAAGCTTCGCAATCAGTACGAGACCCTCCAAAGCGGCGCCCAGGAGCAGCGCGACGATCAGGTCGACGACGCCCTGTCGCGCCTGCAGGAACTCGCCCGACGCCAGGAACAGGAGAACGAACGGGCCCGTCAGCGCGGCGCGCGGGCTCCGAATCAGGGTGGAGGAGGCGGCGGGTCCTCGCAGCGTCAACTCGCGGACGAGGCCGAAGAGCTGGGCCGTAAGCTCGAACGCCTGACCCGGGAGAAGCCTTCACCCGGCCTTGAAGAGTCCGCCCGACGCCTGCGCGAAGCGGCGGCGGCCATGCGTCAACAGGCGAGCAGTCCGAAAGGCCAGTCCTCAGGCGCGTCGCGGAGCGGCGATACGCCCCTCGACCGCCTCCGTGAGGCCAGACGCCTCCTTGATCAGGAGCGCTCGACCCGCCTGGACCGGGACCTTTCCGGCTTCGCGGAGAAGGCCGAGGCGCTCAGGCGGGCGCAACAGCAGATCGCGACCGAGATGCGTGAAATGGCGCAAAACGGGTCCGCCGCGCCGCAGCCCTTGGCCCCCGGTGGCAACTCGAGGGCCGACCGCATTCGCGAACGCAAGGACGCGCTCGCCTCCGAGGTGGCCGATCTCGAATCCAGTCTCGACAAGGTGTCGCGTGAGTCGAGACGCGAACGGAAGGAGGCCTCCCGCAAGCTGCAGGAGGCGGCGAACGGGATTCGCGACGCCAAATTGAAGGAAAAGATCCGATACACGAAAGGACTCGTCGACCGCGCCTCGGCCGCCGAGCCGTTCGAGAACGACATCGCCGAGGCCATCGACGATCTGGGCCGCCAGATTCGCGACGCTTCCAAGTCGATGGGCGCGGCTCCAGAGAGCAAAAAGGCGGACGCTCTCGACCGCGCGCGCGAGCTCGCGCGAAGCCTCGACTCGATGAAGGAGCGCCTGCGCGCTCGCGGCGCTTCCCCGACGGATGGAACTGGTCAGGAAGGTCGGCGGGGAGAAGGACGGGAGGGACAGCCGGGCCAGGGTGAGGGGCCGGAGGCTGGCCAGTCGCAGGGAACCCAGGCCGGGCAGGGCCAGGGCGCGTCACCCTGGCAGGCGGGCTCTCGAGGAGGAGACCAGGGAGTTCAGGGTAGCGGAGGGGTGAACGGTTCGCCTCGCGGAGGTTCATCGGCGATGGGCGGCCGTCCCGGGATCCCGGGCGGCGGAGGTCAAGGGCGCCTCGGGTCCGAGGAGGTTCGCCAGTTGCGCGGCGAACTCAATCAGCGTGCCGGAGACGCCGAAGCCCTGAGGCGCGCGCTCGAAGAGAGCGGCCTGTCTTCGTCCCAGGCCGCGGGACTCGCCCAGCGGCTGCAGGGACTCGCGTCCGATCGGAACTTCAAGGATCCTCTTGGCCTCGCGGAGTTGACCGGCCAGATCGCCGACGACATCAAAATGCTGGAGTACGTGCTTCGCCGCGAGGCGGACGGCGACCGCCCGGCCCTGCAACTCTCCGGTTCCGAGGAACTCCCTCCCGGCTATCGAGCCATGGTCGAGGAGTACTACCGGACCCTCGCGAGGAAGCCGAAGAAGTAGTCAGTAGGCGGCCAGGGCGTCGATGAAGACCTTGCCCGCACTTCCAAACGGCATGGCCCCGTGGTCGATCACGAAGACGAGGTGCGCGATCTTGCCCGGGTCGAACGCTCCATCCGAGGTCTTGTTGATGCTGCGCAGCGACGCGAAGGGAATGTTGTAAAGCGTCCACGCCTGGGAGGTCCTGACCGAGGCGAACCAGGCCTCGGTGCCTTCGTCTCTCGAGGCCGGATTCAGATCCCGGATCTGGAACCACACCCGATACTCGCCGTCGGCCTTCATCCAGAAGGAGACGCCCGTGTGCGCGGAGAGATCCCGCTTCGTGCGGTCCACGAGAGCGCACCACACCGGGGGCCTGGGGTTCGGGTTGAGGTGGAAGGACAGGACGGCCGCTCCCCCATGTCCCCGCCCGGCGGTGGGATCGAGGATCGGCGTGTCGACCGTCGACCCCGGATCGTGCTCGGGATTGAAGGCCGTGGTCGGGCCATCGAATCCGTCGAGCAGGGTCGCTCCCTCCGTGAAGGCAGGAGTCTGGGGCACCGCCGCCTGCTGCCGTAACCACTCGGATTGTGGAGTGAGCACGGAGATCGGATTGGCGAGAATCCAGGGGGTGGCGCGGCCCGCGACGTACGCTTCGGCACGGTACACGCCGGGTGCTGCCACCTTGAACTCCAGAGGGCTCGGTCCCGCCGCAATCTCCCGGCCGCCTTCCACGAGCCGGATCATCGTTCCCGCGGGCACGGCGCCGCCCGCTCGCAACGTGATCCCCGGGCGGAAACGGATCGCGGCCCCCGGTCCCCCCGCGGCCCCATCGTCGGATTGAGCCACGAACGAGAACCCCTTCGGATCCGCGAACGAGGGAATCGCCACCACGCTGTTCCCCGCGCACAAGGCGCGGGTGATCGCGACTCTCGCCTGCCCGCGATTGGCGGGAAGTGGCTCGTCGAGGGCCACCACCGTGCGGACCAGGCCGAAGAGCGCCTCGTAGGAGGGCACGGGGATGCTCGAGGTCCTCGAAATCGGAATGCGGCCGTGGGCGTCGGTCCCACCCACCGCGGGAGCGTAGCGACGGCTTTGGACGCGATCCCACAGTCCCCGCTCCTCGACGAAGGTCCCAAGCGTCTGGGCCAGCGCGAAGGCCGGACGCACGGGATAGCTCCAGGCCGCGAGCGCCAACGCCGCGGGCGAGGCCTCTCTCCAGGCCGTATCGCCGTTCACGACCTCGACGCCCCAGGTGCCCGGCTCCTCTTCGCGGGTGAACCGGGTTTCGCCCCGCGGCGAGGTGGGATGTGCGGCGAACGCGCAACCGCCGAGGTGGCGAATGTCGTCGAGGACCTCGCGCAGGGTCCCCGAGAAGCGGAAGGTCGGGGGCCGAATGCCGATGGCGAGGACGTGGCCGGCCTCGGTCGAGACCTCGGACCCGACGATCACCAGCGGGTCGCCGGGATGGCTCGGCAGCCGGTCGAACACGTCCGCGTCCGCCCGATTGTGGTCGGTGATCACGATGAAGTCCGCCCCGGAACGTCGCCCCGCTTCGACGACGTCGGCCGGCGTTCCCCGCCCGTCCGAAAGATTCGTGTGGATGTGGACCACCCCCGAGGCGCGATGCTGCGGGCCTGCGCTCAGGGGCGGCGAGACCAGGGGCGCGGGCCCGGCCAGGAAAGCCCGCAACCACAGGAGGATTCCCGCCGCGGCGGCGAGCCGAAGGACCCAGACGGCCCATCGACGTCTCGGCCTCGCCGGCCTAGGGACCACCGCGTTCATCAACATGGGACCTCCGCGATCGGAGGCGAGGGAGCCTACTTGAGCAAGCCCTTCAGCTCGGCGGCCTTGTCGGTCTTCTCCCAGGTGAAGTCGGGCTCGGTGCGGCCGAAGTGACCGAAGGCCGCGGTCTGGCGATAGATCGGCCGGCGCAGGTTCAGCTGCTCGGTGAGGCCCTTGGGGGTGAGCTTGAAGACCTGGCGGACGGCATCGACGAGCTTCAGCTCATCGACCTTGCCGGTGCCCTCGGTATCGCACATGACGGAGACGGGCTCGGCCACGCCGATGGCATACGCCACCTGGACGAGGCACCGCTCGGCGAGGCCGGCGGCCACGATGTTCTTGGCGATGTAGCGGGCCATGTAGCAGGCCGATCGGTCGACCTTGGTCGGATCCTTGCCCGAGAAAGCGCCGCCGCCGTGGGGCGCCGCGCCGCCGTACGTATCGACGATGATCTTGCGGCCGGTGAGGCCGCAGTCGCCCTGGGGACCGCCCACCACGAAGCGTCCGGTCGGATTGATATGAAACTTGGTCTTGTCGTCGAGGAGGTTCCCGGGCAGGGTCGGAAGGATGATCTTCTTGAGAACGTCGTCGCGGAGGGCCTCGGTCTTCACCCGATCGTCGTGCTGGGTGGAGATGACCACGGCGTCGATCCGCCTGGGCTTGCCGCCGTCGTACTCGACCGTCACCTGGCTCTTGCCGTCAGGGCGGAGGTAGTCGATCTCGCCCTTGCGCCGCGCCACCGAAAGCCGCCGGGTGAGCTTGTGCGCCATCTGGATGGGCAGAGGCATCAGCTCTTCGGTCTCGGTGCAGGCAAAACCGAACATCAGGCCCTGGTCCCCAGCGCCCCCGGTGTCGACGCCCATGGCGATGTCGGGCGACTGCTTGTCGATGGAATTGATGACCGCGCAGGTCTTGTGGTCGAACCCGAACTTGGCCCGGGTGTAGCCCACGTCTTCGATGGTCGCGCGCACGATGGAGGGGAGGTCCGCGTAGGCGTTGGTAGTGATCTCACCGGCGATGAAGGCGAGGCCGGTGGTCACCATGGTCTCGCAGGCGACGCGGCTCAGGGGGTCCTGGGCCAGGAGCGCGTC
>CAZYEA010000246.1:0-6835 GCA_964646485.1 uncultured Acidobacteriota bacterium
GTGGATGGCCGCGGCGAACAATTGCTGCTTGGTGCCGTAGTAGTGGTGCACCAGGGCCCCGTCCACGCCGGCCGCCGTTGCGACCGCGCGGATCGATGTCTTGTCGAAACCGTTGCGGGAGAACAGTTCCCGGGCAGATTCCAGGATCCTTTCGCGGGTGCCGGACGCTCCTGGTGGGCGCCCGGGGCGTTTGCGTCCGGTGTTGTCGATGGTCACGGTCTCCTCACGGGGTGCGTCGCCGTAGCGTTGCCGCCGCCAGGGCCAGGGCCAGCACAGCGATTCCGATGACCACCGCGAAGAACGAATCGGTCTCGGGGTGATCTTCCCCGCGAAGGTGATAGGCGAACCCGATCACCCCGAACGGGGCCAGCAGGCAGGTGAGAGTCCAGATGGTGAAGACGGCGTAATGGAGGCTCCGCGCCCAACGGAAGCCGCCGAGCAGCCCGAGCCCGGCGAGGGCGGAGAAGACCCCCAACACCGGCAGCACGTAGCTCAGCACCCCAAGCTGCGTTCCGAGAGTCAGCGGCCCGACGATGAGGCCGATGCCGACCGCGAGGGAGCAGATCGCGAGGACGCGGGGGGCCAGGGCGGGGGCGGCGGGGCCCAGGGGAGGCGTACGGGGTTCGGGGCGCAGGGGCGGGGGAAGGGGGCGCCGAGGCGGCTCGATGGCGGGGCGGGCCTGCATCACGGTTCGGTCGGCCTTCGGCTGCGCCATGGCCAGGGTGGCGGGCATGTCCTCGGGGAGGATTCTCACGAACACGTCGCCCATCGAGAAGACGTCGCCTTCGCGAATGATCGCGTCGTCGACCTTCTGCCCCAGGACATAGACCCCGTTCGAACTTCCCATGTCGAGCAGGTGGTAGCCCTCGGGCACGATGCGCACCGAAGCGTGCCGCCGCGAGCATCTCGGGTTCTTGATGACGATGTCGCACGAGGGATCGCGGCCAAACACGACGAAGTCGCTGTCGGAAGAGACCTCTTCTCGGTGAGAGGGGTGGCGGATCTCGAATCGCAAGGGGATTGTTTCTTCTTTGGTTTCTTCCGAGAGGCTTCCGGGGAGCATCTTACTGAAGGCGGTTTTCGAAAAGCCCCATCCGCCTCTATCCCGGTTTTGGGAATATGCTCCTCTCGAAAGCCTCAGACCATGCACCGCTCTTCTGCATCGAAATCCGGGCCGTCTTCATTGGCGGCCCTTCAGGGATAGGCGTGGCCGGAACTCCAAAGTGTCCTCGCTGCGGGGCGCCCGTCACCGGCGCCGCCGACGACCTTGGCTTTCTGAGCTGCGGCGGCTGCGGCGCGCGGCTGCGCAAGGCTCCCACGGTCAAGGTGACGATCCAGTCGCCGACTCAGACCTCCACCGCCGCTCCCGTTCCCGCCGCCGCGGCTCCGCCCCCGAGCCCGACCGGAAACCGGGACACCACTTCGACCGACTCTCTCCTCGCCCGTATCGAGCGGGTGGATGCCTCGGCCACCCTTCCTCCCGGAATGCAGAGCGCGCAGGCGCTCAAGGCGGCGGGTTTCTCCCCGGCGGGGGCTCCCCCGGCGAAGAGCGAAGGAATGGAAGACCTCCGCGGCATCCTTCAGTCGATTCAAAAGGACCTCGCGGGCCTCAAGCAGAGCCATCAGGAGCTCGCCGCCACCGTGGCCAGGCTCCAGGGACCCAAGGCCGCGACCTCCACCCTTCCCCCCGGCGCGCCCAAGCCCAAGGCGGCGTCCGCGGTGCGCTCGATACTGATCGTGGATGACGACCCGAAAGTCTCGCAGGAGACGCGGAAAGCCTGCGAGCGCCTTGGTTTCGCTCCCGCGGTGGTGAGTGCCGTCCGCGAGGCGCTCGACGCCATGGGCCGCGAGCGCCCGATTCTCCTCATCCTCGAGCCCCTGCTCGCGGGTGAACTCACGGGCAAGGACTTCGTCAACTACGTGAAATCCACCATGGAGTGGGTCGAGATTCCCATCCTCGCCTACACCCGTGCGGCCATCGCCAATCACGAGCAGGCCCGGACCGACTTCGGCGCCGACGATTACGTGATCAAGGGCGAGGGCTCGATCGAGGTCCTGGCCAAGAAGATCACCCGACTGCTCGCCTGAGCGGCGTCATCGGTTTGGTGGCAGGGCCGTCCTCGATGAAGAGATCCCCTCGGCTGATTCTCGCGAGCAGTTCGCCCCGAAGGGCGCGCATTCTCAGATCGCTCGGGGTTGGGTTCGAGGTTCGCCCGGCCGACGTGGACGAGTCTCCCCTTCAAGGCGAAGGGCCGGTGGCCATGGTGAGGCGCCTCGCTCGCGCGAAGGCGCTGGTTCCGAAGCGCGGTCCCTCGGACTGCGTCCTCGCCGCCGATACCGTGGTGGTGATGAAGGAGCGGATCCTGGGCAAGCCGAGAGATCGCGCGGAGGCGCGCTCCATGCTGAAGCGCCTTTCGGGCAGGCCCCACGTGGTCATCACCGGAGTGGCCGTCGTGTGGAGCGGCGGGATGACGACCGCGGTCGACCGCACCGAGGTCCGATTCCGTCGCATGACCGACACCGAGATCGCGGGCTACGTGCGCACCGGAGAACCCCTCGACAAGGCGGGCGCTTACCACATCGAGGGCGGAGGGGCGGCCTTCATCGAATCCGTGGCCGGCTCGCCCTCGAACGTGGCGGGACTCTCCGTGACCACGGCCCGACGCCTGCTCAAGCGCGCCCGGGTTTTGTAGCCCTCGGGACGCCCCCGCGGGCTGCCCCTATCGGCCGACCGAGAGTCTCTCGGCGAGGGGCGAGGGCAAGCCGGCGCTCAGGATGTTTTCCTGGGTGGTCGCGATGTCGTAACGCACGCGGTGGATGCGCAGAAGCCGCGACTCGCTGTTGAAGGTCGCGAAGGAGGCGAGCGGACACCGGTCCCGCGGCTGACCGACGCTGCCCGGGTTGATGAGGTATCGCTTTCTCGGGTCGAGCTTGAGCTTGAACTCGGGAGGGGTCGCCATCTGCATCTCGACATCGAGGCCGTCCCAGGAAAACACCACCGGGAAATGCGAATGGCCGATGAAACAGATGGGGAACTCGGTCCCGCGGAACACCCGGAGCGCGTCGAGATCGCTGAAGATGTAGGCGTCTTCATCGAGCGGCGAGCCGTGAGCGATCGCGAAGGACCCGTCCACCATCAGCGGACCCTTGGGCAGGCTGCTCAGGTAGCGGCGATTGGTCCTGGTGAGCTTCCGCGAAGTCCACTCGGCCGCGGTCCGGGCGAACCGGGAGAACTTGGCGAGGCGCTCTTCTCCCTCGACGCCGGAACACACCTTGTCGTGATTCCCCCGGATCACCACGAGCGGCTTGATCGCGCGCAGGCGATCGACGGTCTGATTCACCTCCGCCGCGTAGCCCACGATGTCGCCCAGGCAGATCGCCTTGTCCCAGCGCTTGCGCCTCGTGGCGTTCATCACCGCGGCGAAGGCCTCGTCGTTCGCGTGGATGTCCGAGAGGATCAGGTAGCGCATGGAGGGGTCTGGGTCATGCCGGAGAGAAGAGACGCAACACGCCGATCACCACCTCGTCCGGGGAGAGGTGCGTGGTGTCGATGGTTGCGTGGGCCCGAGAGTACTTGTCTTTTCGCTCGGCATAAAGCGAGGCCACATCCTCTTCCCCTTTGAGGGCGAGCGGCCGGCCCCCCTGCCGCGACGCCCTTCGGTAGGCTTCCTCGAACTCGCAGCACAGGTGGACGGTGAAGGCTCGTTCCAGGAGAACCTCCGCGTTTCCAGGGTGGACGAAGGCTCCACCCCCGGTGGCAATCACCCGTCGGGGCAATTCGAGGAGATTCCGGATGGCCAGTTCCTCGAGCCTTCGGAACCAGGCCTCGCCATGCTCCGCGAAGATGTCGCTCACCCGCGCTTGAGCCCGGGCCTCGATGTGGTCGTCGCTGTCGATGAAGTCGTACCCGATCCGCCCGGCCAGAAGACGGCCCACCGTCGTCTTCCCGGAGCCCATGAACCCCACGAGCGCGATTCGCTCGGGCAGGCTCAACGCGAGGCACCCCGCTCGAGCTCCGGGAAGAATCGGGGCAGCGAGATGGAGACGACGTCGGCCCCAAGAACCTCGGTGGTCCCCGAGGCGCGGAGGGCGGCTACGGACAGCGCCATGGCGATCCGATGATCGCCGTGACTGGCCACGGACGCACCTTGAAGCGCCGCGCCGCCTTGAACCTTGAAGCCGTCCTCGAGCTCCTCGATGCGGGCGCCCATGGCGCTCAGCCCCTCCACCATCGATCGGATTCGATCGGATTCCTTCACCCGGAGTTCCGAAGCGCCGCGCACCTCGAACGATCCGCGGGCGAAGGCTCCGGCCACCGCGAGGATCGGCAGTTCGTCGACGACCGCGGGCACGTCTGAAGGCGCAATCGCGACTCCGCGCAGGTCGGAGGACCTGGCGATGATGCGACCCGAAGGCTCGGTGTCCGAAACCGAGGTGACTTCGGTCTCGATCCGCGCGCCCATCTCCCGCAGGATCTCGAGGTAGCGAACGCGGTGAGGATTGAGGAGGACGCCTTCGATGACGACCTCCGAGTCAGGAAGGAGCAGCGCCGCGATCACGAAGGGAGCCGCACTCGAGGGATCGCCGGGAATCCGCAGGTGCGCCGCCTTCAGTCGTTGGGGGCCATCGATGACGAGGTCTTCCTGATCACGGCGGATCGCTCCCCCGAACGTTCGGATCATTCGCTCGGTGTGGTCCCGCGTCTGCACGGGCTCACGGACGGTGGTCCGTCCCTCGGCCTGCAGCGCGGCGAGGAGGATCGCGCTCTTGATCTGGGCGCTCGCCGCCTCCGGGGTCACCGAGGCGCCGTGCAGCGAGGCGCCCCGCACCCGCACCGGCGGCCGCCCCTCCCTGGTCTCGATCCTGGCCCCCATGACGCGAAGGGGTGCCGCCACCCGCTCCATCGGCCGCCGGCTCAAGGAGGCGTCGCCTGAAAGCTCCGACTCGAAGTTCGACCCGGAGAGAACGCCCATGAGAAGGCGGAGCGTCGTGCCGGAGTTTCCGCAGTCGAGCGGGCCTTCGGGTCTGCGCAGGGGGGCTCCGCCCCGGACCGAGATCGACGACCCGCTTTCATCCGCCTCGAACCGCACTCCCATGGCGGCGAGGCAGGTCCTGGTGGAGGTGCAGTCGTCACCCGCGGAAGCCCCGACAATGGTGGTGAGGCCGTCCGCAAGCGCCCCGAAGAGGAAGGCGCGATGGGTGATGGACTTGTCTCCCGGCATCGTGAAGGTTCCGCCGAATGACCGCGCTTGCCGGATCTTCATCAGGCCCCAAGATTAGCCGCGAACCCGCGATCCTTCATGACCTTGAATCAGCCAGTTTTCTGGGGCGGGGAGATCGCAATATCGGCCCGGTGTGGCATATCCTCCCCGCTCAACCATGACGGCCCGCCCCACCACCGTCCGCCTCGACTTCGAGAGTCGCATGGACATCCTGGAACCGATTCAGGCCTTCGTCGACCGTCTGGCCCAGGTGGGCGGCCTTGACGAGGACGGCGTCCACGACCTTTCCGTCTCCGTGCGGGAGTGCGTGGTCAACGCTCTCAAGCATGGGAACAAACTCGATCCCGGGAAGCGCGTGTTCGTCACCTTCGGCCTCGCTCACCGCGCCATCGAGGTGTGGATCCAGGACCAGGGCGCGGGGTTCAATCCCGACGCGGTTCCCGATGCCACCGCACCCGAGAACCTGCTCAACGCCGCGGGCCGTGGCCTTTTCTTCATGAGGGCCTTCATGTCCGAGGTCGAGTACATGTTTCCGCCCGAAGGCGGAACCATCGTCCGACTGGTGAAGGCGATCGAGACCGCCGAAGATCCCGCCCCTTCGGCCTGACCCCTACTTCGACGGGGCGGAGGGCGCTTTGGGATCGGCGGGGGGAGCCATCAGCAGGCGCGCATCCTTGACGAAGGGCGACTCGGGGTATTCATCGAGGAGACGGGCAAGAACCGGCGCCGCCTCGGCGGAGCGGCCCGACAGGGCCAGGCATTGTCCGAGGCGCAGCAACGTTTCGTCGGTCTGATCGAAGTCGGGGAAGTTCTTCAGGATGTTCTCGTAACGCGGTATGGCGGCGCGGTAGGCCTTGCGCGACTTCTGATAGAAGTACGCGACGGTGAACTCCGATCGCGCGAGCGAGCTGCGGCAATCCTTCACCCGCTCCCGCGCGGACTTGGCGAGCGGGGACTCGGGATAACGGTCCAGGAAGGCCAGGTACTCGTCGAGAGCCTGCAAGACCTGAGACTGATCCCGATCGGGAGAATTCTTCTGACTGTAGAAGCTCTCGGCGATGCGGTACTGCGCGTAATCGCCCCGCGGATGAGAAGGGAAGACGGTCAGGAATTCCCGATACTGTCCGGCGGCCAGGGTGAAGTTGCCCGCTCCGCCTTCCGTGAAGTACGAATCGCCCACCGCGATGCGCGCCTCGGGCACGAGCGGGCTCTGGGGGAAGCCGTCCACGATGCGCCGGAAGTGCTGACGGGCGATATCCCACTGCTTGCCTTTGAGCGCCTTCTGGCCGGCCTGCCAGATCACCTGGTCGGAGTTGCTCGCGAGTGTCGCGATGTCGACCTCCTGGTGTCCGCAGGCCAGGGTGGTGAGGGCGAGGGCGGCGCCGAGCGCCCGGGTGGTGCGGCTGATCTTCATGAACAAATCCATTCCCATTCCGCTTTCAATCCCGTGGCAAGCGGCGTCTTCGGAATGAATCCAAGATCGCGCGCGGCCTGCGCCGTGTCGGCAAGAGTATCCCGCATGTCGCCCTTCTGACCCGCCTGAGCGTCGATTTGAACTTCCCGGCCGGTTACCGAGGCGATGGTCTCGAGAACCTTGAGCACGGAGATGCGCT
>CAZYEA010000247.1:0-6785 GCA_964646485.1 uncultured Acidobacteriota bacterium
CCAGGAGTCCGCCGCGGCCTACGATCAGGCCATCGCCCTCGATCCGCTCTACGCTGCTCCTTGGGAGAACAAAGCCCTTCTCTACGCGAACGCCCAACGCAACCAGGACGCCCTCGCCTGCATCGAGCGTTCCCTGACTCTCGATCCCACCTCGTCGGCGGCCTGGGTGATCAAGGGAGTGATGCTCGGCCGATTGAAGCGCGTTCCCGAAGAACTCGCGGCCTACGAAGAGGCGGTGCGGATCAATCCACGCAATGTCGAAGCGTGGCTCAACCAGGCGAACCTCCTCGGAGCCACCAATCGGGTGCTGGCCCTTCAATGCGTGAACCAGGTCCTCGCCTGCGATCCCGCCAACGTATCGGGCTGGGCGCTCAAGGGCACCCTCCTCGCCGAACTGGGACGGCCAGCGGAAGCGATCGCCTGTTATCTGGAGGCTCGAAGGCTCGACCCCCGTGATTTCGGCGCCGCCTACAACCTCGGGAATGCATGGTCGGCGCTCGGGCGCCTGGCCGAGGCGCGCGCGGCCTATGAAGATGCGACCCGCATCTCTCCGGAGGTCGAGGTCGCCTGGTACAACCTGGCCCTCGCCACCTTCCGCGCGGGCGATCATTCGCGTGCGGTCCCCCTGTTCGAGCGCTTCCTCTCGATGGATCCGCCCGATGGCGGCCTGCGCCGTACGGCCGAGCGACTGACGAGCGAACTGAGGGCGGGCCGCGTGCCGGAGCTTGGCCCTATCGTGTTCGGGAACCGGATCAATCCCGCGGAGCAGGCGAGTCTTGACGCGGGCGCGCTTCCAGAGCTCAAGGAGGTGGCCCCGGAGCTGCCGCCTCCGCCGCAAGCTCCCGCTCCGGCCGCGCCGACGCCCCCCGAGCCTCTGCCTCCGCCCAGGCCCTCTCTCGAAGCGCTGGCTCTAGAGGCCGCGCAGCACTTCAACGCCGGCCGTTTCCCCGAAGCCTTGAAGGTCACAGACGGCATACTCGAGTTCGATCCTCGCGACGCCAACGCGCGCAACACCCGCGCCAACACCCTCTTCAAGCTGGGTCGCAAGGATGAGGCCTTGCGCGTCATCGTCGCGGCCCTCGAAGTCTCGCCCGCGAACCTCGCCTTCTGGCTCAACAAGGCCGCGATGGAGCAAGGCTCGGGCCGGCCCGCCGATGCGTATCGCTCGGCGATCGACCTTCTGGAAATCGGCCAGTTGGGAGGGGCCAAGGGACCGGCGATGGAGGGAGCCCGCAAGGCGATCGCCACCCTTCAGGGGAGCGGCGTGACGCCCCCGCCCCGCGCTTATCTCGGCTGGCTGGGCCTCGGCTACGAATCCATGGTGACCGGGCGAAGGGACGCAGGCCTCGACTTCTTCGACCAGGCGGTGAGGGCGGCGCCCTCGAACATCGAGGCTCTGCGCTGGAAGGGGACCGCGCTCAAGGAAATGAAGCGCGCGGACGACGCCCTCGCCGTCTTCGATCGGGCCCTTTCCCTCGCTCCGAACGACCCCGACCTCCATCACGACCGCGGCATCGTCCTTTCGATGCTGCGGGACTTCCGAGGAGCGGTCGGGGCCTTCGATCGGGCGCTCGCGATAAACCCCGATCACGTGGCCTCGCTTTCGGACAAGGGCAAGTACGCGGGCGAGATCGGCCAGCGTGACGTGGCTCTTAGCGCCCTTCGCCGGGCCGCGGCCCTGGTGCCGGACCATCCGGCGCCCTGGCTCAACAAGGCTCTCGTCGAAGATCTTCTCAAGCGCGACGAGGACGCCCTCCAGAGTTACGAGCGGTTCCTCGCTTTGGCCAAGCCCGACATGCGCCTCCAGATCGAGTCCTCTAAGCGCCGGGTCGAACAGCTTCGAGCGCGCGTCGCCGCCCTCAGGGGCACGCCGCCCATAGCCGCCTCGAAACTGAAGGCGCCGCTGCCCGCAGACGCCGAGGCCAGAAAGGCCATGGCCGCCCTCTTCGGCGACGATGAGTCGGAGGCGGAGCTGGCCCGGGATGCGAAGGCCCTTTCCGCCGACGGGTCCATGAGCCTCATGGACGCGGTGTCGGCGCTGATCGCGCGTCGGACCGCGGCGGCGCCTCCCGTGGAAAGCCCGGTGGCGAAGAAGCTTGCCGAGCCGGCGAGCGCGCAAGTCGAGGCGAAGGCCGGTGTGGTCCTGCCCGAGGTCGTGGTTCCAAACACGGCGGCGCGCTTCTCCCAGGACGAATGTCTCAAGCGCTCGGAGATGGCGCGGAACCAGGCCCTCTTCGATCGCGCTCTCGAGTTCGCGGACGAGGCCATCGTCGCCGATCCCCGGAAGGCTCTCGCCTGGGCGGCCAAGGCCGAGGCCCTCTTCGGTCTCAAGCGCTTCGCCGACGCGGCCGCGCACGCGAAGAAGGTCACGGAGATGAACCCGAAGTACGCACCCGCCTGGGTGCGCCTCGCCTCCGCTTTCGACGCGCTCGGCGCCTTCGACCTGGCACTTGCGGCGTGGGAGAAGACCGTCGAAGTGGCGGGGCAGAATGTCCTCAACTGGAATGGGCGCGGCATCTGTCTCGCGAAGCTCGGGAGGATCGAGGAGGCGCTCGCTTCTCATGACCGGGCCCTCGCCATCGATCCGCGCTTCAGCCTGGGCAAGTTCTACAAGGGTCTGCGCGAGGCCGACCTCGGGCGACGCGAAGATGCGGTCAAATCGCTCCAGCAGTTTCTGGCCCTCGCCCCCCCTAACCTTTCCGGCCTCATTCAGGAGGCGCGCCAACGCATTCAGGAGTTGAAGGCATGAGTGACGTCTCACCCGGACTTGCCCTGGCCTGGAGGATCGCCGCCACCGAGGCGGGAGCCGCGGGCTACGCGAAGATCGAGTGCGCCCATCTGATGATGGGCCTTCTCAGTCTCGACAAGGCGAGCGTTCGCGCCTTGAAGGATCTCGGTCTCAACCCCGACCAGATGGGCCTCGTGGCCGCTGAGCGCGCGGCCGTCGACAGCCTGTTCCGCGAGGCCGCGGCCTCCACGCGCGTGCTGAGGCGCGCGCTTCGAGCGCGGGTGAAGAAGCGGCCGCCGCGGCCCAAGGGCCTCATGTCGAGAAGCTCCGCCTCCAAGGCGGCGTTCGCGCGCGCCGAGGCCCTCGCCGCAGGCCGCGCCACCAACGCTCTTCACCTGCTGACCGTGCTGTTGCGCGAGCCCGATCCCCCGATCGCCTCGCTGATGACCGACCACCGTCTCGGGCCCGAGGTCGCGACCCGCGCCGAGATCGCGGCCGCCCATCCCTTCAACCCGGTGATCGAGGCCAAGCCGCCCTCGGCCCGGACCGCCTCACGCTCGGAAGCGCCGGCCGCCCCGAAGATCGAGAGCGCGCTCGCGCGCTTCGGCCGCGACCTGACCGCGGGGGCCCTGCGCGGCGAGCTCGGTCCCGTGATCGGAAGGCGCAAGGAAATCCTCGCCGTGCTCCAGACCCTCGCGCGCTCGACCAAGAGCAATCCCCTGCTCGTGGGCGAGGCGGGAGTGGGAAAGACCGCCATCGCCGAAGCGGTGGCGATCCGCGGGGTCGCGGGGAAAGATCCGCAGGTTTTGGGTGGTAAACGCCTGGTCGAACTCAACGTGGGCGCGCTCGTGGCCGGAACCGAATACCGGGGCGAGTTCGAGAAGCGCATGACCGAGCTGCTCGCCGAGCTGCGCGAGTCGAAGGACGTGATTCTCTTCATCGACGAGATTCACACCCTGGTCGGCGCGGGCCGCGCGGGGTCGGGCCTCGATGCCGCGAACTTCCTCAAGCCCGCTCTCGCCCGCGGCGAGGTCCGGGTTATCGGCGCCACCACCATCAAGGAATTCCGCGAGACCATCGAGAAAGACGCGGCCCTCGAGCGGCGCTTCGAAAAGATCGACGTCCCCGAGCCCTCGGTCACCGAGGCCCTGGAGATCCTGCGCGGTCTCAAAGAACGCTTCGAGAGGCACCACGGCATAGTCCTCGCCGATGCCGCACTCGAGGCCGCGGTCTCGCTCTCCGTGCGCTTCGATCCCGATCACCGCCTTCCCGACAAGGCGGTGGACCTCGTGGACAAGGCGGCCGCGCGCGCCCGCGTCCCCGCCCTCAGCCAGGCGCGGATGCCCGCCTCGGAGGCCGCGAAAGGGGCGGGGGGCGCCACCGTGGATGCCCGGCTGGTGGCGGAGGTGCTCGCGGAGAAGAAGGGCCTGCCCATCGAGATCGTGACCGACGGTGCGGGGGAAGGGGCAAGGCTCCTTAAGCTCGAGGGCCACCTCAAGTCGAAGATCGTCGGCCAGGACGAGGCGGTGGCGAAGGTCGCCGCCCGCGTCCGCCTCGCGCACTCCGGCCTCTCCGAGCGTCGCGGCCCCCTCGCGGTCTTCATGCTCCTTGGCCCCACCGGGGTGGGGAAGACCGAGATGGCGCGCACCCTTGCGAAGTTCCTCTTCGGCGGCGCCGACGATCTGTTGCGTTTCGACATGTCGGAATACATGGAGGAGCACAGCGTGTCGCGGCTCATCGGCGCCCCGCCCGGATATGTCGGCCACGAGGAGCCGGGCCAGCTCACCGAAGGGCTGCGTCGCAAGCCCTATTCGGTGGTCCTTCTCGACGAAGTGGAAAAGGCCCACGCCAGGATCTTCGACGTCTTCCTGCAGCTCTTCGACGCGGGCCGCCTCACCGACGCCCAGGGTCGGGTGGCGGACGCCCGCAACGCCATCGTGGTGATGACCACGAATCTCGGCAGCGGTCCTTCGATCTCGAAGGCGGGGTTCGTGGCCGGAAGCGACACCGTTCCCCTCACCAAAGCGGGAAAGGCGAAGGCCGACCTGAGGCGCTTCTTCCGGCCCGAGTTCCTGAACCGGGTCGACGACATCATCACCTTCCGCGCGCTCGACGAAAGCGATGTGCGGCGGATCGCGCGCCCGCTCCTCGCCGCCCTCGTCAACAAGGTCCGCAAGACCCACGGGGTCTTCCTGCGCTTCGAGGCCGAGGCGGAGGCTTTCGTCATCCGTTCAGGCTTCGATCCGGAGAAGGGCGTGCGCGAGCTGAAGCGCGTGATCGAGCGCCTGGTCGAGATGCCGCTCGCGAACCTCGCCCTCTCCGGCCAGCTCCCGAAGCACCCGGCCTGGAAAGCGGTCTACGACGAAGGGGGTCTCTACTTCCTCCCGGAATGATGCGCCGTCCCGCGCGATCGCGGGTGGAGCTGCGGCCAAAGCACCTCGGCTTTTCCCTCACCTCCGGGGACCTCCATACCGTTCTCGCAGGAATGGCGTGGGGCCGCCATGCCCCGAGGGCAGGCTGCGCGCCGCCACGATCGCTAAGGTACCGGTCGGCCCCCTCCGTTCGGGAAAAGGTGCTTTGGCCTCCGCGCTCAGTGCTCCGCGCCCGCCTTCAGGCTGAAGTGGAGCGGGGCCGGGTGCCGACGATGGGTCGCAGGCGGGCGGGGCGTTAATCGCGAGTCGCAAAACTCCGTCGGCTTGGTTCGCGATTATCGAGCCGAGTAAGGAGGCACACGGTTCCGAAGTTTTGGACTCCAGTGCCGACGCACGAGGCGTCCCCGTCGCCGCGAGCCCATCGTCGGCGCCCGGCCTCGCGGGCCCCAGCTACCAGCCCGAACCGCGCCTTCCGCGCGAGCGGCCCTGAGCTACGGCCAAAGTACCTCGGCTTTTCCTTCACCTCCGGGGCCCCCTCCGTTCGGGAAAAGGTGCTTTGGTCTTCGCGGCTCGACTTCCGCGGATCGGCAAGGATGTATCGCGAGAGACTCGAAGTTTCGGGCCGGAGCGAAGCGATCTCTTCGTCCCGCTAACATCGCCTGGTGCCCGATGACCTTCCTTTCATCGACCAGTTCGACGTGGCCGTGGAGGCTTCCGATCGCGCGGTGTTCGAGGCACTGACCCGGCACCTCGAGGACGCTTTTGGCTCCGTGGCCGCGCGCGTGGGCGCAGGCCTTCTGGGCTGTGTGCACCGTGGCGCGTCGTTCGGGGTGCCGCCCGTCGAAGGTCAGGTCGCGAGTGGCTTTGTGGTGAGCGCGGTCCGCTCTCCCAACCACCTCGTCCTCGAGGGCCGTCACAGTTTCGCCAGCTATCGGCTCACTTTCGAGATCGCTCCCCTCGCCGAGAACCGTTCGCAGCTGATCGCGCGGACGCACGCTCTCTTCCCCGGACTGCCGGGTGCGGCGTACCGGGCTCTCGTCATCGGCTCGGGCGGCCACGAGATCCTTGCTCGGCGCATGCTGGCCGCGGTGGCGGCCCGGGCGGTGCGCATGGAGGGAGGGCGGTAGGGTCATGGAGGCGCCGCGCTTCGAACTCTCTCCCACCTCCCGCTTTGCGGATCGGGCGTCCGACTACGCCCGGTTTCGGCCGTCGTATCCTGCCGAGGCGATCGACGCGGCCCTCGCCGGAATGCCCATCGCGAGCGGCCTCGTCGCCGCGGACATCGGCGCCGGAACCGGCATCTCGTCGCGACTCTTCGCCGAGCGTGGGGTTCGGGTTCTTGCGGTTGAGCCCAATGCCGCGATGCGCGAGAGCGCCGAGCCGCATGAAGGAGTCACCTTTGTCGACGGAACCGCCGAGGCTACCGGCCTCGAGAGCGCGAGCGTCGATCTGGTGATCTGCGCGCAGGCCTTCCACTGGTTCAGGCCGGTCGAGGCCCTGGCGGAACTTCGGCGGATTGTGAAGCCGGGCGGGCGTCTCGTGTTCCTCGTGAACGAGCGCGATCCCGAGGATCCGGCCATGCGCGCCTACAACGCGGCCATCAAGGCCGCGGCCGAGCGGGAACTCTCGGAGGGGATGCGCGGCGCGGTGGATGAAGCCCTAGAAGCCGCGGGCCTGGCCGTAAG
>CAZYEA010000248.1:0-6723 GCA_964646485.1 uncultured Acidobacteriota bacterium
GGTGAGGCGGCGCTCATCGGCGCCCTGCTGCGGCGCCTCGCCAAACCTTCGGTTTGGCTTACGCGCCTTGCGTCGGTCGTCAATTCCCGATCTCGCCGTCCGGGCGGTTGGGCCGAATCGGTGAGTCGGCGCCTGAACTCCCGATCTACGCTGTTCGGCCCTTTGGGCCGAATCGCCCGGGCAAACGAGGCATGACGCGAGCTGGCCGCCTTAGACTCGACCCTTCCATGCGTGCTCCCCGTGCTTTCGCGCTTCGCAGCGCCCGTATCGTCATGCCTGACGGCGAACGTGCGGGCGTCCTGACCGTGAGGGACGGGAAGATCCAGTCCATTGCTCCAGACGCGCCGAAGCGCGTGCCTCTTCGCGATCTCGGCTTCCTCGCCATACTTCCGGGCGTAGTGGACGCCCATGTTCACGTGAACGAGCCGGGGCGCACGGAATGGGAAGGCTTCCACACGGCCACGCGGGCGGCGGCCGCCGGGGGAGTCACGACCCTCGTGGACATGCCGCTCAATTCGGTTCCCGTGACCACCACCGCCGCCGCCCTCGAGATCAAGCGGGCGGCCGCCCGCGGCAAGGTCCATGTCGACTGCGCCTTCTGGGGCGGGGTCGTGCCCGCCAACGTGGCTGACCTGCCCGGACTCATCGCCGCGGGGGCGCGGGGGGCGAAGGCCTTTCTCGTGCACTCCGGCATCGACGAGTTCCCGGCCTCGGACGCCGACACCCTGCGAGCCGCCATGTTGGCGCTGAAGGCCGGCAATGTTCCTCTCCTCGCTCACGCGGAGTTGATGGGGGCCTGCGGCCCGGCCCCTGCCTCGGCGACGACCTATGCCGACTACCTCGCCTCGCGCCCCCGAGCGTGGGAGAACGATGCGATCAGGTTGCTGGTGTCGCTGTGCCGCGAGACCCGGTGCCGCACCCATATCGTGCACCTCTCCTCGTCGGATGGGATCGAGATGGTCAGGGCCGCAAAGGCCGAAGGCCTGCCCATGAGTGCGGAGACCTGTCCGCACTACCTGACCTTTGCCGCCGAGTCGATTCCCGCAAGCAGCCCGGCCTTCAAATGCGCGCCGCCCATCCGGGAACGAGGCAACCGCGAAAAGCTCTGGCAGGGTTTGCGCGATGGCGTGATCGACATGGTTGTCTCCGACCATTCGCCCTGCACCCCGGATCTGAAGGCCAGGGGGGACGGGGACTTCATGGCGGCGTGGGGGGGGATATCGTCCCTTCAGTTCTCGCTGAGTGCGGTTTGGACAAAGGCTTCCGCGCGGAATTTCGAACTGCCCGACCTCGCGCGGTGGATGTGTCAGGCTCCCGCGGACCTCGCCGGCCTTTCCGTCCGAAAAGGGGCCCTCCTCCCTGGCATGGATGCCGACTTCGTGATCTTCGACCGCGACGCCGAATACAAAGTCACCCCCGAAATGGTCCTCCACCGCCACCCCCTGACCCCGTATCAGGGCCAGGAACTTCGGGGAGTGGTGCTCGAAACCTACGTCCGCGGCCACAAGGTGTACGATCACGGGTCTTTTGTCAGTCCCCGCGGAGAACTCCTGTGAGCGATGACTTTACGAGCCTCGTAGATCTTGCCTCGGCACGCCTGGGCGGGCGTGTGCTGTTCGCGAACGACGAGTTCTTCGCGTCGCGGCACAACCTCCTCAAGCCCGAGGGTCCCATCTCCATCCCCGACAAGTTCACCCCTCAGGGGAAGTGGATGGACGGGTGGGAGTCGCGGCGGAAGCGCGGCCCGGGGCATGACTGGTGCGTTATCGAGCTCGGTCTTCGGGGCCTGATCCGCGGAGTGGACATCGACACTTCCTTTTTCACCGGGAACTTCCCGGAGAAGGCGTCGATCGACGCCTGCGATGTGACCGGTTCGATCACGCCCAAAACCGTGGACAAGCTCCCCTGGAGCTCGATTCTCTCTCCCGCGGTTCTGGCTGGAAACTCGCACAACCGGTTTCCCATCGCCATCAACCGGACGGTGACCCATCTCCGTTTCCACATCTATCCAGACGGCGGAGTGGCCCGCCTGCGCGCCTATGGCGAGGTGGCGGTCGACTGGAAGAGGAAGAAGGGTGTGGTCGACCTGGCCGCGGTGGAGAACGGCGGCCGCGCGCTCCTCGCAAGCGACGAACATTTCGGGGTGAAGAACAACCTTCTTCTTCCCGGCCGGGCGCCGAACATGGGAGAGGGCTGGGAGACGCGGCGCCGCCGCGGCCCCGGCCATGACTGGGTCATCATCCGCCTCGGCGCGCCCGGGCGCATCGAGCGAGTCGAGATCGACACCAACCACTTCAAGGGCAATTACCCCGAGAGCGCCTCGCTCGAAGGCGTCTTTGCCCCAGGCGCCGCGACCGAGGATTTCGCGAGCAACCGCGTGACGTTTGCACCCCTCCTCCAGGCGATGAAGCTTCGCCCTCATAGGCGCCACCTCATCGCCAAAGGTTTTGCGAAACACGACGCGGTGACACATGTGCGCCTGAAGATCTTCCCGGACGGCGGGGTGTCACGACTTCGGGTGTATGGCCGGCCTCGACTGGCTTAACGCGGCCGCGCCCACCGAAGCCGCCGCCGCCCTCTTCAGGTGTTGTGGATGTGCCGGGTGGGCGAGTGCGGTGGCGGCCGCTCGGCCGTTCCGCTCGCCTGAAGCCCTGCGGTCGACGGCCGAGCACGAGTGGGCGAAGGCCTCCCGCGCGGACATCCTCGAGGCCTTTTCCCATCACCCGCGGATCGGCGACCGCGAGTCGTTGCGGGCTCGGTTCCCGGCCACCCATGCATGGTCGGCTTCCGAGCAGAGTGAAGCCGCCGCCGCGGACGACCGAACCCTCGAAGACCTTGCCCGCGCCAACCGGGAGTATGAGGAGCGTTTCGGCCATATCTTCATCGTCTGCGCCTCCGGCCGCACCGCTTCGGAGATACTCTCCTCGCTGCGCGCGCGGCTCGGAAACGACCCGGCGGAAGAGCTGAAGATCGCGGCGGGAGAGCAGATGAAGATCACGCGTCTGAGACTCGACAAGTTGCTGCAGGAGAAGGCGCCTTGAAGTCGCCCCTCACCACTCATGTGCTCGACACCTCCACCGGACGGCCGGCGGCCAACATCGCGGCCCGCCTGGAGCGGGTTACGGAAACGGGGACCGCTCTGGTGGGAGCTTCCGCCACCAATGCCGACGGACGGATCACCGACCTCCTCGACGGTCCCCTCGACCTCGGCCGCTACCGCATCACCTTCGACACCGCGTCGTACTTCGCGGAGCGCGGCGTGCGTTGCTTCTTTCCGGAGGTCGCGATCCTGTTCGAGGTCACGGACCCGGGCGCCCATCATCACGTTCCGCTCCTGCTGAGCCCGTTCGGCTACAGCACTTATCGGGGGTCCTAGGCCTTGATCGAATGGTCCGAATGGGCGGGCGTGATCACACGCTTTGCCCACATCTTCGCGGGGATTCTGTGGATCGGCCAGACCTGGTATTTCACCTGGCTCGACCTGCAATTCGAGGACAGCGAAGCCAACCCCGGCGGGAAGGTCTGGATGGTCCACAGCGGCGGGTTCTACATGGTGGACAAGATCAAGGTCCCCTCGCCCATGCCGAAGACGCTTCACTGGTTCCGGTGGGAGGCGATGATGACCGCGATCACCGGGGTCATCCTCCTCTATCTCGTCTACTTCTCGGGCGGGCTGATGGTGGATGCCGAGGGAAATGAGATGTCGTTCGCGTCCGCCCTCGGCCTGGCCGCGGGGGTCATGGTCCTGGGCTGGCTGGTGTACGACCGGCTCTGGATGTCGCCCATCGGAAAGAAGCCCGTGGCCGGCGCGGTGATCTGCTACGCGCTGATGGTGGGGCTCGCCTGGTACCTTACTGAGCGCATGTCCGGACGTCCGGCCTTCCTGCTGGTGGCGGCCGTTCTCGGAACCATCATGGTCAACAACGTGTGGGTCAGGATCATTCCCGCCCAGCGCGCGATGATCGCTGATCGGCTCGCCGGTCGCGAACCGGATCAGGCCCAGGCCGATCGCGCCAAGGGCCGGTCCAAGCACAACACCTTCATCATCATGCCCGTGTTGTTTCTCATGATCAGCAATCATTTCCCGACCGCCACCTTCGGGGCCGAGCACAACTGGCTGGTCTTCGCGGTGGTGACCCTCCTCGCCTGGGCCGTGGTTCCGGTCCTGCGGAGAAGGTGAATCCGGACGAGTGGCTGTGGGGCTGGGATGAGACTCCCGGCATCGTCTCGGTATGGGCGGAGGCTGACGGACGGGCCACGGTGTGGCGGCGTCTTCCCGAGAGCGGCTCCCTGATTCGCGAAGAGGCCCGGTTCCGGCCGTGGATCCTCATCGATGGTCTCGACGACCTCAAGCACCTCGGCGCTCAGCTCGGGCCTGAGGGCGGCGCCGCGGGCGCCCGGGTGACCTTCCGTGAACTCGCGGGACCAGGAGAGCTTCGCTATCTCGTCAGCGCGGGGCACGGCAGAACCCTCAGGAACGCCGTCCTTCAGGGAGCTTCGCGCCGGCTGGGCCGGCCGGTAGGACACCTGCGCGATCTCGGGAAGGAGCGTGTCCTCGCCCTTCCACCCGAAGAGCAGTATCTGGTGGCGACCGGCCGAACGCACTTCCGCGGCCTTGCCTTCGACGACCTCCACCGCCTGCAGTTCGACCTCGAAACCACCGGCCTCGACCCTTCGCGCGACCGGATCTTCATGGCCGCGGTGCGCGACCCGTCCGGCAAGATCGAACTGATCGAGGGGGGAGGAGAGACCGACGCGCACGAGGCCGATCTCATAAGACGTCTGGTGGCGAAGATCCAGGCCTGCGATCCCGACGTGATCGAGAACCACAACCTTCACGGTTTCGACCTGCCCTTTTTAGACGCGCGCGCCCGGCGCCTTCGCGTGCCCCTGGGACTCGGGCGCACGGGGCCGCCCGGGCTTCGGGAGCGCGCGGCTCGACGCGGCACGGCCGCGGCCGCGGACGACCGCCGCCGAGTGCGCCTGATCGCGGCGGGGCGGGAAATGATCGACACCATGGACGCGGTGCTCCGCCACGATTTCGCCACCCGCGAGCTTCCCGGAGTGGGCCTGAAAGCGGTCGCGCGTCATTTCGGACTCTCGGGGAATGACCGGGAGCTCATCCGTGGCGACCAGGTGTTCGAGGTTTATGGGCGCGATCCCGAACGGGTGCGGCGATACGCGGCCGCGGACGTCGAGGAAGTGGCGGGTCTCGCGCGGATGTTCGGAGGCGCTGCGTTCGCGCTCGCGCGCATGGCGCCGCGCCGGTATGAACGTCTGGCCGACGCGGGTGCTGCCACGGGCGTCATCGACCCCCTGCTGGTTCGCGCGTATCTCCGCTCCGGACAGGCGCTGCCCGCCTACCGGCCCGGACGCGACATCGAACACAGCGGGGCCGCCCTGCACCTCTTTGCCTCCGGCGTCGCCCATCGCGTGGTGAAGGCCGACGTCGCGAGCCTGTATCCATCGCTCATGCGCCAGTATCGGATCGGACCCGCGCGCGACCACCTCGGCGCGATGCTGGCCCTCGTCGATCGGCTGGTCGAGAGGCGCCTGCACGAGAAGGCCGCGGCCCGCGGCGCCCGGAGGGGATCGGCGGAGCGCTACACCCACGAGGCAACCTCGGCGGCCATGAAGCTCGTGGTGAACTCGGCCTACGGGTATCTGGCCGCGGGTGGCGGGCTCACGCGGTTCGCGGATGTGGATGCGGCGAACGAAGTCACCCGCCGCGGCCGCGAAACCCTCGGACGGATGTGCCGCGAACTCGCGGCGCGCGGCGTGACCCTGCTCGAGGCGGATACGGATGGCGTGTATTTCGCGGTTCCTCAGGACTGGACGGAGGCGGAGGAGCGGCGCGTGGTGTCCGATGTCGCGGCGCTTCTGCCGCCCCTGGTTCAGCTGGAGTTCGAAGGCCGGTACGCGGCCATGCTCTCACACGAGCCCAAGAACTACGCTCTGCTTGGCTACGAGGGGAAACTCATCCTGCGTGGAGTCGCCTTTCGCTCCAGTCGGGCCGAGCCGTACGGCGAGGCGTTCCTGCGCCGGGCGATCCTGTGCCTGCTGCAGGGGGACGTCCCCGGAGTGCAAACCGCGTACCTCGACGCGGTCTGGGCCCTGCGTCACCGGGCGCTCTTGGCCGAAGAGGTCGCCTCGCGGGTGCGCCTGACCAAGACCCCGGAGGAATACGAAGAAACGCGGGAGTCGCGCCGCGAGCTGTCCTACGAGGCCATGCTGGCGAGCGGCCGGGCATCATGGAGTGTGGGCGACAAGGTGCGGGTCTACCGGACCGCGAACGGCGCGGGGGGAGTGGTCGAGGAGGGAGACGATGGCGCCCCCCTGGAAGGCGCCGCCGACCGCCGCGACTACGACGTCGAGCACTACGTCCGTCTGCTTCACGACACCTACGCCTCGCGTCTCGCCCGAGCGTTCACACCGGAGGACTACGCGGCGATCTTCGCGGACCCGAGCCAGAGGGAGATGTTCGCCCCGGAAATCGCAACCATCCGCCCGATACTCACGCGCCACGCGGGCGTGTAACCCCCCAGGCCGAACCCGACCCCCACGCCGCGCTCTCGCGGCGATGTTGCGGCCGAAGCCGAGGTGCTTTGCCCCGCTAACCTGCGACCGCGCGCCATAGTCTTCCCGCTACAAACCCGCCCGCGGGTTACCGGTATCCGGCGGCCTGAATCTCGAATAGCGACGCGTAGCGGCCCTTCGCGGCCA
>CAZYEA010000249.1:0-4489 GCA_964646485.1 uncultured Acidobacteriota bacterium
GTTGCGGAAGATGTGGGTGTAGTCGAGGAAGCCGGGGTACCAGGTGTCGAAGCCCACGCGGTGGACGGAGCCCGGCTGGCCGTGCGCGTCCAGGTAGGCCGCGATGTTCATGCCGATCACGTTGAGCCAGCGGCCCATGAGCGGGTGGATGTTCGAAGAGATGGGCTCGACGAAGGGCGGGATGAAGATGCGGGTGGGGAAGGGTGCGGTCTGGTGATGGCAATAGAAGATGACGGGCGCCCACTCGATCTCGGTACGGGTGACCGCCCTCGACTCCACCATGTTGTTCATGTACCCGTCGCGGTTGTTGTCGTGGCCGACGTACTCCTGGTACAGGTCGGGCAGCGGACTCACCTCGTAGACCGTGCCCACGTTGCGGCGATACCACGCGGTGACCGCGTTCTGGCCGTCGGGGTTCAGAGTCGGCCACAGCATCACGATGACGTTCTTCAGGATCGCGTCCACCTCGGGATCGCCCTGGGCGGAAGCGAGTTTGTGGGCGAGGAGGATCGAGTGCTGCGCGCCTGCCACTTCAGTGGAGTGGAGTCCGCCGTCCAGGTGCACGATGGCCTTGCCCTCACGGGCGAGGGCGCGCGCGGCCGCGTCATCGAGACCGCGTCCATCCGCGAGCCGCTGCGAGATCTCCTTGTAGCGGTCGAGCTTCGCGAGGTTCTCGGGCGCGGAGATGATGGCGATCTCCCAGTCGAGACCGCGCGTGGTCTTGCCCACGTTGATGATCCGCACGCGGTCGGAGCTTTCCGCAAGCTTTCGGAAGTAGGCGCGTGATTCGTCGTAGTTCGCGAGGTAGAAGTCGTCGCCGGGTCGCTTGCCGAGGACGGACTCGGGGGTGGGGACGTTCCCGGCGGGCTGCGCGTGTGCCGATTCGGCGAGGCCGAGTAGAAAGAGGAAAGACGCGCCCAGGGCCTTCATTGTCGCTTGTCGCATGGCCCTTCAGTTTACCGCCCCGCTCGCGACCCATTACGCCTTCTCGCGTTGGAGCGGGAACGCGAGCTGCTTCAGGCCCGACGGCGCCAGATCCAATACGCGGGAAGGCCCAGGCTGACGAGGCCCAGCCCCAGCACTGTCTGCATCGGCGGCTGCGAGTGGATGGCATTGCCTACGATCGCCGCGGCCGAAAGGACGAAGAGAAATGGGGTCACCGGGTAGCCCGGCACGCGGAACGTCGAAGAATCGCCGGGCCGTTGGCGTCGGAACACGAAGATCGAAGCGCCGGCGAGACCGTAGAAGACCCAAGCCACGAACGTGACCACGCTGAGCAGCTGCTGGAACGTGCCGAGCATGGCGAGGGCCGTGGCCACGAGGCCCCCGGTCACGATCGCGAGCGCGGGCGTGCCGAAGCGAGGATGGACCTCGCCCAGTCTCGCGAAGAAGACGCCGTCGCGCGCCATGGCGTAGAACACGCGCGGCATGGTGAGGAGCACGGAGTGCGCCGCGCTGGTCATGGCGATGATGATGGGGATGGCGATCAGGGTAGCGGCGCGCGGCCCGAAGACCGCGCTCACCGCGTCGGCAGCGACGCGGCTCGAGGAGGCGACTCCCGCGGTCCCGAGGGCGGCGACATAGGCGACGTTCGCGAGGGTGTAGATCACCACCAGGGCCAGCGTGCCCGCCGCGAGGCCGCTCGGCAGGGTTCGCTGCGGATCTTTCACTTCGCCCGCCACGAACGTGACATAGCCCCAGCCCTCGTAGGCCCAGAGCACGGAGATCATGGCCAGGCCGACCGCGGAGATGAGACCCAGATCGAAATGAAGCGGGGGACTGGCCGCAGCCGGCACGGGCCCCGCGCCCAGAGGCAGGGCCACGATCAGGAAGGCGAGCGCTCCCACTTTCAAGGCGGTAGCGAGATTCATGGCCACGACGCTGAGCCGCGTTCCGCGAACGTTGATGGCGACGAGAGCGGCGATGATGAGGACGGCGATGAGCCGCTGGCCCCAGACCCCGATGGGTGCTAGTTGCTCCGCGTAGGCGGCCGAGCCGACCGCGAGAGTCGCCACCGTGCCGGGACAGATCACGATGAAAATCGTCCAGCCGTAGAGGAAGGCCGGGAGCTTGCCGAACGCGTCTCGCAGGTAGAGATAGAGGCCGCCCGCGCCCGGGTTCATGGCACTCAGCTCGCCGTACGTGAGCGCGCCCATCAGGGAGAGAGCGCCCCCGAGCAGCCATACCGCTGAGGCCAGGGGCAACGAGCCGCCGCACTGCGAAAGCACTCCGCCCGGCACGAGGAAGATCCCCGAACCGATGACGCTGCCCACGACCAGCACGGCGAGATCGAGGCGGCCGATGGTCCGCTTCAGCTCGGCTGTGGTCATGGGAGAGGACGTTGCACGGCCCCGGACGTCGGGGCGGATCGCACGCGGTTGCGCCCTTCGCGCTTGGCTTCGTAGAGCGCGGTGTCGGCCTCCTCGAGCAGGTTCACCGCGCGCTCGCCCTTGAGGGGTACGCGGCTCAGAATGCCCGCGCTGATCGTGATCGTCTGCGACGCGTTCCCGAGCGCGCGCGGAGGCAACGCCTCCACCAGGGTGCGCATGCGCTCGGCGATGGCGGCGACCGTTTCCAGAGGCGCGTCCTGCAGGACGCAGGCGAACTCTTCTCCGCCGAATCGCGCGACGAGGTCCTGCTCGCGCGTGGTCTTGGCGAGAGTCTGGGCCACCGCGCGCAGGGCGGCGTCGCCCGCGAGATGGCCGAAGCGGTCGTTGTAGGCCTTGAAGTGATCGACATCGAGCACCACGATGCCGACCGGCAGCGACAGGGCGACACCGCGGTCGATCGCGGCATCGAGGGCCTCGATCAGCCGGCGGCGATTGGCGACGCCGGTGAGAGCGTCGAGGTAGGAGAGTTCGGTCAGGCGCACATTGGCGGCGTCGAGGTCCGCGGTGCGCGCGGCGACTTCGCTCTCGAGTTGGCGCTGCCGGGCGCGCAGGCGGCGGTTGTAGATCGACACCGATCCCGCGGCGAGGGCCAGGCCGATGAGGGCGAAGGAAGCGCGCGCGGCCGTCCGCTGCCACCAGAACGGCCTCACTCCGAACACCAGCGTTCCTGCCGTGCCCGCGGTTCCCGCGAAGTCGCGAGCCTCGACTTGAAACTGATACCGGCCCGGAGGCAATCCAGTGAAGCTCCGGCTGTGCTCCGAAGTCCAATCGCCAGGCGCGGGCTCGTACCCGACAAGCCTCGACCGGTATGTCGACTCGTGCTCACGCTCCCGGGCGAGGAGGGTGAAGTCGACCCGCACCTCCCGGGCTCCCGCGGGCACGTCGATGCTGGGTTCGGTCAGAGGGTCGTGGTGCTGGCCGTCCACGCGTACATCGGTGAAGTACAGAGGTTTCGCTGCCGCCCTCTCGGGAGCCGCCTGAATCCGCGGGTCGTAGACGCTGAGCCCGCCGAGAGTGCCCACCCAATAGCGGTCGTGGCTATCGACGAACTGGGAGTTGGTGTTGCACTCGTCATGCACGAGGCCGTCCGAACGCCTGAAGACACGCTCGGCATATCGCCCGTTCGCATCTGGAGTCAGTTGCTGCACGCCGTTGTTCGTGCACACGTAGATGCGGCCGACGCTGTCCGCGTGAATGCTGTACACCGTGGGGTCGGGCGGCTGCGGCACCTCAGGCCCGCTCAGGACGACCGGCCGCGCGGGATCGGTCACATCGAGTCGCACTACCCCGTGACGGATGCTGCCGGCCCAGAGCACGGTGCGGGTCTCGTCCCTGATCAGGGTGACGCTGCGATAGCCCTCGATCGATTCCCCGGGCGGCCGCGGCATCAACTGCCAAGACTCCCCATCGAACCGCGCCAGACCCTGGTCGCTCGCCGCCCACAGCCAGGAGCGCCCCGCGGCGTCCTTCTGCTCGACCAGGCCGAACACCCGCCACGGATCCTGCGCTCCCGCGGCCATGAAGTGCGTCCACCGGCCGCCGCTCAGCCGATAGATCCCGTTGCGCATCATCGCGAACCACAGCTCGCGCCTTCCATCGATGCGCCGATCGAGTCCGGACCAGGCGACCTGATCCTGCTGCCCGGTCCAGGGAACCTCCATTTTCTTCAGAGCGAGGTCGTCTTCGATGCGATAGAGCCCTCCGTCGCTGAGCCCGAGGAGGCGCCAGGGTTTTTCGTCGGGCCCGGTCACCCGCCAGATTCCGCGCACCCCTTCGTCGGGCAGGCCGCCGTTCTCGCGCGTGAAATATCTCCAGCCGCCGCGCCGGAGGAGACCAAGCCCCTGCTTCGAGGAGCCCACCCACAGCTGCTCGCCGCCCCGGCCGTCCGGCTCGAGGAGCACGCCGAACGAACCGTTCTCGCGAGCGCCCAGCAGTGAAACGGTCTGCCACCGGCTGTCCGCGAGAGCGGCTCGCGCGATGCCTCCCTCGGTCGCGACCCAAAGGAGGTCGGCGCCGTCCCGGGTGTGCTGAATCCGGATGCCTCGGACGGCGTCGGCGGGAAGGCCGTGGCGCCGGTCGAACACCGTCACCCGGTCGCC
>CAZYEA010000249.1:4499-6720 GCA_964646485.1 uncultured Acidobacteriota bacterium
CCGGCCCGGGACGAGATCCAGAGCAGCCGCTCTCCCGTGCTGGTCTGCGTCGTGAGAGCCGAGTACAGCGCTTCGGTCGGAAGCTCGCCGGTGGATGCCCGCCACGTCCTGATGCCGTCGCGCGTGATCCGGCGGAGAGGCTGGCCGAAGCAGAGGATCCATAGCTCTTCGCGGCCCTGGTCGACGCTCCGCTTGAGGTCGGTGGCCTGGAGAGCATCGAAGCCCTTCTCCTCGAATCGTCGCCACCGCGACTCCGTTCCCAAGGCTCCGACTTTTCGGTACCACAAGGCGCCGGCGCTCGCCATCCACTGCCTGGGTTCGCCGAACAGGCTGTCGGTCTGCTCGATCCGGATCGCGGTGGACACGGGGGCCGAATCGTTGCCTTCGTCCTCCACCCATTTCCCGTTTACGAGACGCCAGAAACCGCGCTCGCTGTTGACCCACAGCACCCTTGTTCCGTCCGCCCCGCGCGTGTCGGAGAACCGTTGATGGAACAGCGGTCTTTGCGGCACGAGCGACCAGCGGTTCCCGTCGTAGAGCCCAAGGCCTTCGCGCTCGAAGATCGCCCACAGATTGCCCTGGTCGTCGGTTTCCATGTCCCGCACCAGGCTGCGCGCCGCGGGGACGGGCCAGAGGGTCCAGCGGTAACCGTCAAAGCGAGCGAGTGACGAGGCGGATCCGGCCCAGGCAAAACCCCGCCCGTCGAAGGCGATGGTGGTCCAGATCTCATCGGACAATCCGTCCTTCGCCCCGAAGGACGTGAACACCGGGGCGCTGAGACTCGCGGCGTCGAGCGGGGTCGGAGCGTCTTTGGCCGCACTCATGGCCGCGCCGAGCGAACAGGCGAAGACGAACGCCCACCCACGCAGGGCGCGAGGCCGAACCGCCGGACTTTGCCCCGCCGCGCTCATGGACCGCTCAACCGGACCTAGCGCTGGGTCACTTTGAGCGTGAAGGCCCCGGCCACTCCATTGAGTTCACAGGCGCTCACGTGATGCGTGCCCGTCTGAATCAGGGTGAACGTGAGGGAAGCACTGCCGGCGCCGCTCGCGGCGGATCCCCCGAGTTGAGTGGTGAAGTCGGGCGCGTAGAGCGTGAACCTCGGGGTGAGGGTCGAGGCGCCGGTCGCGGTGATCGTCACACTCTTGCCCGCGGTGCCTGCGAAATCCACGGAGACCCCGCCGGTAACGCAGGTGACTCCCGCCACGAAGTTCAACGAAGCGTTCAACAGCACGGTTTCGGAGGGCGAGGTTGGAGTGCTCGAACCACACCCGCCCAGGAAGAGGTTGAGGGCCAGCGCCGCGGCGCTCGCTCGAAGGGATCGTCGTCCGCCCTGTAGGGATCTCATCATCCAGGCAGACTATCCGATAACGAGGAACTTCCAACGCCGGTCTAGCGTCTCAAGGGAAATGGCCTCCCGATCCCGGTTCATTCTGTTGAATTTGTGTGTCTCGTTCACGACCCTGCCGGCCGCGGCCCAACCGACTCCTGCCCCGGCCGCGACCCCGGCCGCGGTGGCGAGCACTCTGAGCATCGGTCGCGCCGGGGGCGCCATCGCCATCGACGGGAAGCTCGATGACGCGGGCTGGGTCGGCGTGATGCCCGTTCAAACCTGGTACGAGACCCGGCCGGGCGACAACACCGAGCCCAAGGTCCGGAGCGTCGGATACCTCGCCTACGACGACACCTCCTTCTATGCCGGTTTCGAGTTCGACGACCCCGACCCGCGGGCCATCCGCGCGCCCTTCGGCGATCGCGACACCATCGGCTCGCCCCTCGACTACGGTGGCGTGATCATCGACCCCGGCAACACCGGACGCACCGCCATCCTCTTTCTCGCGAATCCGCGCGGCATTCAGTACGACGCGGTGACGGACGACGGCTCGGGCGAGGATTCGTCCCCCGACTTCTTCTGGGACGCGTCCGCCCGGATCACCGACAAGGGCTGGACCCTGGAGATCCGCATCCCCTTCTCCTCGATCCGCTATCCCAAGACCGAGATCCAGAAGTGGGGGATCATGTTGTACCGCAACTACCCGCGCGACTTCCGCTACCAGATCTTCAGCGCGCGCCTCCCTCGCAACAGCAACTGCTTCATCTGCAACTCGAACGGCCTCGAAGGCCTGAAGAAGCTCCCCTCCTCGGGCGGGATCGTGGTGGCGCCCTATGCGAGCGCCGGCCAGGACTGGGCCGACGAGGGCAATGGCGAGTTGACGCGAAG
>CAZYEA010000250.1:0-4070 GCA_964646485.1 uncultured Acidobacteriota bacterium
ATTATCTCCGATCTCACGGATTCAATCAAGAAACTTGGGGGCGCTAGATCTGATCCCCGAAAAGCCGGACGACGGCGTTTCCAAGGCCGGGCAGGCGCGAGAACACCGTAGCCGCGGAGTCGGCGAGACGTCGGCGTGAAACGAGGCCATAGAGGAGACGGGCGGCTGCTCCCTTGACCCTGCGCAGGCGGCGCACCCTTAGTTCGTAGTTGCGGAAGGCTCCAGGGGTTCGATCGAGGGATGCGCCCACCGCCTCGGCGCCCAGGGCCCCGCTTGAGATCGCGTGCGCGATGCCTTCGCCGGTGAAGGGATCGAGGAAGCCGGTGGTGTCGCCGCACGCGATGAAAGGGCCGCTCGACTGCCGCCGCGAGCGCAGCCGGAGGGGCCCGATCACGGAGATCTCGCCCTCGATCTTCGAGTTCTGAAGACGCTCCGTCACCTCGGGGAAAGCCCGGAGGTGACGGCGGAAGTCCGAGGGGAGATCGCTCGGTCTCATATCGAGGCGATCCGTGAAGAGCACGTAGCAGACATTGGCGGCGGTGTCTCCAAGAGGGGCGATCCCGCAGTACCCGCCCGCGCCCACCTGCATCTCGGCAAGGTCGCTCAGGCCTCCCACTGAGGTGCAGTGCGCGCGTACCGCATACCGGCGGTCGGCCGCGACCTCGATCGCCTCGATGAAACCGAGCTGACGCGCAAGGAAACTCCGGCGCCCATCGGCCACCACCACCCGCCGCGCCGTGATCCTCCGCGTCTGACCGTGCCCGAGGTCGCGCGCGTGGACCACGGCCTCACCGTCCGGCGTCTGTTCGGCGCTCGTGGCTTCGAGACCCTCCAGGACTCTGACTCCGCGGCCGCGTGCGCTTTCGAGCAGGGCGCGGTCGAATTCGATTCGACGAATGGCGAGGCCAGCCCCACCCTCCTTGTAGAGCCCGCGGAAGGTGATGCCTCGGGGCGATCGAATGCGCATACCTCGAATCGTCCTCCCGGCCCGGTTTTCGAGATGCGCGTTTTGAGACTGGGCGGGCTGCCAGATATCAAGGGCTGCGAGCCGTGCGATCGCTCCGGGTGAGAGGCTTTCACCGCAGGTCTTGTCGCGGGGGAAATGCGCGCGGTCGATGAGGGTGACGGAGACGCCGCGGGCGGCGAGTTGATGGGCCGCGGTTGTCCCGGCGGGGCCTCCGCCGACGACGAGGACATCGGTCTGCAGGTCGGCCATCGGCTCGGCGCGCCCGCTCAGCGCGCTCCGGCGGTGGCGCGCCAGAGGCTGAGCTCGATGGCGAACCCCGGACCAAAGCCGATGCCCAGCGCGAAGGCGCCCGGCTCGAGGGCGGGAAGGACACGGTCGAGCACGAACAGGAGAGTGGCTGAACTCATGTTCCCATGCTCGCGAAGCACCGTCCGTGAGGCCTCGGTCTGCGCCGGAGAGAGACCGAGCTCCTCCTCCGCGACGTCGAGGACCTTTCGCCCGCCGGGGTGGATGGCGAAGCCCGCGATGTCGCCGAAGGACAGCCCGTGGTCGCCGAGGAATTCCAAGATCATCGGCTTCAGCTTGCCGCGAAGAAAGTCGGGCAGGCGCTTGTCGAGCACGAGCCGGAAGCCGCTTTCGACCACGTCGTAGCCCATCGCGCCCAGGCTATCGGGCATGAAGTAGCTTACGGCGCGGCGAAACTCGACTTGCGCCGCGCCGGCCGACGGGTGCTCGGCGCCCAGCAGGACAGCGGCACCCGCGCCGTCCGCGAAGAGCGCGGTCGCGACCAGGTTCGTCACCGAAGGATCCCCGGCCTGGAAGGTGAGGGACGAGAACTCGATCGCGACCACCAGAGCGGCGCTGCGCGGGTGCGCCACCAGAAAGTCGGCCGCGCGGGCGAGGGCCACCGCACCTCCGGCGCACCCCGCCTCGGTGATGGGCAAGCGGGTGAGTCGCGGGCCGAGCCCGAGCGCGTTCGCGATGTGCGCATCCACCGCGGGAATCATGAAGCCGGTGCACGAACTCGAGACGATGGCGTCGATGCCGTCGAGCCCCGCGCGCTGAAGCGCGGCTCGGGCAAGCGAGACCCCGGTCTCGATCATCGCCTGCTGATAGACCGCGTTACGCTGGGCGAAGGTGGCTTCGAGGAAGACTTCGCTCAAGGGCCGCAATGAAGCGCGCCGCTGCACTCCGGCGCGCGCGAAGAGCCGCTCGACGGCCCTAGGGTCTGCGGTCGCCTCGAGGGAGCGCAGCCAGCTCAAGACCCCGTTGGCGACCTCGCTCTGCGGGTATGCGAAAGGGGCGGGAACCGTTTCAATCGCGGCGAGAAAGGGCAATGAGTCCTGGACGAGGCGGTTTCGGTGCGAGCGGAAAGGAGCAGCGGGCGGATCTTTCGACCCGCCCAGGGTGTCCGAAAAGGGGCGTGGGCGCCAAGCCCTTTAGAACGGGACGTCTTCGTCAGAGGCCTGGAAATCGTCGGACGGGCCCGGACCCGGGCCGGATTCACCGCCCCCGGCGCTCGCGCGGGGAGCGCCATCGCCGCGAGAGCCGAGCAGGACGATGCGTGAATTGAACCCGCTCACCCGGATCTTCGTGACGTTGCGCTTGATGCCGTCCTTGTCGGTGTACTCGTCGTACTTGATCGAGCCCTCGACGTAGAGCGGCTTGCCCTTGGTGACGTAGTCGCGAACGACTTGCGCGGTCTTGCCGAAGACCTCGACCCGATGCCACTCGGTCTTTTCCTGTTTCTGCCCGGACTTGTCGGTCCAGCTTTCGGAGGTGGCGAGGGAGAAGTTGGCGATGGGCTCGCCCGATTGGGTGTAGCGGATCTCGGGGTCTTTGCCGACGTTGCCGATGAGCGTCACTTTGTTGACTGAGGCCATTTGAGTTTCCTTGTTGTGTTTGGTGTCGTAGCTTGAGAGAGAAGTGAGATGTGGGTTTTGGCCTTCAGGGCTGCCCGAGCTTCTCGCGGGCGAGGCGGGCGGCGGGCGAGTTGGGGAAGCGCTCGACCACGAATCGGTACTCCAGCACCGCCTGGGATTTGCGACCGAGGGCTTCGAGCGCCACCCCCTTCTTGTAGCGGGCATCGGGGATCTTGTCACTGTCGATGAAGTCGCGGAGCAGGGCGTTAAACGCGGTCACCGCGTCTTCATACTTGCTCTGGGCCTGCAGGCATTCGCCGATCCAGTATTGCGCGTTGTCGGCGAGATCGGTGTCGCGGTAGAGGCGGAGATACTCCTGGAAGCCCTGGATCGACAGATCGTAGTTTTTTCGGGCGAAGTCACTGTAGGCCTGCTGATACAGGTCTCGCGGGGCGATGGCCGGGGCCTGAGGGGTGGCGTTGGGCGCTCCTACGGGCACGGTGCCGGGGCCCGCCGAGGGCTGCGGCGCCTGAAGGGTGGTTCGGAGGCGATCGGAGAGGTCGGAAAGACGCTCCTGCTGTTCCTTGATAGCGACCATGGTCCGCTCGTCCTGGACCTTCAGGTCCTGCTGGACCTTCTTGAGCAGAGCGGATTGCTCAACCAGCATGTCCATGATCCGCTTCAGATCCTTTTGAGCATCGGCGCGCGCCTGATCGGCCTCGGCTACCTGACCCTGCAGAGTTGCGATCTGCTGGGTGAGGGCGAGGAACTCTTTCTTGTCGGCCCGGGCGGTTCCGGGGATGGCGAGCGACGCAAGGGCGAGGAGGGCGATGGTTCTGAGGCGGCTTTTGGTATGGGTCATGAGAGTTTCCGAACCTCGGGTGATGTGGGGAGGATAGGCGCGGTAGCGGCTGGGTGGGGTCCGACGTGGAAAAAGAATCATCTGACCGTCTGGCTCCAATCGGCCTGCACGCTGTTTCCAGGGCCGACCGCGATGTTACGGATCTTCGCCCCCAACCGATCGGTCTGAGCCATCTGCCAGGTTCCCCCTCGATTGCAGGAAAAGACGAGGTGCCGGCCGTTGGGCGCCCACGCGGGATACTCGCAACTGCCCCGACCGGTGGTCAGCTGCCGCACCTGGCCGGTGGCGAGATCCACCACCGCGATCTCGAACCCGCCGTCCTCGAGGCGGGACGAATAAGCGATCTCGGCAAACTCTCGCGAAGGGTTCCAGGCGCAGG
>CAZYEA010000250.1:4080-6648 GCA_964646485.1 uncultured Acidobacteriota bacterium
GCTGTCGCACCTGCCGGCTGGCCAGGTCGACGACCGCGATCTCGAAGCCGCCTTCGATGCGCGCCGTGTAGGCGACCTCCGGGCTGGCCTTGTCGGGGCTCCAGGCGCAGGCGTCGTTGTAGTTGCCGACCGTGGTCAGGCGTCGCAGATTGAGCCCCTCCTGATCCATGACCCAGATCTGGGGCGAACCACCGCGCCCCGAGGTGAACGCGATCTCGAGCCCGGACGGGCTCCAGCAGGGGGCGGTGTCCTGAGAGAGAGTGCCCGTCAGATTGCGAGCTCCGGTGCCGTCGATGTTCGCGACCCAGATGTCGAAGTTGCCGGTGCGGCTCGCGCTGTAGGCGATCTTCTTCCCGTCGGGCGAGACCACCGCGGCGAAGGCCTGGCTGCCCGGCCTCTCGCCGGTGACGTTCGGCACGTTGCGTCCCTCGAAGATCCACGAAAGGTAGATCTGGGGATCGCCGTTGCGGTAGGAGGTGTAGATGATGCCCTTGCCCCCCGGCGTCCAGCTCGGAAGGATCGAGAGCTGCCGGTTCACCGTGACTTGCCGGACGTTGAAGCCGTCGTAATCGGAAATGTACAGCTCCTTGCGCTTGCGGTCGGGATAGTCGCGGTCGGAGACGAAGACGAGGCGCGTGCGCGTCACACCCTGAATCGAAGCGAGACTCAGGATGTCGTCGGCGGCCTGATGAGCGAAGGCCCGAAACGTGTTCGGGCTGGTTGGATCGATCCGCCCCGCGTAGCGCTTGCTCATGATCGGCGAACTGCCGTCGACGCTGAAGGTGCGGCCTTCCACCGCGAACTCGACCCCGGTCTGGACGACTTCGAGGGTCACCAGGATGTTGGCGCCCACCGACTTCCAGTCGATGTAGTTCGGCAGTTTTGGATCGACAGGAGGGAGCGACCGCATGAGCGACTCGGGCGTCAGCTGAAAACCCTCGAAGTCGAGGTCGGACTTCAGTACTTCTCTCACGATTCCGCAGGAGGTTCGGATCGGCTCGGTGGTCGCAGAGCAGGGCGCGATCGCCACCCGGGTGGCCCCCGTGCCGCCAATCACGATCTGCGCGATTCCCTGGTCCTGACTCGAGGCCGAGACGAGGCCAAGCCCCGCGAGTCCGAGGGACAGGCCTGCGCTAACTAACAGGTTTGAAGTTCGCATGGACAACCAGGGTTTCCTTTTCGTAGGCGTTCGGGAGGGGCCCGAGCTGGGTGCTGATCACCGCGCGCTCGGCCAGCCGGTCGATGGTGGGCGAGCCCGAGGACTCGATGACCTCCACGCCGTCGACGGAGCCGTCGCGATGAATGGTGAATGCCACCTTGACGTTTCCCGCGAAGTCCGGACGGATCTGGCGGGCCCAGGTGGCCCAGATCTTGTTCTGTGCAGCCGCGAGGTAAAAGCCGAGAGGACCGGCGGGACCGGTGCTTCCGTTGAGGACGCCCGGCGTCTGGGCGGTGAAGTCGAGGCCGCTCGCGGCACTCGCGGCTCCGGGCGCGGGCGCAGCCGCGTTCTTCGGGGGGTCGGACTTGGGGAGCTTTTCGGTGGCGATCTCGCGCGACTCGATCTTCTTGTCCTTGACGCTCCGCTTCAAATCGACGGGGGCGAGCCCTTTCTTCGGAATAACCTTCTCCGGCTTTATCAGTCTCTCCGGCGCGGGTGCTCTGGGTTCGACCTTGGGCGGCTCGACCGAGGCCGGCGGCGCCGCCTCTTCGGGGGCGGGGGCGGGTTCGGCCGCCCGCGGCATGCCGCCTCCTTTCGGGAGCGGAACCGCGAAGCCTTCCACCACATTGATGATGGGTCGCCTGGGAGTCAGGAGAGCGAGGATCAGGATGGCGAAGAACGTGGTGGCATGGGCCGCGCCCGAGAGAAGAAGGCCGTGAGCGTAGCCCTCCTCGGCGAGCGCCTGTCTTGCCTGGAGGACGCGCAACACCGGATCGTTCACGAGGCCTCCTTCGGGGTGTCGTAGGCGAACCCGATACGTTCGACGCCGCAGCGCTTCAAAAGGTCGACCACTTCGATGACCTTGCCGTAGCGCACGCTCTCATCGGCCCGGAGGTAGACGACCTGGGTGGGGCGGCCGGCCATGATCGCCCGAACCTGATCCTCGAGCAGGGGAAGGGCCAGGGGCTGACGGCCGAGGTAGGCGCGGCCCTGCGCGTCGAGAGTCACGGTGAGGCGGTCCTCGGGCTGATTCTCGAACTGGTTGGCGGTGGGGAGAGTGATGTCTATGCCCTGGCTCATCATCGGCGCGGTGACCATGAACAAGAGGAGGAGAACGAGGACCACGTCGACGAGAGGGGTGACGTTGATCTCGCCGATGCTCCGGTGCGAGCGCTTGCGACGGAAAGCGAGGTAGCCCACACCCGCGCCGCGTCCGCCGCCATCGTCCGCCGAGGAGTTGAAACCCGCCATGGCTCGTCCGCCCGTCTACGTGAAGTTCCGCTCGACCATGCTGATGAACTCCATGGCGAAATCGTCCATCGTGGTGGAAAGCGCCTTCACCCGCTCGGAGAAGAAGTTGAAGAAGAGGGCGGCGGGGATGGCGGCGAAGAGTCCGGCGGCGGTGGTGA
>CAZYEA010000251.1:0-2003 GCA_964646485.1 uncultured Acidobacteriota bacterium
CGTGCGGCGAACCAGAGCGGGCGAAGAGCCGACCCGACCGATCGGCGTCCTCGGCGGCCTCGGTCCATCGACCTGAGTGGGCCATCAGGTCGGCGCGATCGGAAAGAACCGAGGCCAAAGCACCCGCGTCCCGGAGGCCGGCGGAGGCTCGCTGCGCCCGATCGAGATCCGCCCGGGCAGAGACGCCATCGCCCGTCTCTCGAGCCACCCGAACCCGGAGCAGGAGGGCCTCCACCAGGCTCGCCCGCTGCCGTTTCGCGATGGCCCGCGCGCAGGCTTCCGAGGCCTCACTGGCCGCCCGGGCGAGGGCGCCTGAATGAAGAGAGACCTGGGCTCGAAAGAGGCTGACCTCGAAACCGCCGGCATCAAGGTCGGCGAGGGCTCCGTCCAGGAAGGCCGAGGCCTCCTTGAAGCGGCCGAGTCCCATCAGGGCCCGGATCCTCGAGCACTCCAGGACCCGCCTCAAACTGTCGGCCGCATCGAGGCCCGAGAGCGCCTCTCCCACCCACGGCAGCACCGCGGAGAACCGTCCGAGCCCGAGCGCGATCTGCGCCCGCAGAGCCAGGAAGACCTTCGACTGCGGGCCCACGAAACGCCGCCTCAGGCCCTGAGCGAGGCGGTCGGCCTCCGCATGCCGGCCTCGGGCGATAAGCGACCGAAGCGAGTTGAGCACGGGATCTTTGGACTGAAGGGGGTCTTGGAAGAGAAGCATGATTTCCTCGGCGCTTTGCTGGACGTGGGCAGGATGCTGACGTTCATGAGGCGGCACTCATTAATCGGAATGTGACGGTTCAGGGAGCGTCACACCGAGGAAAACCCGGGTAAGGTGAGGTTTTTTCACGGCCAGGATTCATCCGTTTCCATGATCGTCGCTGTCGACGTCACCACGCTGCGGGGCCGCATCTCAGGCGTCGGTTACTACACTGCCCGCATCGTCGAGCACCTCGCCCAATCGGTGGGGAGCACGGTGTCGGAGCTTCTCCTCCTCTCGAACGGCCCGGTCGAACGCGCCCTGCCCCGCTCCGCGCGGGTGGTGAGCGGTTTCCGGTTTCCCATCCGTTCCGCTTGGATGCAGTTTCTCCTTCCCCTCCTGTTGCGCAGGCTCCGCCCCGATGTCGTGCACTACACGAACTATCTGGCGCCCGCGGTGAGCGCGGGGGCTTATGTGGTTTCGATCCACGACATGAGCCTCTCCCGCACTCCCGAGCATCACACCCTCAAGAAGCGATTGCTGACCGCGAGCCTGGTGCCCCGCATCGCTCGCGGCGCCCGCCTCGTGCTGACTCCGTCCGAGGCCACGCGCCTCGACGTGATCGCGGATCTTCAGCTCGCGACCGACCGGGTGGTCTCGATCCCCTATGCCGCGGCCGAGATGTTCCGTCCTGTGGCCGAACCGCCGTCGGATGAGCGTTTGAGGGCGCCCTACTTTCTTTTCGTGGGGACGATCGAACCCCGCAAAAATCTGGTCCGGCTGATCGACGCCTTCGCCCAACTGGCCCGGGAGGTTGAGGGAGTGAACCTCGTGCTCGCGGGCCAGAGGGGCTGGAAATGCGAGGAGATCTACGCCCGGGCGGCGCGCGCCGAGGTGGCCCGAAGGATCATCATCCTCGACTACGTGGACGAAGACTCGCTCCCTTCCCTGTATTCGCACGCGCTCGCCTGCGTCTATCCGAGCCTCTTCGAAGGCTTCGGATTCCCAGTGGTTGAAGCGATGGCCTGCGGCACGCCCGTGCTCACCTCGACCACCACCTCGCTCGGCGAGATCGGCCGGGGCGCCGCGGTGCTGGTGGATCCGTCCGACACCTCGGCCATCCTCGGAGGCTTGCGGGACCTGGCCGCCAATCGCCAGCTTCGCGACGAACTCAGAGAAGAGGGCCCGGCCCGCGCCGCGTCCTGAATGGTGGGCCAAGGGTCCGCCGAGATGCGCGGCGCGGCGGCAGGCGGTGACGGCGAACGATAGGGGCAGGCGGATGCGACCGGCTCTGAGATGTCTTGTCTGGGAA
>CAZYEA010000251.1:2013-6625 GCA_964646485.1 uncultured Acidobacteriota bacterium
GTGGACCGAGACCGGACGGCGGACCCTCGAGGCCTATCGGCGGGCGATCGGGCGCTGACCGGCGGCAGCGCCCGGACTGTTAGATTCCGCGGGCAATGCGCGTCCTGACCGCCGGTGAATCCCATGGCCCGGCCGTGCTGTGCCTCGTCGAAGGCCTTCCCGCGGGACTCGAGATACGAAAAGACCGGATCAATTCGGAGCTGTCGCGAAGACAGAAGGGCTACGGGCGGGGCGGGCGCATGAAGATCGAGCAGGATGAAGTGGAGATCGTGAGCGGAGTGCGTCATGGTCTCACCCTCGGCTCACCCGTGACCCTGCTGGTCCGTAACAAGGATCACGCGAACTGGGCGGACGTGATGTCGCCCGACCTCGTGCCCGAGGATCGGCGGGAGGAGTCGGTTTCGAAGCGGGAACGCACCGCGCCGCGGCCCGGTCACGCCGACCTCGCGGGAGCGCTCAAGTATCTGACCAAGGACCTGCGCAACATCATCGAGCGATCGAGCGCTCGCGACACCGCGGCCCGCGTGGCCGCGGGCATGCTCGTTCAATCGGTGCTCGACGTGTTCGGGGTCGAGGTCCGCTCCCACGTGGTGAGCATCGAAGGAGCGTCGATTCCGGGCGAGGTCCGCTTCGAGGACATGGCCGGCTCCTCCGACTCCGACGTCGGGTGCGTCGACCCGGAGGCGGCTTCGAAGATGCGCGAGGCCATCGACGCCGCCAAAAAGGATGGAGACACCGTGGGCGGCGAGATCGAAATGGCGGTTCGGGGCCTGCCTCCCGGGCTCGGCAGTTTCGCCCAATGGACGACGCGCCTCGACGGCCTCCTCGCCCAGGCCCTGATGTCGATTCCCTCGGTGAAAGCGGTGGCGCTCGGTCAGGGCTTCGAGGCCGGCCGAAAGCGGGGCAGCACGTTCCACGACACCATCGGCTTCGCCCCTGGAACCGGTTTCACGCGGTCCTCCAACAATGCCGGCGGCATCGAAGGCGGGGTCTCCAACGGGGAGGAAATCCGCGTCCGCGCGATCGTGAAACCCATCCCGACGCTCATGAACCGCCTGCCCTCGGTCGACCTCAAGACCCTGGCGCCCGCCCCCGCGGCCATCGAGCGCAGCGATACCTGCGTGGTTCCCGCGGCCGCGGTGGTGGGCGAGGCCATGGTACGCATCGTCCTCGCCCAGGTCCTGCTCGAGTCCTACGGGGGAGATTCGCGCGGCGAACTGCTCGCCCATTTCGAGAAGAGCCGCGGCCTGCGGGCCGCCACCTTCGGTTTCGGCGAGAATCCGAAGGTCTGAAAGGAAAACGCAACCTTGGCTATCAGGCCCATCGTCAAGTGGGGTGACGCGGTGCTGCACGCTCCGTCTGCGACCGTGCCCGCGGTGACCGACGAGATTCGGAAGCTCCTCGACGACATGAACGACACCATGATCGCGGCCCCCGGCATCGGCCTCGCCGCGCCTCAGATCGGAGTCGGGCTCCGCGTCATCATCATCAATCTGACCGTCGGCGAGGATCCGGGAAAGCTCATCGAACTCGTCAACCCCGAGTTCATCTCGCGCGAGGGCGAAGTGAAAGAGGAGGAAGGCTGCCTGTCCATCCCCGGGTACGCCGGCGCTCCCCTGCGACCCCGGTTCGTGCGGGTGAAGGGCCTCGGCCGGGACGGCGCCGAACGGGTGTTCGAGGGCGAAGGACTGCTCGCCCGCGCGTTCTGCCATGAGATCGACCACATCGACGGCAAGCTCTTCGTCGATCGCCTCACTCCCTTGAAGCGCGACCTGATGATCCGGAAACTGCGGAAGCGGGCGAAGGCGAACGACTGGGACGACCAGGAAGCTTGAAGATCGTCTTCCTGGGCACCGGGGCGTTCGCGGTGCCGGCGCTGGAGGCGGTCCACCGCACGCGTCACCAGGTCTCCCTGGTGGTGAGCCAGCCCGATCGGCCGCAGGGCCGCGGTCTCACTCTCCGCCCCACCGCGGTGAAGGCAGCGGCGCAAGAACTCGGCCTTCCAGTGTTTCAGCCCGAGAAGTTGCGGCTCGCCCCGGAGCGCGTGATCGAAGAGAAGGCCGACGCACTCATCGTGGTGGCCTATGGACAGATCCTGCGCGACAACGTCCTCGAATGCGCCCGCCTTGGCGCCATCAACGTTCATGCCTCCCTCCTGCCGAAGTATCGCGGCGCCGCGCCCATCCAGTGGGCGATCGCAAACGGCGAGACGCGCACCGGGGTCACCACCATGCAGCTCGATCGCGGCATGGACACGGGCCCGATCCTGCTGCAGGAAGAATGCGAGATCGAGCCCAACGACACCACCGCCTCGCTCGAGCCCAGGCTCGCGGCCATGGGAGCGGCACTCCTGGTGAAGACGATCGAGGGCCTCGAGGCGGGGACAGTGACGAAGACGGCCCAGGACGAGACCCTGGCCACCAAGGCCCCCCTGATACGCAAGGCCGACGGCGTCGTCGATTTCGCCGCCCTCGCCTCGGAGATTTCGAACCGGCTGCGGGGCTTCTCCCCCTGGCCCGGCCTGCAGTTCGACTACGAAGGCCGCGGCATCAAGATCCTCTCCGCCCTGCCTCTCCCCTCCGGAGCGACCCTGGGCTCGCCAGGAGAGGTCTTGGAAGTCTCCCGCGAGGGCGTCCAGGTCGCGTGCGGCGGGGGCTCGACCCTGCGCCTCGTTCAGGTGCAACCCGAAAGTCGCGGTCCCATGAAGGCGTTCGACTTCGCCAACGGGGCCAAGGTGCGACCGGGCGCCATGTTCGGCCGGGCGGGCTCCGTGCCGGCTGTCCGAGCCCAAAGACTAAACTCCTGAGTTCCGCGCCCCCATTTCCATGCTCCGCAAGCTCCTGGTTCTCGGTCTCGCCCTTTGCTGTGGCCTGATCTCCGCCGCGCTGACCCTGAGGATCGTCCGGAACTCGCAGACGACCTCGGTGCCGAACCTCACCGGAAGGACCCTCGCCGCCGCCACCAACGACGCGGCGCAGAGGCGTCTGAGGGTCAAAGTCACAGGCCGGAAGAACCACGCGAAGATCGGAGCCGGCCGCGTCATCGAACAGGACCCGCTCCCCGGCGCCTCCATCAAGGAGAACCGTTCCCTGCGCGTGGTTCTGAGCATGGGTCCGAAGAAGACCACCGTGCCCGACGTCCAGGGGCAGGGGCTGCGCAGCGCCCGGCTGCGGCTCGAAAGCATGGGCGTTCCCATCCGCCGGATCATCGAGGCTCCTTCGGCGGTGGCCGAAGACACCGTCCTCGTCCAGGTGCCCGAAGCGGGGGTCGCGGAAAACCTCGGAGAGGGGGTGCTGCTCGTGATCGCCAAGAACGGCTCGTTGCGCGACTACGTGATGCCGGACCTCATCGGGAAGAGCATCGGCGACATTTCCCAGGCCTTCGAAGCCCGGGGGTTTGTGCCTCCCCAGATCCGGTACAAGAGCTACCCCGGTTTGCTCAGGGGAGTGATCCTCTCGCAGACCCCGCTCGCGGGCTATCGGCTCAATCCCAGGACGGCCGTGGTCTTCGAGGTCTCACAAGGCTCGTGAGCGGCCCTCGTTCCGTATCCCATATCCGCGTGCGTTTCGCGGAGACCGACAAGTTCGGCGCCGCCTATCACGGCGCGTACTTCGCCTGGTTCGAAGTCGGACGCACCGACTGGCTGCGTGAGCGCGGCATGACCTATGTCGACATGATGTCGAGGGACCTGCACCTGCCCGTGATCTCCACGGAGGCGAAGTTCCTCCGCCCCGTGGCCTACGACGATCGCATCGAAATCACCACCACCCTCGGCGAGGTCACCGGAGTGCGCCTGCGCTTCGAGTATGAGCTGCGCCGCGAAGGCGAGACGGAAACCCTCACCCGCGCCCACACCGAGCATGCCTCGGTTGACGGCTCGGGCCGGCCGCGGCGCTTTCCTGAAGACATCCTGAGGCTCTTGAAATGAGACTTGTCGTCACCGGCGCCGCCGGCTTCATCGGGTCGCACCTGTGCGATCGCCTGCTCCAGGCCGGACACGAAGTGGTGGGCATCGACGGGTTCGTGCCCTTCTATCCGCGGGAAATGAAGGAGCGGAACCTCGCGGGGGCCAGGGCTTCGAAAGACTTCACCCTGCATGAGACTCTCATCGAGACCGCGCAGGATCTCCCCGCCATCCTCTCGGGGGCTTCGGCGATCTATCACCTGGCCGCCCAGGCCGGAGTCCGTGCTTCGTGGGGCGACGATTTCACGGGCTACGTCGAACACAACGTCCTCGGCACCCAGAAATTGCTCGAAGCCGCCGTGCAGGCCGGCGTGCCGCGCGTGGTCTACGCCTCCTCCTCCTCGGTGTACGGGGACGTGATGGAACTCCCCCTCCGGGAATCGATGGCCCTGTCCCCGGTGTCCCCCTATGGCGTCACCAAGCTCGCCGCCGAGCATCTGGTCCACCTCTACGGGAAGGCGAGCGGCCTCAAGGTCACGAGCCTGCGCTTCTTCACCGTCTACGGGCCCAGGCAGCGGCCCGACATGGCCTTCTCGCGGTTCATCGACCACGCCAAGCTGACCCCCAAGCGGCTGACGCTCTCCCGGCAGGGCCCCGGTGCGGTGACGGCCGGCGACTACCACCCGTGAACCCCACCGAGGGGTCGAC
>CAZYEA010000252.1:0-6618 GCA_964646485.1 uncultured Acidobacteriota bacterium
CGACGTTCAACCGCATCGAGGAAGTCGTGAGCCCGCGCATCCTGCGCATCGGCGCCCGCCTGAGCTTCTAACCAAGCCTCAAGCGGCGTAAGCCGATTGCCCCGGGGGCCCTTCAAAAGGCTCCCGGGGTTTTTTGTTTTTATCGACCGATCCGCCCGGTTGATATCGTGTCCTCCGCGATGCTCGCCCTCGGCCTGACCCTGTCGCTGCTCGCCGCGCGGCCCGACGTGGTTCTCGTCACCATCGACACCCTGAGGGCCGATCACGTCGGAGCGTACGGATCCACCCGCGGCGCCACCCCCGCTCTCGATGCTCTGGCCGCGGCCGGCGTGACGGCGGAGGAGGCCGTCGTCCAGGTGCCGCTCACCCGGCCCTCCCACGTGAGCATCATGACCGGTCTGCTCCCGTTTCAACACGGCGTTCGCGACAATGCCTCGCCCCCCCTGGCCCGCTCCGTGCCCACCCTCGCCTCGACGTTCAAGGCCGCGGGCTATGCCACCGCCGCCTTCATCGCGGCTTATCCGGTCTCCCTGGGATCGGGTCTCGATCACGGCTTCGACGTCTTCGACGATCCCTTCGTCGCCGATGCCGATCCCGCCGCGGGGGCGTCAGGCCGCAACGAGCGGCCCGCGCGCGAGGTGCTGGACGCGGCTCTGGCCTGGCTCAAGCGGCCCGCCTCCCAACCGAGATTTGTCTGGATCCACGTCTTCGAGCCGCACATGCCCTACGAGCCTCCGCCTCCCTTCGCGGCCAGGTTCTCTTCGAGCCCCTACGACGGGGAGGTGGCCACGGCCGATGCCCAGATCAAGCGCCTGCTCGATGCGTATCCGCCCTCGCCCGCGCGGGTCGTGGTGGTCACCTCGGACCACGGCGAGGGCCTCGGAGATCACGGCGAGAATGAGCACCATCTCTTCGTCTACGACTCGACCCTGCGCGTTCCTCTGATCGCTTCGGGCGGCGGGCTGCCCCGCGGAACACGGTTGAAGGGACAGTTCCGGAGCATCGACCTCATGCCCACTCTTCTGGACCTCGCGGGGGTGGAAACGCCGAAGGTCACCGGCGTTTCGCGGGTCCGGAACTTTCGGACGGGCGCCGTCATTCCCGACAACGAGTCCTACGCCGAATCGCTCTATGGGTCGATCCATTTCGGCTACGCGCCGGTGAGGGCCCTGCGCGGAGAAGGCTTCAAGTACATCGACACTCCGCGCGAGGAGCTGTACCGGGTGGCCGCGGATCCGGGTGAGCGGACCAACCTGGCCGCCTCGCGAGCGCCTCTGGCCGCGGCCATGAGGAGGCAGCTTCGCGCCCTCCATGGCGAGGAGGCGTCGAAGGCCGTGACCCTCGCCCCGGTCGATCAGGCGGCGCAGGAGAGGCTCGCCGCCCTCGGGTATGTGGCGGGTGGCGCGACGGTGGTTCCGCAGGACCCCTCGTCGCTGCCCGATCCCAAGGATCGCCTGGCCCAGTACAACCGTTATTCCCGGGGAGTGAACGCGGCGCTCCTCGCGCGCAGGCGTCTCCAGCCCACGGGCGTCATCAAGGCTCTCCTGCCCCTGGCCCCAGAGTTCGGCGCGACCGCCACCGTGTCCTCGTTCCTGGGCGAAGCGCTGCTCGAGACCCGCCGCTTCAACGAGGCGATTCCTTTTCTCGAGAAGGCCCGCGACGCCTCCCCGACCGCGTGGTCGCGCTGGGGGCGTCTGGCCGAGGCCTATTCAGGCGCGGGCCGGGTCGCCGAGGCCCTCGACGCCACCAGGAAGGGCCTCGCGGTCGCTCCCGCGAGCACCGAACTCATCCGCCTCCAGGCCGTGCTGCTCACGCGCGCGGGCCGCGTCGCCGAGGCGCGAACGCTCCTCGAGGGCGCCACCGTCGCGAACCCGAAGGACGGGATCCTTCTCGCCGAACTCGCGAACCTGCGTCGGAACGCTGGAGACCTGAGTGCCGCGGACACCCTCAGCGCCCGCGCGGTTTCCCTCGCCCCCGGCGCGGCCGATGCCTGGCTGTCACGAGGCCTTGTGCTCGGCGCGCTCGGGCGCGCGAGTGAGGCCGGGCCGGCCTTCGAGCGTGCGACCCAGGCCGATCCGAAGAACGCAGATGCCTGGTTCTATGCGGCGACCGTCGAGATCGAGAAAGGGAACGCCGCGCGCGCTGCGCAGTTCCTCGCGAAAGTGCGCGAACTCGATCCCGGCCGGCCCGGCCTCAAGGAGGCGACTGGGGCGGCACGCATCGCCGCCCCGCCCCCTTCACCACGACCGGCCCCGGGGACCATCCGTCTCCTCATGATCCGCTGCCGCACGCGCGAGGTTGCCTCATCCATCCTCTCCCGCATTTCCAAGGGCGAGGATCCGGAGGCGATCGTACGAAGTCTCAGCGGCACCGATGACGTCCCGCGTGCCGAGGACCTCGGCCTCATCCGGCCGGGCGATCTCAGGCCGCCTCTCAACACCGCGGCGGCGACGCTCTCCGTCGGGGCAGCGACGCCGGTGATCGAGAGCGCGGGCGGCTTCGTGATTCTGCGGCGTCTTCGTTAGCGTCTGCCACGTAACTCCGCATGGGCAGCAAGCGACGACGGAACCAGGCCAGCGCGGCCCCCGCCAGCCCGACCGAGACGACGACGAGTCCGTCCCGGCTAGCGGGTCCGTCGCGCGCCCGGGCAGGCGTGCCCGTGATTGCGCTTGTGGTTGCCCTGGCCCTGGGCGTCACCTTCTTCCGCAGAGGGGCGGTCGAGCGGGATCCCGGGCTCTCCGTTCTCCTCATCACCATCGACACCCTGCGCGCCGATGCCCTGGGCGCCTATGGAGGGAAGGCGGCGACACCCTGGATCGACCGGCTCGCCCGCGAGGGCGTGCGCTTCGATACGGCGCACGCGCACAACGTGGTGACCCTGCCCTCCCACGCCAACATCCTGTCCGGTCAGTTGCCTCTCGTTCACGGGGTCCGGGACAACACCGGCTTCCGGTTTCCGGGCGACCAGCAGACACTCGCGACCAGGCTCAAGGCACTGGGGTTCCGAACCGGCGCGTTCGTCAGTGCCTTTGTTCTCGACTCCCGCTTCGGTCTCGACCGTGGCTTCGACGTGTATGACGATCGGACCACGGGACTCGAGACGCAGTCGCCGTTCCAGGTGCCGGACCGTCGAAGCGACGAGACGGTGGCCTTGGCGAAGGCCTGGATCGAGGCTCAGGGCGACGCGCAGTTCTTCGCCTGGGTGCACCTGTACGATCCTCACTATCCTTACCGGCCCCCCGAGCCGTTTGCCTCGCGCTTCCCCGGAGACCCATACCACGGTGAGGTCTCGGCCGCCGATGCCGCGCTTGAGCCCCTGCTCGGGCCGATTCTGAATGGCCCGAGGAAGGGCAAAGTCCTGGTGGTCTTCACTTCGGACCACGGCGAGGGGCTCGGCGAACACCAGGAGACGACGCACGGCGTCTTCGCCTATGAGTCGACGCTCCGGGTGCCTCTGATCCTCTGGTCCCACACTCTGCGCCCCCGGGTGATGAGCGCGCCCGTCCGCCACCTCGACATCGTGCCTACCGTCCTCGATGCGCTCGGGCAGGCGCCGCCCTCCGATCTCCCCGGAAGGAGTCTTCTCACCTCCGCGGCGGGAGAGGCGGCGACCGCGTCGTCTTACTTCGAGTCGTTGTCCGCCTCGTTGAACCAGGGGTGGGCGCCGTTGCACGGCCTGTTTGACGGGCGGCTCAAGTACATAGACCTTCCCCTACCCGAGCTGTATGACCTCTCCACCGACCCCAGAGAGCTCAGGAACCTGGTGGCGGTGGAGCCTCAGGCCCTCGACCGTCTCAAGGCCGGGCTTGCGCGCGAGCGCGCCAACGATCGGGGCTCGAAACGCGGCCAGGAGGACGCGGCCACCCTCGAGAAGCTTCGGGCGCTCGGCTATCTCGCCGCCTCGAACGCGGCGCCTGCGCGCGATCGCTACACCGCCGCGGATGATCCCAAGAACCTGATCGAGATCGACGAGCGGAATCGTCAGGTGGTGACCCTGTTCAATCAGGGCGGCGTTCACCTCGACGAGGCCATCGAACTCGTCCGGAAGAACCTCAGCGAGCGGCCCGACATGTCCGGCGCGAATCTGCAACTCGCGTATCTGGAGCGCTTGAGGGGAAACCTCGAGGGCGCCGTGGCCGCCGCTCGCCGCGCGGTTGCGCTGAAGCCGATGGACAGCGAAGCGGTGGCGCTCCTCGGCACGTATCTGACCGAATGGGGAAGGCCGAAGGAGGCGCTCACGTACCTCGAGCCCTATGCCCGCGTGGGCGCCGTCAATTTCGACCTCCTCACCGCCCTCGGTCTTGCTCGTTCCGCGCTCTCACTGTGGGAACCGGCGCGCGAGGCCTTCGTGGCCGCGCGCAATCTCGACCCTGGTCATGGACTCGCCTCCGCCAACCTCGGCGTGCTCGAGCTCATGGCGGGAAACCGGCAGGCCGCGCGCGCAGCACTCGAGCATGCGCTCGAACTCGACCCGGGCATCGCCAAGGCCCAGAACACCCTGGGGGTCATGGCCGCGCAGGAAGGGAGGCCCGCCGAGGCGATCGAACGATGGAAGGCGGCGGTCGCTCTCAACAACTCGGACTACCAGACGCTCTTCAACCTCGCCTCCACCCTGCGCTCCGCGGGCCGCCTCGACGAGGCGCGCTCCTATTTCGAGGCCTATCTTCGGGTGGCCCCGAAGGCTCTCGAGTCGCGAGACATCGCGCGGGTGAAGGCCTGGCTCCGCGTTCCCTGAGGCCGGCGCTCCCTCAGCGGAAGCGGGGGTCCTTGGAATAGCGCGCGCGTGCCCGGGACTTCCACGACGCCGCGCCCGGAGCGTCGCCCAGGCCCTCGAGCGTCCGGATGACGATCTCGAAGTCGTCGGCGTTCGCCGAGGGGTTTTCTTCCACGAGTCCGCCGATGATCGAGCGCGCCTCTTCATCCCTCCCCTGGGATCGCAGGAGCAGAGTGAGCCCCACGCGTCCCGACCGGCTGGTCGGGATGGTCTCGATCTCCTTGCGGAACTCGGCCTCCGCTTCCGCCTCACGCCCCATGCGGGCGAGACAGTCGGCGAGACTCGCGTGGAGGTTCGCGAAGATCCGCCCGGAGTCGGAAGCGCTGCGCTCGATGGCGCTCCGGAACCGCGTTTCCGCAGTGGGGAGGTCGCCGCGCCTGGCCGCCGCTACTCCGAGAACGTAGTGACTCATGGGGCGCGACGGATCGGCATCTATGCTCTTCCGCGCCGCCGCTTCGGCGGCGTCGAACCGGGAGAGGCCGATCTCGAGCTCGGCGAGGAACTCATAGGCGCCGCCCGGATCCTGCCTCGCCGCGACCTCCGCATGCGTGCGCGCCGCATCCTCGCGTCCCGCGATGCGCTCCAGCTTCGCCACGGAGAGGTGTGCGGATGAACGGCCGGGGTCGAATTCGATGACCCGGTCGAAGGCCTTTCGCGCCTCCGCCATTCGTCCGGCCTGGTACAGGGTCTGGGCCAGGGTCTCCCACCCGTCCGACATGCGCGGGTTCTCCCGCAGCACTCCCTCGAAGACTCGGATCGCCTCGGCCGTTCGACCGGCCCGGCGCAGGCCCAGGCCCTTCTCGAAGACCGCCCACGATGCGATGTGATCCTTGGGATCGGGCAGGGTCTCGCCGGGCTTTTGGACCGCGGCCGAGGATCCGCCGAGATAGCCCAAAGAGGCGAGCTTCTCGCGGGTCTGAGCATCCACGGCGTCGGGCGCCGACAGGGCGCCGTGGGCACTCTCTTCCATCACCCACCCGTCCATGCGCGCGGCCAGAGGTGCTCGGTCCGCGATGATGTTCGTCTTCTCGCCCGGGTCGCTCGACAGATCATAGAACTCCGGCCGAGGCGCGCGGATATACCGGTTGCGGCCTTCGGTGACCGCGTACAGCTCGCTCCACCCCAGGTGAAGACGTCCGTAGAAGGATTCCGCATAGGCCGTGCGGTCCGGCCCCGAGCCCTTGATGAGAGGTCCGAGCGATTCCCCATCGGCGCCTTGAAGCACGGGCGTTCCGGCGAGGTCGAGCAGGGTCTGCGCGATATCGACCTGGCGAACCGTGGCTTTCACCCGCCTCCCGCCGCTCTCGTCGCGCGGGAGACGAATGAGCAGGGGAATGTGAAGGGCTTCGCGATAGAGAAGCACCCCGTGTTCTTCCTCACCGTGATCGCCGAGGCCCTCCCCGTGGTCGGCGGTCACCGCGATGATCGCCCCCTCATAGCGGCCGGCCGCCTTCAGCCCGTCGAGAAATTTCCCCACGATGCTGTCCGCGTATGCCACCTCGCCGTCATAGGCCGAGGCGTGACCCGCGAACCGGGCCGGCGGCTCGTAGGGAGTGTGAGGCTCGTAGAGATGGAGGAAGGCGAACACCGGCCCCTTCGCGGCGGCGATGCGGGCGAGAAGGGCCTCCGCGGTGCGCATCCCATCACGCTGCTGATGGCCCAGGGCCGCGTCGGTGCGGGTGGCGATCGCATCGTCATAGTCGTCGAAACCCTCGGCGATTCCCGTGCCCTTGCGCAGCACGAAGGAGGAGATGGCGCCGAGTGTCCTATAGCCCTGGGCCTTGAAGGCGCCGGTGAGTGTGGGCTTGCCCGTCAGGGCATACCCGAGGTTGTCCCGCACGCCG
>CAZYEA010000253.1:0-6609 GCA_964646485.1 uncultured Acidobacteriota bacterium
AAGTCTCTGTCGAACTGATCGAGGGCTTCCCTCAGGTACTTGGCCTTGGGCGGAAATGTGACCCACCGCTTCACTTCGATCCGGCGGAGGCCGTCAAGGCTCTTGTACACGACGTCGTACACTCGACTCCTGATGTTGCCCTTGGCAGTCAGCAGCACGGGAATCGAGACGCTCTGCTCAAATTTCAAGGCAAGTCCCACGCGCTGAGTGGCTGGAACCGAGTCAAGGATGTCCGTCCCCACCCTTAGCACAGCCTGGGCACCGAACGCCTTGTTGCGGCTCGGATGCCCGAGATCACTGACGATTCTCAGCGTGTTTTCGGCTTGGCCATCAATTGCCTTGCTGAGACGAATGGCGACGTCCTTGGCCGCATCGAGGCCGTCCTCGCTCCGCAGTACGATCTTCGCCAGATGCGCTTCCGACGCGCCCAAACCGAGTGCCTTCGTCCATGCACCTACTGTGGCTGGGTCGGGTATCGGACACGCGGCACCAGGCCCATCCGCAGCTGCTGCACCAATCGCGCAGGCCCCCGCGACGGACAACATCGCTTTGAACTTGTTCTTCGGGAGACGTTCCTCGGCCTCTCCCATCGCCTTGATCACACCCTCCCTATCCGGCGCGTTCTTGACGATCGTCTCGACCTTGTCCAGCATCGAGCCTTGGTCGCCCGCCGTGTTCACAACTTTGGCGAGCGCTTGACGCCCTTCCCCTGAGACTGTTTCCGCCGCCTCGGCTACGTTCTCGAGTGTCTTTCCGCCGGGCAGATCGTCAGCAATTTCCTTGATCCCCTTGAGCAACCGCTTCCCGAGGGTGCGGTTCGCCTCGGCGGCTGGACCAAACGATGCTAGGAGCTTGGGTAGCTTCCTGAACTTCCCAAGGATCGCCGCCTTCTTCGAGAACACCACGGAAGCGGCTCCCGCGGCGGCCATCGCGATGGTGAGGATCTCGAACTTGTCGGCATGTCCCTTGCGCGCGTGGTCGAAGGCGTTGAAGAGATCGCGCGGCGTCGAAATCGCCTGGACGATAGTCCCAAGTACGATGTCTCCGGCCATGACGTAGGGATCGTCGGGAGGCCCAGCGCCCCAGGTCCCGCCTATTACCAGGAAGGCCCGGGCCAACATCTCTGAACCCGCGATGCCTATAAAGCCGGTCTCTCGCCGGGCGGAGTCCGCGAAGATCGCGTTCACTTCAACGATGCTGTTCCCTAATGCCTCCTGGGTTGCCGTTGCTGGTGGCGCCTGGAGCGGAGAGAGGAACCCACTCGACATGGGTTCGAGAGAAGACTCTGAAGGCCCGCCGAGTCCTCCACGGTCGTCGGCCCCTTCAGCAAGCGCCTCCGCAAACCGTTCGGCGGGCGAGGGGACTTCGGCCAGGAGCGCCCCGCCCGAGCGGATCGCAGTCTCGAAGTTGCCCGAGGCGTCGGCCACACCCTGTGTTTCGGTTGCGCCACCGGCAAAGGTGAGAAGCGGGCCGCCTGACAAATCGAAGAATCGAATCTCATCTAGCGAGCCGCCAAAGCCATGCCCGACGACGATCGGCGAGGCCGAGGCGTTCGGCGCCTGTGAGAGCACCACCGTCTCCTCATAGTCGCCCGCCACCAACTTGATGGTGGCCCCGTCGAACCGACCGCTGACGAGCGTCCACTGGTTCTCTGGGATGGGCTGAGCGGCAGTCACCGAGGACTCGCTTAGCGAGCCGAAAGCGGATCCGCTCTGAATAGTGAAACGTGGATATCCGTTCACCAGATCGAGGCGGAACTGGCCCGTTCTCTCGATCAGTGTGCTGTTGGCGGCGGGCGGTGGTCGAACTGCTGCCTGAACCATGAACCCTGACGAGAAGGCCAGTGCCTGGGCGTACGGGATCGTGATGGCGCCCGATCCGTTGAAGGCATAGGCGGGTCCTTGATACCCCTCCTGGATCGCCTGGACACCTGAGGCGTTGCCATCGTTCTGGCCAAGATCGTCCGGCGCCTGTCCGTTCACGATTCCCTGAGTGCCGGAGTAATGCGCAAGCGTTCTGGCATTCGGCCGTGCGTTGGACCCGAGCGACAGGGCGACGCGCTCACCAGGTATCAGGCCGGTGATCCGATAAGCGGACTGTGTTTTGTAGGGCAGAGAGCGGGTGTTTCCGTCGGGGAGTTCCATCTCGTAGTAGCCGTCCTGTGTCTTGTCTCCGGCGATGACGGCCGGGAACGCAGAGGCGACCGGAACCACTTCTCCCTCCGGCTGAGCGGCGGAGACCTCGGACGAGCCGCTGATCGCTGCGTCTCCGTCCAAGGAGCCCGCGGCAGCTGCGTCTTCTGCGCCGGACGCTGTGGGGGTAAGAGTCGCGCGCCACGGGATCGTGGGCGATTGCCCGCGCGCATCGGCCACAGCCACGGAGAAGGCGAGGCCGTACCGATACTGCGTCCCCGCCGGTTCCCACCGCGCTCGCAAGACGCCGTTGCTCAGCGGAGCGATGATGGTCATCTTGCCGGAACTCGAGATGGCCGACACCGTCGCTTTTGGAGAGATCGGTCCGCCCGGGCTCGTGACTGTCGCCGTGACCTCGATCGAGGGCGTATCGAGGAAGGCCACCGCGCGATCCAGAGCGACGGCCACCTGGATGGGGTGCTGTTGCAGCGTGATGGTGTGTTCGACCTCGTCCACCCGTGCCGTGATGGTCACGGGGCCGGCCTTCGATTCGCCCGCACGGTACTTGATGGTGGCAGTTCCGTTGGCGGTCGCCTCACGCGGCTCCACGAATTCGCCATCGCCGTTGGTCTCCCAGAACACTCCGGTTCCGTCCTGCACCAAGTTCCCCCTCAGGTCGTGCGCGGTGAGAGTGATCAGGGTTTCGGTCGCTCCATCAAGAGGCAAATCAGTCTGCGTTGGAGTCAGGTCAAGCGTCTGCGCGGGGCCAGGCAGAACTTCCGCGGGATCGGAAATGCCGAGTGTGACCGGTCCGATGAGAGCTCTAACCTGGTGACTGGGCGCGGGAACGACTAGGTTCGCGAGGGAGGTCTCGAAGATCCCGTCCCGCGACACTACCCGGTCCGGCGAGACAATGCCGGCTGGTGACACGGAGGTGAACGTGACGTCCTTGGTGGGCGGAGGAGGGTCGCCCTTTTCCTGGGCTTGGGTGAAGCGGCGGTACCACTCCGCGCTGGTTACACGGACCTCCACCTCGGGCTTGTCGGCGGTGACAGACTCCTCCTGGTCGTCGTCGAAGACGAGTTCTACGGTCGGCTGCTCGTGACGCCACGACTTCACCGGACCGACAATTTCGTCGCCTTCCGTCGTGGTCACGGATAGACGCGGCCGGGCCACGTTCTCGCCGACGGTCGGGAAGGTGAACCCGAGCCGGACAGGCAGCTCACCCCGGCCGTCGGGATTGATCAACACGCTGACGGGGTCCCCTACCGTCGAATCCGCGTGCCGGTACTCGACCTTTGCGGTGGCGATTTCGATGTCCGGGGGCAATACCCGGTACCTGAGCGTGAAGTCCTCGGCGGCTCGCGGACCCTCTCCTACCACAACCACGGCGGGGCTGGTGCCATCGATAAGAGCGAGTCTCCCGAGAGCAGCGATCCGCACTCCCCCGAGTCCATCCACCGGCGCGCCGAACGTGCTTGATGTCGCGCCGTAGAGAAGCTTCCCGGCGATGGCCAGACGACCACCCACTCCCTCCACGCGGCCGAGGTGCGCAATGTTGCTGGGATCCGAGATTTCGAAGACTTCGGTCGCCACGGCGGGAGGCGTCGTCGTCCGTTGCGTGGAGACGTAAACGCTTGAGCCATTCACGAGCACATCGACGATGCCGAGGTCGCTCACCACCTCGCGCACGCCCGCCACGAACGGGGCCACAGGGTCAGTGACGTTCACCGTCATCAGATACTGCTTGCCACCGAAGACTCCAGCGACAACCGCGAGGTCGTACCCGCCGACACTCGCCACGTCGAGCGCCGTTCCGTAGTCGAGAATGACGCCGTCCTTAGAGGGCTTCCAGACCTTCAGAGCCGCGCCCGGCGCGGACTCCTTCGCGAGGGCGAGGCCGAAGTTCCCGCTCGCCACGATCAAGGGATCGGCGCCCTGCGGGATGGACTTGATGCCCGTGAACGAGGCCAGTTGACCGCCGAGGCCACTCACCGGGATGCTGGTGATCAATGCTTCGGATCCGTATCCCTGACCATCGAGATTCAGATCGCTCAGCATCTTGAAGTACTCAACGCTGCAGCACGCCACGAGCTTGGACTTGAGGAAGTCCACGTCCACGATCTGGATGCCCCGCCGTAGCGTCCCCGCATAGATCCGATTGCCGCGAAGATTGACCCTCTGAACGGTCCCCTGATTCGCCGAGTTGGCGAGGGTTACCGAGCCGAGCCACTGGGGCGAGGCCGGGTCGCTCACGTCGTACAAGTGCACATTGGAGGGGATCGAGCGGACCCCCGGAGCGGTTCCCACCACCAGGGTCGTTCCCTCTCCGGCCACGTCCATGGGTCTGCCGAAGATCGAGGTGGCGGTTGTCTCCTTCACGTTCACGGGGTCGGAGATGTCGTACCCGGTTAGCAGCGAGAACCAGTTCGAACCTGCGATCTGATGCTTGAGCGACCACATCGAAACCGGCTCACCTTCCTCGTTCTTCGCGACGTAGAAACCGGTTGTCGTATACGACTGAGCCTCGCCCTCGTCAGGCGGGATCGACTCCGGCCCGAACGTCTGGAAGGTGGTCGTGTAGGGGACCAGGCTCTTGGGCGCGGGCGAGCCCGCCACGGTGTCGAGATCCTGAATGCCGTCGCTGAGAGTCAGGGTGTAGAGCTGCTTGTACTTGAGCCCGAACAGCGGCTGGATGGTGATTGCCGTGATGGGCAGCGTCGGCGCCTGGGAGACATCGTCGATCACCTGGCCCGAGGCGGTGATGCCCGTGATCTTAATCGCCTCGTCCGTGGTTGTCGGGGGTACCGGGCCAGGGGTCAGGTCGCTTCGGGTGAGGCGGACCGTCTGCAGCGTCACGCCAACGACGGGCTCGGAGAAAGCGATGGTCGGGAAGATCGAGGTCTGGACGCTCTTCGCCCTCGGCTTCGGGTAGGTCCGTTGATCGAGCACGCGGGGCGGCTGAGTCTGGTCCGTGTCGATGCCTCCACCTGCGGCCACAATGCGGACGGTCGTGGACACTGGGACAGAGCCGCCGATGGGGGCGATGGCCGTGGTTCGGAGGAGGTAAGTTCCGGGTTGAGTGGGCGTCCAGGCGTCCTGGGTGAGCGCGGCGAACGTGCCCGTCGGGTCCAGCGTCACCACGAAGTTCACGCCGTTGATGTCGAGGCTATTGATCGTGACCGTCTCGCTCGAGCGGTTGTTCTTGAAGGCGACACGGAGCGGCGTGCCAACCGTGGAGATTCCGCCGGTGTCCGCGCGGTCTGAATCACGCAGGACCCTGACCTCTACATCGGGTGCTGGCGGTGGTGGCTGCTGGGCCTCGAAGAGGATGTCCACGTGCGCTTTGTTGGCATAGAACTTCAGCGCCGGGAAGGGACCCCAGCTTGCGGACACGTCCTGGGGATTGCCTTCGTAGCCCAGGCCGCTTCGGACCTCGTCACCCACCCGAGCGAACACCTGCACGGTGCCGCCCTGGTATTGCGCATCCCAGAGTGAGTAGGTACCGTCGGCCTGGCTCACCGAGACCACCCCGTTCGGTGCGAGCGGGCGACTGGCGTCGCCGCCTGGGCCGGGCGTGGTGGAGTCGAAGCCATAGACGAGCGCGCCTGAGACGGGCTCGTACTTGACGACCCCCGCGGTGTCGTCCGTCCCCCATGCTTGGCGTCGCACGCGACCCGCGATCACCCCGGCGAGGGCCTGGCGCGCCTTGACGGCCGCCCCGGCCCAGTCGTAGGTGAGGACGATGTAGAGATCAACGGCGTCGTTACCGGTGAATTGCGGATGAGGCGGAGACGCCGTCTTCACCTTCAGTTCGGCGACATCGCAGGTGGGCTTTCCGGGATCATCGCGGACCGGCAGGTCGCCACCCGGAACGTCGCCCGGGCAGACCGCGAACGCGTGGTCGATGGTCTGGAAGGCTACCGTCCCATTCGGGAGCACGGTCCTCTGGAGTACATAGAACACCGCGTCCCTCGGATCCGCGCCGGGGTGCGTTGTCGCGAAGTTGTTGGGAACACCGAAGGTCAGCTTCGCCGGCCGCTGGAACTTCTGGGGCTCGGGCGTGCTGACCTTCAGGACGGAGCCGATGGGGCGACCGCCGAAGGACGGTCTCTGGTTCGGGAACTGGGTGTCGTACTGTTCGGGGGTGAGGACCTCGAGCTTCATGGTGAGCCCCTTGGATAGGGCGCCGTCTGGAATGTCGATTGCCGTTCCTGCCGGGCCCTCGACAACGCCGCCGCCCGGACCGATCGAGGTCTCGCCGGTTGCGGGGTTCACGAACTTGCTGCTCTGGAAGCTCGTGGTGTTGCCGAAGGGGTCGGTGACCGTGACGAGAAGGGTGTCCGAGAGGCTCGCGGGGATCTGGCCGCTCACCTGGCCGTCGTTGCCTGCGGTGAGGCCGAGGACAACGCCGTTCCCGGCGTTGATGATGAGGATCTCGGTGCCCGGGGGGAACGTGCCGTTTGGTGCGCTTACC
>CAZYEA010000254.1:0-6591 GCA_964646485.1 uncultured Acidobacteriota bacterium
GGCTGGGTGATGCGGAAGTCGGCATGGATCGCGAGGTGGACGACGTCCGCTCCCCTCGCGGCCTCCCGCACCGCTCCCCCAAGGGCGCCCTTCCCTGTGAGCACCACCGCGTCGGGATAGAGGGCTTGAATCGCCTCGGCCTCGGCCACCGCCCCCGTCAGACGAGGCTGCCCGTTGGCGGGGTCGGCCACGATAGCCACCCGGTCGAGCGGGTTCCGGGCGCGCCCCTTGAGCGCGGCGGAAAGGCTCGAGGCCTGTGAACAAGCCAGAGTCTCACCGAGGAAGGTGTCCGCCGAGGGATCGAAGAGGGCCTGGAAGGGCACGTTCAGCCAGGGACCGTGGGTGACGAAGACGAGTCGTCGCACTCCCCTCAAGTGTTCCGCAACCGGCGCAAGGAGCGAGCGGCGCAGCTCAGAGGCGCTGGTTCTCGCGCCCTCGAGATCGTCCGCCGCCAGGCTGGCCAATGCGGATTGAAGCGTCTCGCGCAGATTCGGTGGACGAGGAACGCGCCGGCCGTGGACGCCCTCGGCGGTGATGGACCAGAGCCAGGCGTCGTGTCGGCCAACCACCATCGCCACCAATCCCTCGCCTGGGCCCAGGCCGGCTGGACCAGGAGACGGGTGATCCTCGGCCTGAAGGCCGAAGTCAAGGAATCGACGGCCCACCTCGAGCCGCTGCGCATCCGTGCACTCACAAGTCCGCAAGAGGCCCTCGTAGGCGGGGAGGATCGACTCCCGAAAGGCCTCCCGGCCCAGGAAGGCAGGCCTCACTCCCTCGGCGGCTCTAACCGCGGCGCCAAAGGCGTCCGAGGCCTCCCGCGATGCGCCGCTGCGCTCGAGAACTTCCCCACGGAGCGACAACAGCTGGGGAAGCCTGTCCTTCGCGCCGCGCGACTCGAGCGAGCGGATGGCCTCGTCCAGCAGCGCTACTTTGCCCTCGGAAGACTCAGGGCCGAAGGACGCGGCCAACTCCGCTTCCGCGACTTTGAACTCGATCTCATTCCTGTGCCGGCTCGCCGGATCCTGAATTCGCTCCAGAGCATCTCTCGCCTGGTCGATGTGTTCGCGACCCGAGCCGGGCCTCAGGGCTTCGAGCGTCCGCGCCATTCCAAGAGACCAATAGAGCGGGCTCGCGGAGCCCTGGAGGTCCTCGCTCTTCGCCAGTTCCTCGACTTCCGTCAGCACAGCGCGCGCGACGAAGGGCAGGTCTTGCGCGAGGGAGGCCATGGCGACCTCATAAAGCACCGAGAACCGCCTCGATGGGTCCCGCTGACGATCGCTGTGGAGCAGGGCTTCGCCTCTGGCGTCCCAACTCCCCTGAACATCGCCCTCGCCGCCCAGAAGCTCGGCCAGCAATGTCCCGAGATACCCCGCGTGCTCGGAATCTCCAACACGTCGATAGGCCGCCTGACTCCGTTCGAAGGCGGAACGCGCGTCCTGGAGATGCCCTTCGCCTTCCAGGACAAGGCCCAGCAGGGCCAGAGCCCGGGCCGAGAGCGTCAGATATCCCCTCTCCTCCGCCCGCTCCACCAGGGCCTTCAACTCCGTCGATCGCCCCACCCGGCGGATGTACCGTGAGAGTTGCGAGTAGTACTGCTTCCACTCGGCACACGGCCCGGCCTGAAAGCCCGCGGTCGATACCGCGATCGAAAGATCGGCGAGGTCTCCCTTCCGATACGACCCGTTCGCCCTCGCGAGAAAGGCGCCGCAAGCCACGCGATCCTCGCGGGCAAGTATCTCTTCCACGTCACGGTCTCCCATGCGTGCAAAGACCGCGGCCAGACTCGCGGCCTCGCCCCGGTATTGGTCCGGGCTCTGAAGGTAGCGGGTCTCCACCTCGTCCCGGGCCGCGCCGTAGTTGGTTCGGACCGCATCGAAGATGGCGGACAGGTCGGCTGAGCGGACGAGTTCCTCGGAAAGAGGCAAAGGCGAAGGACGACCCGATTCGACCTCGAGCGCGGCGAGCATCCGCTCTGCTTCCCCCCTCCAGCCGCTGTCTGGCTCCCTCTCCGTAACCGTCCGCCAGGCCGAGACCGCGGCCTTCCGAAGGTGGAGCCCCTGAAGGGCCAGGGCTCTGTTGAAGAGCGCCTCCTTCAGAGTGCCGTCGACCTCCAGGGCGCGCTCCGCCCACTCGAGCGCCAACACCCGGTCCGACATGTGGCCGGAGAGGTCGGATCGCACGAGGTAGGAAGCCGATAGATCCGACCGGACACTCGCGACCCCGCGTTGCTGCGCCTGGGCCGCCTTCACGAGTCGAACCGCTTCGTCCCCGTCGCCCAGCAACAGATGAGCAACACCGAGCGCAGCGGCAATGTCCGCTGATCGCGAACGCGACGCTCGTTCGTTGATCCTGGCCGCCGCAGCCAAGGTCTCCCACCCCACCCTTTTGGGAACGCCGGCTTCCCCGCGCTCGTGCTTCAGAAGAGGTCCGTAGCGAAACCCGCCGGTGAGCCGCGGCTCGAAGAACCTCCGCTTCGCGACCGCGTCAACCAGAGGAGCTACTGCCTTGGCATAGGGATCGGCCTCTCGCCCGACTCTCCAGAGGGTGACCGACCCCAATCCCACCAGCACGAGGGCGGTCACCCCAAGGGCTCGTTTCCGAAGGCGTGAAAGCTGAGGTGGTTGGTTCGGAGGCGGGAGTGCCGGCATCGCTGTGGGAGACGGACGGTTGGGGTGGATTTTCGCGGCTTCCTCACTGTTCATGGGAGGAGGTGAGTCCGTCGTTCAGGGAGTTCCACCGCGGAATTAGCGGGGCCGAGTCCGTCTACGGCTAATACAGTAAGTATACATACCGGGCGCCCTTGAATCGGGCATGCCTTGTGTACCCGGGGCCTCTCACAAACCGAATCAGCACTGGAGAATTCCTATGTTCATCGCCACCATCCTGACCCTCTTGACCACCGCGCCCAGCGCCGCAACCACCCACGCGGAGTGCAAAGCGACCCTGGTTCCCGCTGGATCCGTGGTGGCCCCGAACATTGATGACGTCCGTCGGGTCTGGCCCCGCTTTCTGGAGTCGGAGGACAGAAAGGCCACGACGAAAGAGACGAGTGCTCGCGTGGCGCTCCGAATCGAGGAACTCTCGACGCTCCTGAAGGAGGCGGTGGACGCAAGCGACTCCAGCCGGAGGAATGAGCTTTCGGGTCGCCTGGTCACCCTCATAGAAGAGATCCGCCTGGATCTCGGCTTCGACCCCAAGCCGACGCCCGCAGGCGCGGGGCCGTCGTCAGCCGCACAGATGGAGAAGATCAAGGCCCTAGTGCAGGAGGCGGAGCGAAGCCATCGGCATCCCAGAAGGGTCAGTGGGCTCGTCGAGGAACTCAAGTCGATTCTCGCCGATACGCCGGACGGTGAGGCCAAAGAAGATGAGGCGGGATTCAAAGTGATCTTCGAGTCGAGCCGGGCCCAGACTCAGGCCCGTGACGACGCGTCCGATGCCTGCTCCTCGAAGCCCTCCAACGTGAAGGACTTCAAGCGGTACTTCTCCGAGATGTACGACCTGTTCGATGCCTCCGGGAGTGCGGTGCCCACCGAGGTCCTGGAAGCGCTCTCCACGCTTGGCATGCGGCCGCGCATTGTCGCGCAGCTCCTGCCCTCGATGGTCCTCGATGGGACCGGATCGGTCCTCCAGCCGGCCGCCCAGGTCCAGTGGCGCACGCGGAACCTGAAACTGGGCCCGCTCGAGTGGAACACCGATGGAGGGGTTGGCTACGGCCCCGCGGTGGTCGTCCTCGACCCGGCGCCGGTCGCGAAGATCACGCAGCAGGAGACCGTGATCACGACCATAGACGCCTCGGGCCAGACGCGACAGACCCGAACCGTGACTCCCTCGGGCTCCTACACATGCGACCTCTCTACCAGGATCGTGGACGGCGTTTCCAAAGAGGTCTGCGACCCCGTGAAGCCTGGCCAGCCAAGGCTCGATCTGCAGAACTCCTTCGGCTGGCACCTTGGCTTGCAGGTCGGCGGAGGCCTGGAGGCCGGTGGCCGGGCCGGAGAGATTCGATTCTTCGGGAAGGCCCAGATGACGAACCCGACCGCGTCCTTCAGGATCGCCGAGGACAAGCGCGCAGAGGGCACGGGCTCAACCGCTCTTGCCACGATCGACGGCGAGGCTCTGTGGGCCTTCGAGAGCGGGGTGCGCATCGCAATCTACGATCGGGACCGTCAGGAGCCGAGAGAGCGAAGCGGCCTCCGGCCCGCGATCTCCCTGGCCTACGGTCTGCGGTGGGACAAGCGGCTGGCCGCAACGAACGTCGAGAACGCTGGCGCCAACAGTGAGCGTCGACAATTTCTTCGCGTCACCCTCACCAAGATCCCGGTCTTCCAGGACAACGGCGACGTCTTCAACCTGACGCTGGGGATCGACCGCGAGTGGGCCTCGTCGTTCGGGCGGGGGCAGAATGGGCTGCCCGGGGTCACGCGGCTGTTCATTCAGGCCAACATCGACGTGCTCAAGGCGTTTGGAGGGAAGTCGCAGTAGGGACACGCCTCCGTCGTGGTATCCCGACCGGAGCGCGTTCAAACGCGGCGTGAGATCCCTCGGCGGATCGAGGCACGTGCCGTCTGCCTGGCACATGGGTTGCTTTCCTCTGCTTTTGGCCTCATGGCCTCCAGTCACGTTCGCAGAGGAGTTCTCCGGCATGGCAACCACGATTCCGAATCCAACCGGGCCCGTAACCCCGCCCCATCCGTACATGAATCCGTACCTCGCGGGAATCGGGCTCGGTCTCGTGCTTCTGGGCGCGTTCGTAGTCATGGGCCGCGGCCTCGGCGCGTCGGGAGCTTTCTCCGCGGCCGTCGCATGGGTCACGCACACGGTGGCGCCTTCCTCGGTGGAAGGGAATGACTTCCTGGAGCGCTACCTTGGCGACGGCTCCACTCACCCGCTCAAGACCTGGTTGATCTTCGAGGTTCTTGGGCTCTTCATCGGGGCCTTCATCTCCGGCCTCCTCGCCCGCAGAGCGGCCCTGGTGATCGAGAAGGGGCCCCGCGCCAGTCGGGCCATGCGTCTATGGCTCGCCTTCGGCGGCGGCGTTCTCATGGCGATCGGCGCTGATCTCGCGCGCGGCTGCACCAGCGGCCAGGCCCTCACCGGGGGCGCGCTGCTGAATGCCGGGAGCTGGGCCTTCATGATGTGCGTTTTCGGCGGCGCCTACGCGGTCGCCTGGTTCGTGAGGAAGGAATGGATATGAACGCCCCGTTCTTCAGCTCCGGCCTCTTCGGTGAGGACGCGAGCCTTCTCGTCGCCGTGGCTATCGGAATCGGCTTCGGGTTCTTCCTCGAGCGCGCGGGCTTCGGCAGCGCGCGGAAGCTCGTGGCCCAGTTCTATCTGAGCGACCTTGCGGTCTTCAAAGTGATGTTCACCGCCATCATCACGGCCATGCTCGGGGTCACTCTGCTGAGCGGCGCGGGCGTGCTCGATGCGTCACAGCTCTACCTCGTGCCCACCTACTGGCCCTCGCAGATCGTGGGCGGCCTGCTCCTCGGCGCGGGCTTCGTGATCGGCGGGTATTGTCCGGGCACATCAATCGCCGCGGCCGCCACCGGGAGGATCGACGGCATGGTCTGCGTTCTCGGCATCGTCACGGGCACGTTCACGTTCGCGCTGGCCTTTCCATGGCTGCAGGACTTCTACCTCGCGGGGAGTGCCGGCGATCTCACGCTCCCCGACCTTCTCGGTCTTCCGCATGGAGTCGTGGTGGCCGCGGTGGTAGCCATGGCGCTCGCCGCGTTTCGTCGAGCCACTCTGATCGAGAGGCGTTTCGAGGCCAGGCCCCGCTAACGCAGGGTTTGCGTAAACGGCGCGGCGCCCAACGCACAGGCTGCGCCGCTTTGTACGGTCTTCCCGCCAAGCGCCGTAGATCGAATGCCCTGGCCGAGGGCACGCGAGTTGCACCCTCACTCGCAGCGCCACCTGCCGCACGGCGCTGATTGGACAGTGCGTCCTTTCGAGGCACTCCGCCTCGGCGGACTGGCCGATCGAAGACTCCAAGGAGGCGCGCATGTCATCAGGTTCTTTGAACCCACTCCGAGCGCGGTCGCACCCGCTGGCCACCGCTCTCATTGCCCTCGCTCTGGCTTCAGGATGCGCGGGCACCGCCGGCACCACCGGCTACGACAATCCCGTTTCAAGCACCCTCACTCCCGCCATCATCGACGCCAAGACGCTCATCAACTGGGCCGATGAAGGAAAGATCAACGCCCCCTTCGGCACCGCCGACCGCGTGGTCGTGGTGTCCGTCACCACGCGGGCCAATTTCACTTCCCCGACCAAGAAGCACATCCCAGACTCCGTCCTGCTCGACTACACCGCCGAACTCACCATGACCCGGGAAGAGGGCCTCGGGCCCGCGGGCACCATGATGCTCGCCGGGGCGCAAATGGACGCGCTGGTGAAGCGCCTCGGCATCGACGAGCACACCACCATCGTTCTGACCGTTCCCAAGGCCACGAGCGACGGCGACATGTATCAACTCTCTGTCGCCTTCTGGACCTTCAGGTACTGGGGCTTCGCGCGATCGCGGGTGAAGATCCTCAACGGCGGGGACGACGCGTGGGAAGTGGCCGGTCAGGCCCTCACCGACGCCAT
>CAZYEA010000255.1:0-6581 GCA_964646485.1 uncultured Acidobacteriota bacterium
TGTCCTGGGTCATCCACACGGAGTTCAAGAACCCCGCTTACCTCGGCTGGAGGCAATTCGCGAGCGAGCTTCCCCTCGTTACCTTCATGCTGCTCGGCGGCGTGCTTGCCGATCGCATCAACAAGAAGACCATCCTGATGGCCTCGCAGGTCATTCAGCTGAGTCTCGCCCTGGTGCTCGCCGCCCTCTACTTCACCGGCCGCCTGTCCATCGGGTCGGTGGTCGCGGTGGGCTTCATCACCGGCCTCGCCCAGTCGCAGTCGGCCCCCACCTACCAGGCCTTCCTCACCAGCATCGTCCCCAAAGACGTCATCCCCCGGGCGGTGGCCATGAACTCGTTGCAGTTCAACCTCTCACGCTCGATCGGCCCCCCCATCGCGGCTGCCCTGCTCGTGGCCCTCGGAGCCGCGTGGTGCTTCGTGATCAACGCGTTCTCCTTCGTGGCCGTGGTGGTGGCGCTTCTTCTGATCCGCATCCCCGCCCTTGCCGGCCCCCCAAGGACGCACGCGGGCGTCGCCCATTCCCTGCGCGAAGGCTTCGCCTATGTGCGCCAGGCGCCGGACATCGCCATGATCGTGGGCCTCGCGGGCGCCTTGTCGTTCTTCGTCTTCCCCCTGACCACGTTCCTCCCCGTGGTGGCGGATGAAGTCCTGGGCTCCGGCGCCGGCGGCTACTCGATGCTGCTCTCCGCCATCGGACTCGGCGCCATCGTGGGGGCCATCGGCACCGCTCACCGGGGACGGTTCGCAGGACGCGGGAAGTTCCTTCTCAGCTGCTTCGTGGTGGGCCCCCTGCTCGCCGCGGGCGCGGTTCTGTGCGGACGCCAGTGGCTCGCCACCCTCCTCCTCTTCGGGTACGGCGTGGTTCAAACCTCCGGCAGTTCCACCCTCAACGGCCTCGTACAGGAACTGGCGCCTGAGGAATTGCGGGGAAGGATCGTGGCCCTGTTCGGCTTCACCTTCCGCGGCGGCTCGCCGCTTGGGGCCCTCCTCCTCGGCTACTCGGTGACCGCCTTCGGCCCCGCGGTGGCGCTCTCCGCGAGTCTTCTCGGGATGTCCGTGCTGTGCGCGACCCTGCTCTACCGCTCCCCTCGGTTCCGGGGACTGTAGGGCGCGAGGCGCTTACTGCTTCTTCTCGACGGTTCCGCCCATCTCCTTCTTGGCCTCTTCGTCCTGCATGACGATGGTCTGGAGGGTGCGCGCCTTCAGGCTCGCGAGGACCATGCGGATGTCGTCGTTGTCGAACTCGAGCACCATGGCCTGCTCGGCCTTGTCCTTGTCCTGGTAGGTGATGGTGACGAAGTGCTTCCGCGCCTTGTGGAAGAGGGCGATGGGGCTCAGCAGGATGGCGCTGCGCCATCGTCTTGCCACCTTCTGGCCGTACTCGAGCTGCGACACGCGATCCCAGGGAATCTCCACCATGCCGCTGTTCTTGGGAAGGAAGGTCATGCGCTTTTCGTTGGTGAGATCGATCGGACCCTCGGCGCCCTCGGTGACGAGCTTGGTGGTGCCGCCGATGTACTTCGCCTGCCCCTTCTTGACCGCGAACGCAGGGACGGCCAGGGCGGCCACCAGGGCGAAGGTGAGCGCGCCGGAAATAAAACGTCGGGTCATAGGAATTTCCTCCTTCTGAGGGTTGCCCCCTACTTTACGGCGGGAATGCCCTTCTCGGTCATGACTTTGTTGAATGCGGCGAGGTCGGAGGCGAGAAGCGCCTCGTATTCCTTCTTCGAGGCGCTCAGCTGGCCTTCGAGCTGATCGAGCAGGGCGAGCGAAGTGTCGGTGGGACGGAAGTCGGCGCCGCCCGCGACGTCACCCGCGCCCGGGCCGACCTCGCCGTTGAGCCAGATCAGGTTCATATAGATGCGATAGGCCTGACGGAAGTACTTGTCGTCGGAGGTCCACTGCGCGCGCTCGAGGAGCTTTTCCTCCACCGCCTGCATCTTCAGGTTGAGGTCGCTCGCGGCTTTCGCGATGTCCTCGCGGCCGCGCACCCCGCGGTTCGCCGCGGCCATGTCCTCGAGCTGCTTCCGCATGCCTTCGATGTGGTTGATGATGTCCGAGGTCTGGTTGATGTCTTCGCGGATCCGGAGCTGGGTCTTCACCGAGAGGTCGAAGTCCGCGTCCGAGGTCGTGACCTTCGGGTCCTTGAGCACTACGAGGTCCTCGGTCAGGGTCTTGCCGTCGACGGTGAGTTTCACCGTGTAGGTTCCGGGCGCGACGATGGGGCCGACCTGGGCCTGGTCGAGGCCCCAGTGGGTGACCGGACGGGTGTCGCGGCCGCGGAAGCGCGGCTCCTCCCAGATGTGGGGGTTCTCGGCGGGGGTGGTGCGCAGACCGACGAGGCGCGGCGCCCCGTAGCGCAGATCCCAGCTCGTGCGGTTCAATCCCACGCGCCCGGGCCGGGTGATTTCGCGGACGAGCTCGCCACTCTTGGTGAGGATCTCGATGCGCACCGGCCGCGAGGCCGCGGCGGCCTGGGTCCAGGTGATGGGGGCCTGGCCCTGCTGTCCGTAGCGATACGCGGGCCGCATCTTCGCCAGGGTGGTGGCGGGTGGGGTCATGACCGCGCCCTGCTCGAGCACGGACACGTCGTCGAGCACGTACAGGCCACGGCCATACGTCGAGACCACCACATCGTGGAAGTTCTTCTGGGTGGCGATCCAGGTCACGGGAGCGGTGGGCAGCCCGGTCTGAAGCTGGGTCCAATGCGCACCGTCGTCGGTGGAGTAATAGAAGCCGTGGCCCGTGCCCGCGTAGAGCAGGCCCTTCTTCGCCGGACTTTCCGCCACCGCGCGCACGTAGGAGAGCGGGCTCTTGTTGGGCAGGTCAGAGGAGACGCGCGTGAAGGTCTTGCCGAAGTCCGCGGTCTTGTAGATGTAGGGCTCGCGGTCGTCCATCATGTGCCGGGCCACCGCGATGTAGGCGGTGCCCGCGTCGTGATGCGAGGGCTCGATCTTGCTCACCATGCCCCACGCGGGCATGCCGATGGCGGAGAGGCCTTTGGTGAGATCGTTCCAGGTGTTTCCACCATCCTGCGAGTTCCAGACCTTGCCGTCGTTGGTGCCGGCCCAGATGAGGCCCTGCTTGATCTCGGAGTAGGCGATCGCGAACACCACCTCGCCATAGAACTGGCCGAGGTTGTCGCCCACGATGCCGCCCGAGGGGATCACGCGGGTCGGGTCCTGGGTGGAGAGGTCGGGGCTCGCCTCCTTCCACGACTGTCCGCCGTTGCTGGTCTTGAGGATGAGCTGGCAGCCATAGAGAACGTTGTTGGTGTCGAAGGGATCGACCGCGATGGGAGCCGACCAGTGGCACCGGTACTTCGCGTCGTTCGGGGGCGAGTCGAGGGAGATGAGGGAGGGGGCGATGGAGCGGGCGCGCTTCGTCTTCTCTTCCCAGCGCGTCACCTTGTTCCCGTAGCAGGTGGCGTAGACGATGGTCGGATCCTTGGGGTCGGGAATGGTGAAGCCCGACTCGCAGCCGCCGAGGAAGTGGTCCCAGGTCGAATTGCCGAAACCGCCCTCGGGCTCGGTCACGCGGCCGCGCATGGTGCCGTTGTCCTGCATGTTGGAGTACACCCGGTACGGAACCTCGTTGTCGACGGCCACGTGGTACATCTGGCCGATGGGCAGGGTGACCCGCTTGCTCGAGCGCGCGCGCTGGGTGGTGATGTTGAGCCCGCCGTCGTGGGTGACCACGTAGCGGTCGCCGTTCTTCGGATCCATCCAGATGTCGTGGGTGTCCCCGCCCATCGGCACCTGCCGGAAGGTCTCTCCGCCATCGACCGATCCCCAGAACGACGAGTCGGCGACGTAGACCTCGTCGCGGTTGTCGCTCGAGACCTCGATACCGATGTAGTAGCCGGCGCGTCCGATCAACGCGCGGTCATAGTTCACCGCGCGCCAGTTCGTTCCCCCGTCGTCCGAGCGCCACACCGAGCCCTGATCGGCGGTCTGGATGAGCGCGTACACCCGGTTCGAGTCGGTGGGCGCAATCGCGACATCGATCTTGCCCAGCGGGGGCGTGGGCAGGCCGGAGCCCTCGACCTTCTTCCAGGTGCTGCCGGAGTCGGTGGAAATGTAGATGCCCGAGCCCGGGCCGCCCGACAGCATGGCCCAGGGATGCATCTCGACCTGCCAGGTCCCGGCGATCAGCTTGCGCGAGTTCTTCGGATCCATGTCGAGGCCGGAACAGCTCGTGTTCTTGTCCACGAAGAGAACCTGCTCCCAGTTCTTTCCCCCATCCATGGTGCGATAGACACCGCGCTCCTGCTGCGGCCCGGTGATGCGGCCGGCCGCGCAGACGTAGGCGATGTCGGGATTGGTGGGATGAGTGACGATCTTGCCGATGCGTCCGGTCTCCCCGAGGCCCATATGGGTCCAGGTGCGACCGGCGTCGGTGGACTTGTAGATGCCGTCGCCCATCACGTCGCTGTCGCGGATGGCCCAGGCTTCACCCGTACCCGCCCACACCACCGCGGGATCGGCGAGCGACACCGCGAGTGCGCCGATCGCCTGCACCGGCTGGTTCTCGAAGATAGGGACCCAGCGATCGCCGCCGTCGGTGGTCTTCCAGATGCCGCCGGACGCAGCCCCCGCGTAGTAGGTGGTGGGATCGCCGGGAATGCCCGCGATCGAAGCGATGCGATTGCCGACCGCAGGGCCGAGGAAGCGCCAGGAAAGCGTATCGGGCTGGCCGAAACCACGCCCGCGCTGGGCCAGGGAGGGGGAGGCGGTGAGAGCCACGACGGCGAGGGCGGCAGCAAAGGGAGCAAGGGGCTTCAGAAGGCGCATGGGGTCTCCAGATGGGAACGCGGGTCGCCGTCGATTGTAGTCCGCCCGTTCAACGGTTTGGAGGGGTGCCGCGATCACAATCGGAAGTGCGCCGGCGAACGGGCCGCCCCCGGAGATCTGACCTCAGAGCGGATCGTAGGTGAGGATCGAGCCGACGCAATGCCACGCGTCGGCTTCCCACACGACTCGGTACGTGGTGGACTTCGCTCCCGAGGCTGCGCTTCGGAAGTCCAACTTCGCGCGCGCCTCGGCCGAAGACACCCATTCGATCGGTCCCGCCACGAGTGTGGCGGCTCCACCCGAGGGACACCGCGAGGCGGGGACGACGACGCGGCTGCTGTCGAAGCGAGCGAACGTCGCCATCGGCGGATCGCTAGAAGGGCCCCCGGCCGACTCCACGATCGCGAGACAGAGCGCAGCGGGTGTCGAATCGGATGGCTTGCGAGCGAACTGCGCGATCTCGTAGCGAAAAACCTCTTCAAACACACTCGCGGCCTGGGCTTCTCGATTCCGACTCGTTTTGGCAGCAGGATCTGCGCAGGCTGGAGTCAGGATGGCGATGACGGCGATCAGGGGTACGAGGCGCCCGGACTTCATCATCATGCCCATCGAGGAGCCTACCGGCCCGCCGCCATCTCGAGCCGGATCGGCTGCCCCTCCTCCAGCCGCCCCGTGCGAATGACCGTTCCGTAGACTCCCGCGTTGTTCGCGTTGGCCGCGACAATCGACTTGAGCACTTGCGGAGCGGAACGAGCCGAGTCGGGATCGAAGTTGACCATCGAGCAACGAACGTCGCGCATCGTCACGCTGACGCGCGGTCCCTCATCCCGCTCCCCGAACTGGAGAACGCCGCCCACCCATCCGTCCTCCACAAAGGCCTCCGACCCCGCAAGCCGAACCACGACGTTCGGACGAAACCGCCGCACGTCCGGCTCTATCCCCGAGAGTCGTCCAATCTCCTGCATGGTGCCCAGGGCGATGACGGAGACGCTCGCGTCGTCGAAGATTCCGGCACGCATGTGCATCATCTCCACCGGAGCCCCATGCCGTCGCTCGATCTCCGCGGCCAGTTCCGCGCTGGTGACCTCCAGCTCCTTGCCCTCAGGTGTACGAACGTGTGTGGGGAGCTCGTCGGTGGCGCGGTCTCCCGCTCGAAACGGAGTGAACAGAAGCAACTCGGGCAGAGTGCTCGCGGTCAGCCACGGGAAGCCGCCTCGCTCCTGCCTCCGCCGCAGCGCGAAACGCCGGTCGCCTTCGATCCCGTGCCAACCCAGGGTGGCCGCGTCAAGGCGCTCGCCGGCCATGGACTTCACGGGATATCGGTGGATGGCGTCGACGTAGCCGATTTCGCTCTCGGCGCTCGGGTACACCGGCCCCATGGACCTCATGCAGGGGGTCGCCACATGAGACCGAGCAGTATGTTGCCAGCGGACAAGAGCAGGGTGAGATACGCCAGGCCGCGCTCTCGTCTCGAAGGGTGGCCTGATTGGCCGCCAAGCACAGCCATTCCCGTGAATGCCCCGGCAATCGGAATCAACCACGATGCAAGTCCGAGCCAGGCGATTGCGGACCGTGCACGAGGCCGCGCAACGAAGAACCGGTTCCCCGCCCAGAGGCCCAGGCCGCCAAATGCAAGGAGCCGTAACGCCGCCACATTGAGCCCGGGACTGACGCGGCCCAGTTGCCAGGCGACGATCCCGGCGATGCCTCCATAAACCGGAAGAGCTGGCCGGTTGAGATCCTCAAAGCTACGAAATATTGGGCGATCGGGCACATCGGGTGGCTG
>CAZYEA010000256.1:0-2247 GCA_964646485.1 uncultured Acidobacteriota bacterium
CCTCATCTCGGTCCTCGACGCCGTTCTCGGCGACCTCAAGACGGGAGCATCGTTGAGCGGAATCGCCGCGGGCGCGGCGGCAAAATTCGACGCCTCCGCCGATTGCCGTCTGGCCATCGTCGCCGCTTCCACCGAAGACCTCGAAAAGCAGATCGCTCTCGCTCGGCCCAAGGTCGACGGCAATGCCTTCACGCTGCCCGGCGGGCCGACCTACGGTCGGGGTCCGAAAACCGAGGGCTCCGTGGCATTCCTGGTCCCGGGCCCGGGCTCGCAGGCAGTTGGCATGGGCCGGGAGCTCGCGATGGCGTTCGACGCCGCGCGCCAGGCCTGGGACGACCATGCCGCGGTTCAATTCGGCGAAGGCGATCAGAAGTCGACCATCCATCGCGTGGTTTTCCCGCCGTCGCCCTTCACCGACGAAGCACGTGCCGCCCAGACCGAGCGCCTCACCGCCACCGAATGGGCGCAGCCGGCTCTCGGGCTCGCGAGCCTCGCCACCCTCCGCCTCCTCCGCCACCTCGGTGTCGACGGAGACGTGTTCGGGGGTCACAGCTTCGGCGAAGTGACGGCTCTTCATGCGGCCGGGGCCCTCGACGAGGCGTCGATGATCCAGACCGCGCGGAAGCGCGGGGAGCTGATGCGGGACGCCGCGACCACCTCGGGTGCGATGTGGGCGATCTCGCTCGGCGGGCAGAGTGTGGAGGCCCTGGAGGCGCTCCTGCAGGCGCCGGTGGTGATCGCGAACCGCAATTCGAAGAAACAGGTTGTCATTGCCGGCCCGACCGAGGCCGTGGATGCGGCGGCGTCCGTCTTGAAGACCCAGGGATTCAAGGGCACACGCCTCAAGGTGGCCACCGCGTTCCATTCGAGTGTCGTCGCTTCCTCGGTCGAACCGTTCGCTTCCTTCCTCAAGAGTCAGCCCATCAAGGTCGCGGTAAAGCCCGTGTACGCCAATGCCACGGCCCAGCGCTACACCGCCTTCGAAGACGGCATCCGCGCCACCCTGGCCTCGCAGATCGCTTCGGCCGTCCGCTTCTCCGAGGAAATCGAGGCCATGTATGCGGACGGAGTGCGCACGTTCGTCGAGGTGGGCCCGGGCGCGGTTCTCACCGGCCTCGTGAAGGACACTCTGTCGAGCCTTCCGCATCTTGCGATCCCCACCGACCGCAAGGGTTCGGCCGGCGCCGCCGCGTTCCTGCAAGCTCTCGGGACGCTGGTCGCGAACGGCTTCGCCGTCGACCTCGAGAAGCTCTTCCATGGCACGCGGGTCGAAGCGCGGAAGGAGACGCCCAAACCCCACGCGATCATGCTCTCCGGAGCCAACTACGCGAAGCCGTACCCGCCCAAGGAAGGCTCCGCGGCCCTGCCCAAGCCGAACCCCCCGCGCCCGATCTCTCCGCCCGCCTCGATGCCCGCAAATGAGCCCGCAGCCGGCCCTCAGACCTTCGCAGAGGAAGCCACGACCTTGATGCCTAAAAACCACGCCCAGGATCCCGAGTGGCTCCGCGCCTTCGCCGAAGTCCAGAGACAAACCGCCGAGGCGCACTCCGCCTATCAGCGTTCGATGGCCGAGGCGCACATGGCCTTCCTGCGCACCTCCGAGGCGGCGATTGCAAGCATCAGCGGCCAGGCGCTGCCGGTCCTGCAGGAGATCGCTCGCCCGAGTTCCCCGGCCTTGACCTACGCGCCCGCGCCGATAGCAGCTACCGCGATCGCAGCGCCTGTGGCGCGAGTGGCTCCGCTTGCCGCCCCGCCCGCCATTCAAACCATGAGGGCCGCCGCTCCCGTGGCTCCCGTCTCGATCGCGCCCGCGCCCGCGCCCGCGCAGGCGCCGACGCCCGCTCCCGCCGCGGCCGCCCTTCCCTCGATCTCCGAAGCTCTGCTCGCCGTGGTGGCGGAAAAAACCGGCTATCCGAAGGACATGATCGGACTCGACATGGAGATCGAGGCCGACCTCGGCATCGACTCCATCAAGCGCGTCGAGATCCTCTCCGCGGTGCAGGAGCAGGTACCCTCCCTGCCCGCGATTCCCGCGGCCGAGCTCGGCGCGATGCGCAGCCTGCGCAACATCCTCGATCGTTTCGGGGTCAGCGCCGACCTTCAGGTGCCCACGGGCCCGGCGGCCGCCCCCACCGCCGCTCCCGCCTCAGGAGCCATGGCCCCGGCCGGCCCGTCCATCACGACGGCACTGCTCGAGGTCGTCGCCGAGACGACGGGTTATCCGACGGCCATGGTCGGACTCGACAT
>CAZYEA010000256.1:2257-4021 GCA_964646485.1 uncultured Acidobacteriota bacterium
CGCCGGCACAGAGGTCGCCGCCGCGGCGACCCCGAGCGTCGCGGCCCCGCCGGCCGCCGCCTCCCCTGAGGCTTCGAACACACCTGCTTCGATCCAGAGCACCCTCATGGGAGTCGTCGCCGAGAAGACCGGCTATCCCAAGGAGATGATCGGACTCGACATGGAGATCGAGGCCGACCTCGGCATCGACTCGATCAAGCGGGTCGAAATTCTCTCGGCGGTTCAGGAACTGGTCCCGTCCCTGCCCTCGATCCCCGCGGCCGAACTCGGCTCGCTCCGCACCTTGCGCCAGATTCTCGAGCGACTGGGAGGAGGTGCGGCCTTGCCGGGAGCGCCCGCCGCGTCCTCGACGCCGCCACCCGTCGCGGAAACGCCAGCTCCCATCGCGAAGCCGGTCGCCCCCCCGCAGAAGCTCGGCCGATTCGTGGCGGTGCGCCGCCCTTCGTCTCGCCCCGGCTTCTCACCGCGCGGCCTCTTTTCCGGAGTCGTGACCATCGTTCGCGGAACCAGCGGGGTCGCCGAGCCTCTCGCCGCCCAACTGGGAGCGCGAGGAGTCGAGACCAGAATCGTCGACGCCGCCGAAGCGGCGAGCGGTTCGAGCGCGCGGGTGGTCGACCTCACGGGCCTCGCCGACGACCGCACCATCGAGAGCGCGATCCGCGTTCAGAAGGACCTGTTCAAGACCGCGCGCGCCCTCGCCCAATCGACTTCGGCCGCGCGATTGTTCATCGCCGTGGCCGACCCCTTCTTCGGCTCTCCAAACGCCGAGTGGACGGGCGGCATCGCGGGCCTCGTTCGCACCCTGGCCCTCGAACTTCCTGAGGTCACGAGCCGCTTCATCGCGGTGGCCAAGGGTCGGGTGGATTCGGATCGACTCGCCCAGACCGTGGCCGCGGAAGTCCTCGAGGGCGGCGCCGACCTCGACATCGCCATCGACTCCGCGGGCAACCGCACCGCCCCCTTCTTCGAGGACGCGCCGGTGATCGACGACGCCTCGAACCCGCCTCGACTTGAAGAAGGCTCGGTGCTTCTCGTGTCCGGAGGCGCCCGCGGCGTCACCGCCTCGTGTCTCGAAGAGCTCGTGAAGACCGGGAAATACCGGATCGCCATCCTGGGCCGCACCGACGCCGATCTCGCCCCGGCCTGGGCCGAGGGCCGCAAGACCGAAGGCGAACTCCAGTCCGCCTACATTGCCGCCGAGAAGGCCGCGGGCCACACCCCCACACCCTCCGAAGCCAAACAGGCCGCGCAGGCCGTGACCGCGGCGCGCGAAACCCGAACCACTCTCACCGCCCTCAAGGCCTCGGGTTCCGAGGTCCTCTACCTCCCCTGCGACATCAAGGACCGGGGCGACGTGGGCATGGCCGTGAGCATGGTCCGCGGCCACTTCAAGCGGATCGACGGGGTCATCCACGCCGCGGGCGTCCTCGCGGACAAGAAGGTCGCGGAGAAGACGGACGCGCAATTCGACGCGGTGTTCGACACCAAGGTGACCGGCCTGCATCACCTTCTCGAGGCCACCCGCACCGACGACCTCAAGGTCCTGTGCTTCTTCGGTTCGGTGGCCGGGCGCGTCGGCAACCCCGGCCAGGCCGACTACGCGATGGCCAACGAAACCCTCGAGGCGGTGGCCCAGAACGAGGCGCGGCAGCGCAAGAACGCGGTGGTGCGGGTCCTGCACTGGGGCCCGTGGGACGGCGGCATGGTGACGCCTTCGCTGCGCACCGTATTCATCGAGCGCGGGGTCGCCCTGATCCCGGTTCA
>CAZYEA010000256.1:4031-6538 GCA_964646485.1 uncultured Acidobacteriota bacterium
CCCGGTTCAAGACGGCTCGCGCATGTTCGTCGAAGCGATCACTCATCCCCAGGCCCCGGTTTCGGTGGTGGTGGGCGGCCGTCCGGACACCTCGGTTCTCCTCGGCCATGGCGCCGCCCGCAAGGTGTTGGGCGATCTCGTGGTTTCCTCCGCGACCTCGCCGCATCTGGCCTCCCACGCGGTGAAGGGGGTTCCGGTGTTCCCGGTCGCTCTCGCCCTCGAGGTGTTCGCGCGCATCGCGCGCAGCGCTCGGCCCGATCTGCGCCTCTCCGCGATCAAGGACCTCAAGGTCTTGAAGGGCATCCGTATCGAGGACTTCGAAGGCAAGGGCACGAGGCTCGAGATCTCGTGCGAGCAGGTCTCGAACGGCTCGGGCGCCCGGCTCAACTGCGAATTGCGCTCACCCGGCGGGCCCGTTCACTACCGGGCCATGGCCGACATGTGCGATCGCTCCTCGCCGCACGCGTCGCCCCAGGAGTTCGAAGCCCCCAAGAACGGGACCCCATGGGCGACCGACGAGGTTTACGGCCCCGTGCTCTTCCATGGCCCCGACTTCCAGGTCCTCAAGGGGGTCCGCTCGGTTGGGCCGCAGGGCGGCTCCGCGCTCGTGGCTTCCACTCGCGACATCGGCTGGATCGGTGGTCCCTACGCCACCGACCCCGCGGCCATCGACGCCGGCCTGCAGATGGCGATTCTCATGGGGATGCGTGCGGTGGGCAAGACGTCCCTGCCCACGAGCGTCGAGTCCCTCACCATCCATATCGACGAACCCACCGCGGGTCCGCTCCACTGTTCGATCCGCTCCCGCTCCGTGACCGAGCTCAAGACCGTCTCGGACGCGATCGTGCGCACCGAGGACGGACGCTTGCTGTGCGAGTTGCGCGGGATCGAGATGCACATGGTCGACACCGCTCCCAAGGCGTAACCGCGCCATCCAACGAAGGGGCGGCCGCCCCCTGAAAAGCCGCGCCCAAGCCCTCTTGAACCCAGAGCCTGCCCACTTGAACCGCTTCGAACCGATCGCGATCGTCGCCCAGTCGTATGCGCTTCCCGGCGCCTTCAGCGCCGAGGAACTGTTCAACCGCGTTCTCGCGGGCCAGGACCTGCTGAGCCTGGTTCCGGAACGAAGGTGGCGCGTGGATCCCGAGCAGCTCCTGGCCAGACCCGGGGCCGCGACCGCGGACCGGGTGTCTTCACTCCGCGGCGGCTACATCCGGGGTTTCGAGGATCGCTTCGACCCGAGCGGCTTCTCCCTCGCCGCTGCCCAGATCCACGGCCTCGATCCCTTGTTCAAGCTGGTGTTCCACACCACCCGCGAGGCCTTGCAGGGGGTCAAGGACGCGGATCGGCAGCGCTCTCGCACCGGCCTCGTGCTCGCGAACCTCTCGTTTCCCTCTTCCGGACTGTCGCACTTCGCGGAGCAGGTCTGGAGCGGTGTGGGCCCCACCGACCGCATCGACGCGCGGAACCGCTTCTCCTCCGGTCTGCCCGCGTTCCTGGCCGCCCGCGCGCTGAACCTCGGCCTCGCCGACCAGGCCTTCGCCATCGACGCGGCGTGCGCGAGTTCGCTCTACGCGATCAAGCTCGCCTGCGACGCGCTTTGCGACGGACGCGCCGACCTCATGCTCGCGGCCGCGGTCTCGCGCGCGGACGACCTCTTCATCCACATGGGCTTCACCGCCCTCAAGGCCCTCTCGCCCTCCGGCCGCAGCCGTCCCTTCCACAAGGACGCGGACGGCCTCGTGCCCGCGGAGGGGGCGGGCTGCGTGGCCCTGAAGCGCCTGAAGGACGCAGTCGACGACTCCGATCGCATCCTCGGAGTGATCCGCGGCATCGGCTTGTCGAACGACGGCCGGGGCCACGGGCTCCTCGCACCTTCCGAAGAAGGCCAGGTCCGGGCCATGGAGGCGGCGTACGCCCAGGCCGGCCTCGAGCCCTCCGATATCTCCCTCCTCGAATGCCATGCCACGGGCACGCGCGTGGGGGACGGGGTCGAGATCAGGAGCACATCTCGCGTCTTTGGTTCGCATTCGGTCGCGGCCGGCTCGGTGAAGGGAAACCTCGGACACCTCATCACCAGCGCCGGGATGGCCGCCCTAGCGAAGACGCTCACCGCGTTCGATCGTGGAGTCAAGCCGCCCTCCGCCCAAGTCGACGCGCCCGCGGATGACCTTTTGGGCTCCTCCCTCCGCCTGCTGCAGGCTCCGGAGGCGTGGGACAGTCGCACCCCGCGCCGGGCCGCCCTCTCCGCCTTCGGTTTCGGAGGCAACAACGCTCATCTCATCGTCGAAGAGTGGCGAAGTGAATCGCGGACCTCCCTGCTCGAGCCGCGGCCTCACGCTCCGAAAGCGCCCGAGCCCGCGCGTATCGCGGTCATCGGCCTCGGAGTCCGCGCGGGCGAATGCGCCTCGACCCGGGAGTTCGCCGCACGCACGCTCCGAAAGCAGAGCCTCGGCGCCCCGGCGCCCCGGGTCGAACACGACCCCCCAGGACTCAACAACCCCCCG
>CAZYEA010000257.1:0-6533 GCA_964646485.1 uncultured Acidobacteriota bacterium
GACGCCGAACAGCGGATCGTAGCCAACGCCGGTCGTGCCGACGGACGCGCCGTCGAGCCGAGCCTCGTCGATCTCGCCCAGCTCGAAGCGCTCGCCAACGGGACGCAGCTGACGCCCGGCCAGAGCGACCTCGTCCGCGACATGGCCTGCTCGGGGCAGCGCGTCCAACTTGCCATCGCGCCGGCCGGCACCGGCAAGACCACCGCCATGCGCGTCCTCGGCTCGGCATGGGCCGAGTCCGGTGGAACCGTGATCGGACTGGCGCCGTCCGCAGCCGCCGCGAAGGCCTTGGCTGATCAGCTGGACGTGCCCTGCGACACCCTCGCCAAGCTCACCTGGAGTCTCGACCATCCGGAGCAGCCGACGCCCGCCTGGCTGGCCGGCATCGGCCCGGACAGCCTGGTGATCATCGACGAGGCCGGCATGGCCGACACCCTCAGCCTCGACCGGGCGATCGCCGAGGTGATGATCCGAGGTGGCAGCGTGCGCCTCATCGGGGACGATCGCCAGTTGTCGGCGATCGGCGCCGGCGGTGTCTTGCGTGACATCGAAGCGGCGCACGGCGCGTGTCGGCTGACCGAGGTCCTCCGGTTCGACGACCCGGCCGAGGCGGTAGCGTCCACGGCGCTACGAGAGGGACGGGGCGAGGCGTTGGGCTACTACCTCGACCACGACCGCATTCACGTCGGCGACATCGAGACCATGGCGCACGCGGTGCTGGACGCGTGGACCCAGGACCACTCGAACTGCCTGGACGCCCTCATGCTCGCCCCGACCCGAGACCTCGTTGCCAGGCTCAACCAGCTCGCGCAGCAGCGCCACCACGGCGGCCAAGTCATGCCCGGCCCTGGCGCCGGTCTTGCCGACGGCAACAGCGCGGTTGCTGGCGACCTGGTGATCACCCGTCACAACGACCGCAGGCTGCCTGTCGGAAGCCGCGACTGGGTTAAGAACGGAGATCGCTGGCGCGTGGCGTCCGTAGCGACGGACGGCAGCCTGCGCGTCCAGAGCCTGCGTTCGAAGCACGCCGTGACGCTGCCCGCCGACTACGTGAGGGAGTGGGTCGGCCTCGGCTACGCCACCACGATCCACGGCGCCCAGGGCCTCACCACCGACACCATGCACGGACTAGCGACCGGGGAGGAGTCGCGCGAGCAGCTGTACACCATGCTCACCCGCGGGCGGCAGGCCAACCACGTCTACCTGCAGATCGTCGGCGACGGCGACCCGCACGGGCTGGCGCACACCGACTCGGTGTACCTGCTCACCGGCGTCGAGCGGCTCGAGCGCATTCTCGCCCGGAACGACGCGCCCGTCTCGGCCACGACCGTGCTGCGCGAGCAGGACAACCCGGCACGGCTGCTGGCTCCGGCCGTGGCCCGCTACACCGACGCTCTGGGCGTCGCAGCCGAACAGGTCGTCGGGACGGACGCCGCCCGGCAACTCGATGACGAGGCCGACCGGGTCGTCCCGTGGCTGACCGAGTGCCCCGCATGGGAGACGCTGCGCGCCGACCTCCTCGGACTCGCAGCCGACGGCCACGATCCGATGGCGCTGCTTCGGCAGGCAGCGAACATGGACGAACTCGACACGGCCCGCGACCCGGCCGCGATGCTGGACTACCGGCTCCAGCTCCTGGTGCCCGAGAAGGTGCCGGGGCCGTTGCCGTGGCTGCGCGGCATCCCGTCCCGCATCGCCCAGGACGAGGTGTGGGGACCGTACTTGCAGGCCCGCGCCGAGAGGGTCGAGCGGCTGGCAGACGCACTGCGGTGGGAGGTCCGTTCCCACCACCGCCCTCCGGACTGGCTGGGGCCGATGTCACTCACTCCCCGGATGTTCGAGAACGGCGCCCTGCTTGGCGACATCTCGGTGTGGCGAGCGGTGATGGACGTGCCGGCGTCCGACTTGCGTCCCACCGGGGCGCCAGCCGTAGGGGACGCGTCGGCACGCTGGCAGCGCGACCTCGACGCGCGGCTGGATCGATCGCTGGGCATGGGGGAGTGGGGACGGCTGCTCCCTACCCTCGACCCGGCGCTGGCGCATGATCCGGAGCGGCTCGTGATCGCGCGCCGGCTCCATGCGCTCGCGGACAGGGGCGTCGACGTTCCCCAAGTGGTCGAGCACGCGCTCGCTGAGGGACCGCTGCCGGATGAGCATGCCGCCTCCGCCCTCTGGTGGCGAGTCGTCAGCACCGCCGGTGTGCGGCTGGGCTGGCCGCCCGCACCCGAGAAGGAGGTGTGGGAGACCGTTACTCCGCCAGGCCGCCGCCGGCCGGAGGAGGAACACCTTCCCAGCTTCGAGAACGAGCGGGACCGCGGCGGCCCATCGATCGGCTTCTGAACGTCCAACTACAACGAAGGAGAGACCATGCCCGTCATCGAAAGCATCAAGCCCGGTGCCTTCATCTCCCTGTCCGCCGCCGCAGAGATGCTCGGTATCAGCGTCCACACGCTGCGCCGTCGGATCGCCTCGGGCGAGCTCGCCGCGTTTCGTACCGGGAAGAGGATTATCCGCGTACGGGTGAGCGATCTCGAGAAGATGCTTCGCCAGGTCCCCTCGGCGAGGCTCTGGCAGCGGAGTAGTTAGGGGGCTGATCCTCCCGATCCGACAGCCAGTTGCCCGAAATGTCAGTCCTCAGCGGTAGCTTCTCGCTATGGATGCACCTCCGAAGCGAAGCACAGGACGCGAGATTGTCGAGGCAGTGGTCGAGGGTTCTGTCGGCATGGTCCCGGTCGCAGGGTCGGCGTTGGCCGTGGCCTTCTCTCTCGCGATGGGTTGGGCCTACAACAAGCGCATGCAGGCATGGTTCGAAACGGTCGCGGAGGCGATATCCGAGCTTGAGGGCAACAAGCTCGACTTCGAGGTTCTCGCTGATGACGACCGGTTCGTTGATGCGGTGGTCGCAGCGAGCAAGGCTGCGCAAGGGACGAGCCACGCGGAGAAGCTGCGCGCTCTGCGCAACGCAGTGACGAACTCCCTGGCACCCGGCGCGCCGTCCGAGGAGTTGCGACTTCGCTTCATCCGAATCGTCGACGAGATGACTCCCATGCACATGTCGCTTCTCGTCTTCTTGCATGACCCCTCATCTTGGTACGAGCGGCACGCGCTGCAGAGGCCGAACGTGATGATGGGTCCCAAGAGCTCCATCATCGACCCGGCCTTCCCTCAGCTCGGGGCAGACGAGCTCCTCCGTGGTCGTCTCCTGTCAGATCTGGAGGGGTGGAGGCTGACCGCGCAGAGCTTCAGCGGAATGATGACCGAACAAGGGATCTGGGCTTCGGCTACCAACTCTCTTGGCGCGGCATTCATCAACTTCATCGGAGACGAAGACGGTGTGCCGGGTGATTGAACGGAGGTCGATACGGTGATGGAGGGCACAGCCGTGACCCCCGAGGCGAACCGTCCGCAACCCAGGTGGAAGACGGCGTCCGGCAGCCCCTGGTTGTACGGAGACGATCCGGCAACCGGGGCGGATCAGCTAGGTCGTGATCGCGTGGTGGGTCAGCTCATACGCGCGATCGAGGCAGTGGCCGACCAATCCCCGAGTTCGGTGATTGCGCTTGTGGGGCCATGGGGAAGTGGCAAGACGACGTTGCTGTCGGAGATTGCCGAGGCACTCAGAACGGAGGCCCAATGGTGTGTGGCCTCGTACAACCCGTGGGCATACTCAACCTACGAGACGGCCGTGCTTGGCTTCTTCGACGAACTTGGAGGTGCCCTACCGGACGGCGCTCTCGGCAAGAACACTCGACAACAGATTGGCAAATGGGTGAGCCGCCTGTCGCCGGTCGGCGCGATTGGTGGCCTCGTCGGAGTAGATGGCAGCGCCGCAATCGACCGTCTTGGCGCACTGGTCACAGGAGATCAGAGTCCCGAAACCTTGCGCGAGAAGGCGGTGGGCGCGCTAAGGGAAATCGACCATCCGGTGTTGGTCATCCTCGATGACCTGGACCGGCTTCAGCCGCCAGAGCTTCTCTTGACGTTCAAGCTGGTACGACTGCTTGGTCGCCTCCCTAACGTCTACTACCTCCTCGCGTACGACGAGTCGACCCTGGAAGACACCCTCACACGCACGGATCTCATCGGAACTGGCCCCGGGCGAGCCCGCCAGTACCTAGAAAAGATGGTTCAGGTCCGACTCGAAGTCCCTCCACTGATGGAGCTCCAGCGGCTACGTCTGATAAATCAGGGAGTCGATGACCTTTGTGCGCGACATAGCATCGAACTCGATGCGAACATGCAGGAGCGGCTGCAATCGGGATGGGACGAGTGTCTCTCGCGATATCTGGATCAGCCGCGAGCCTTCAAGCTTCTATTCACTCAAGTCGATGCCCTCTGGCCGGAGGTAGATGGCGAGGTCGACTTCGCTGATTTTCTACACATCACTTTCTTGCGCCGATTCGAGCCTGCGGTGTTCAGCCTCATTCTCAGGCATCGGGCAGAGTTGGTGGGTGACCCGCAACGGTGGACGGGATCAGATAAGGAGACCAACAAGCAGCGATGGGAGCGCTGGCGCGGAATGGTCACGGATGCCGGCGCAAAGGCGCCGGATCTTGTTGCTGGCCTATTGGCGGAACTGTTCCTGGTCCTCCGCGGCGCGCGTGAGAATATGTCGTACAGTCACAGTCATCGCGATGATGCCAGGCGCCGTTTCGGGGTCGACTGTTCCGAGTTCTTCGATCGTTACGTCCAGATCGGCGTTCCCGAGGGAGACGTTTCGCAGGCACAACTCACAAAAACGCTTGCGTCACTTCAGCACGACGAGGGTGCGAAGGAGCAGATGCGTAGTTGGCTCATCCGTGACGCCACTGGGATGGTTGGAAGACTCCAGTTCCTCCAAGAAACTGGCCAACTTCCCGTTCGTGAAGTCCTCCTTGTCCTAGGTGACGTATACGAGGAAGTCTCGAACGAGAGGGCGGTCTTCGGTTCAGGCGGATTCATGATCAGATCGGTGAGTCGTCAGCTTGTGTTCGAGGCGAAGGCCGACGAACCAGTATCGCTCGCAAGAGAACTCGCATCCGCTGGAGGCTCGCGCCTGACTCTCGCCGCGGACATGCTGCGCTCTGAAGGGTCCAGCTCTCTCGACCCGGACGTGATTGGCCAGGCGCGGAGCCTCGTGGCTGACAAGCTGGCCGCGAGGGTGCGCGAGGCTGCTCTGCGCCCGATCGAAGGTGACACGCGCTTGGTTCACGACGCGTGGTGCCTTCGAGAGGTCCTGGGGGCTGAACCGACGCGCGAGTTGCTCTGGGAGGTCATCAACTCCAGCCCGGTGTGGAATCTTCAAACCTTCATGGGACTGATGGTTTCCGTTGGAACGACAAGCAACGGCCGCAGGAGTTGGCCATCGATCGGCGAGCTATCCCTCGGAAGCGTGGACGACTTGCTCGGCCTCGAACGCGTCCTCGCAGCGTTGCCTCAGGACCTTCCTCTGCCGGAGCCCAGTGCAGATTTGGAGTTCGACCGGCGTAGATCGGGTGTGACGTTTGCCGAGCGCCAGGAGTACGCCCTCTTGATCCTTGCTCGCGAACGGGCGTCTCGACGCAGCGCAGCTCGCTCGACAGTTGAGGAAGGCTCGCCCTCGGATGAAGATATGGCTCATCCAAGCGAGGAATGACTCTCGACGAGCCGGGTTAGGTTCTCGGCGATGAGCTGATCTCGCCCCTTCGCGGTGTGCTGATACAGCAGGGCGGCGTTGGCCGTTGAGTGTCCGAGCCGAGCCTGAAGATCGGCGAGGGTCGCCCCCTGCTGGGCAGCCATCACCGCGCCGGTGTGCCGGAGATCGTGGAAGCGGAGATCGGAGCGCCCGGCGATCGTCGCGGCCTTCTTGAAGTAGCCGGTGATGGTGGAGGGCCACTGCTGGCGTCCGTTGGCGGCGGGGAAGAGCAGACCCTCTTGGCCGGGCGCCGCGAAGGTCTCCAGGTGCTCCTTGATGATCGGGATCAGGTGGGGCGGGATCGCGACGTCGCGGATGCCGGCCTCCGACTTCGGCGGCTCGACCTGGATCTTGCGGTTCACCCACACCACACCGCGGCGCACCTGGATGACGCCGGTCCAGCGGCCGTTGGTGTGACGCAGCTTGATGTCCTTGCGGCGCAACTCGGCGATCTCCCCGTAGCGCAGCGCGCACCAGGACGCGAGCAGGATCATCAGCTTCCACTTCTCCGGCATGTTCTCCACGATCACGTCGAGTTCCTCGATCGACGCGGGTTCGAGCCGGCGACGCTTCGGCTGGTAGCCGGCGCCGCGAATGTGCACGGGACTGGCTTCGATTAGGTCCTCGTCGACGGCGCTGTTCATGATCGCTCGGAGCAGCCCGTACGCCTTCGAGTTCGCCCGCGGGCTGTCGCCGTTGCCCTCCAGCGTGTCTTCGTACCAGCGGCGCACCGCGCCCTTGGTGATGTCGCGCAGACGCATTCGTCCGAACGTCGGCACTAGGTGGTGTTCCAGCGTCGCGTCGTAGTTGGCCCTCGTGGACGCCCGCAGCGGCTCGCCCTTGTCGGTGCGACGCTTCGCGATCCACTTCTTCGCGTAGG
>CAZYEA010000258.1:0-6508 GCA_964646485.1 uncultured Acidobacteriota bacterium
CCCTCTGATTCGCGCGGAGCGCGCGCCCGGCCAGGGAAAGGTCTGGGAAAACGAATAGTCCCACACGCCGCCTTCGACCCGGCCGTCGGGCCCGTCTTTCCCATGCCCGGTTGAGACGCCGAAGACCGGGTCGGGCCAGGCGCCGGCCACGCGTCGTTCCGCGGCGGCGAGCGCCTCCACGGCGCGGGTCTGGCCAGCGCGCGGGTGCGCCCTTAAAACGATTCCAACATACGCATCGACACCGAGTGGTTCCTGCGCCGCCAGGTGCGCGACCAGCACAAAGGTCGCCACGGAACCCAAGACAACTCCACGAAACAGCATGCACGCCCTCCACACAACGGACTATTCGTACCTTCCGCCGAACCGGGCGCGCGCTCCGAGGAGGGGCCCGAATTACGGACGGCTATTCCCGCGAACTAGGCGCGGGGGAGGGGAGGGCGGAAGATGGAGCCGGGGACGCCCGTGGGCTGAAGCCGGTATGGCGATGGCGGCGCGGTGGCTACCCGCCCATCGACGATCAACAAGGCCGAAACGTCAGCGCTGACGCCCCGGCAACAGCAAAAACAGTCAGGCACGCACAGGCTTTGACACTCATCGCCATCCGTCGAGGTGCTCGTCATCGCCGCGCGGGCAGGCGCGGCCACCGCCTGGTCACAGGCGAGGTCCCCCGCGAGGTCCTGCCCGATACAAAGGAGCAGAGCCAGCGCGACGAGCCGCGAGACGGTGAGGAACCGGAGCATGACAAGCGTCAGTCTAGCGCAATGGTTGCGTTGGAGAGAATCGGCCGCGAGTTTCGGAGCACCACCGATCGGACGAACGCGAACTCGGCGTTGGTGCAGTCGTACGCGTACTCCTTCGCGTGCTCGGCCGTAGCCGCCGTCGCCCTGACTCCGCCCTTTGACCCCTTCCGCTCACGTCCGAGCACGAGCATCCCCGCGCGACGCCGCGGCCCCGGAGTGGCGGTCACGACGGTTGCTACGCTTCGGCCGTGAGACGGCGGGACTCCACGCGTGGAAGGCACGCACCGTCCTTTCGGGTGAGGACGGCGCTTGGGCCGTTCCCATCCAAAGGAGTCCCGCATTGAATCTCACGCCCGAAGACGCAACCGCCGAGCCCGCCACTCCCGTCGCGCCTGACGCGAACGCCACGCCCGTCCTCCTCGACCACGAACGCCTCGACGCCTTCCAGGTCGCCCTCGAATTCGCCGCGATGGTCCCCGCCCTCACGAAGACCGCACGCCCCGCTCTTCGCGATCAACTCGAACGCGCCTCCTCTTCGATCGCGCTCACGCTCGCCGAGGGCAACGCCCGCCGCACCCGCCGGGACCGCCACCACTTCTTCTCCATGGCCAAGGGCTCCGCCATGGAATGCGCCGCCGCCATCGACGTCCTCCGCGTCACGGGTCGCGTCAGCCCCGCGGACGCCACCCGCGCGAAGCACAAGCTCACCCGCATCGTCCAGATGCTCGTGGGTCTACGCCGCTGCCGCTAACATTCCGCCACTCCCATGGCGTCCGACGCCGACGAACCCGACCCCATCCTCGACTCCGAGGCCGAGGCCCTGCCGTCCAAGCGACGCGGCATCGCCCTCTGCCTCTCCGGCGGCGGCTTCCGCGCCACCCTCTTCCACCTCGGCGCCATTCAACGCCTCTTCGAACTCGGCATCGCCACCCGCCCCGACTTCGACACCATCGCCTCCGTCTCCGGCGGCAGCATCACCGCCGCCCAGTGGGCCATCGCCGAAGCGCAAGCCGCCACCAACGAGAACCGCCCCCTCGACTTCACCCGCGACATCGCCCGCCCGCTTCAAGCCCTCACCTCAAGAGACATCCGCACCGGAGCCATGGCGAAGAAGTTCCTCCTCCCCTGGAACTGGTTCCGCGGCGCCTTCGTGATCGACGCCATGATCGACAAGTTCGAAGACGCCTTCGGCAAGGGCACGCTCAACCTCCTGCCCGACCACCCGCGATTCGTGTTCTGCGGCACCGACATGGCCTTCGGAGCGAACTTCATCTTCGAACGCGATCGCGTGGGCTCCTACCTCGCCGGCTACGCGCCGCCCGAAGGCTTCACGCTGGCCCAGGCCGTGGCCGCCTCGGCCTGCTTCCCGCCGCTCTTCGGCCCGCTGCGCATCGACCGCGCCGCCGAGCGGTTCAAAGGAGGCCGAGCGAAAGGCGTCAGCGCCGATGAGCGAAAGCAGATCCTCGAAGACCTGCGCGTGACGGACGGCGGCGTCTACGACAACATGGGCCTGGAGCCCGTGTGGAAGAGCCACCGCGTGGTGCTGGTGTCAGACGCGGGCGGCCTGATGGACGCCGAGGCCGACAAGAACTTCTTCTGGCGCATACAGCGCTATCAATCGATTCAGGACACCCAGGCGCGAGGCCTCCGAAAGCGCTTTCTCATTGCGGGCTACACCCAGGGCACGATTGGCGGGGGCTATTTCGGTGTCGCCAGCTCGCCGACGCACTATCCGGGCGCGCGGGATCCGGGCTATTCGAAGGAGTTCGCGCGGGGCGTCATCGCCCACATCCGCACCGACCTCGACGCCTTCAGCGAAGTGGAGCGGGCGGTGCTGATGAATCACGGGTACGCGCTCGTCGACGCCGCGGTTCGGACGCACGCGCCGGAGTTGGTCGTGACGGATGCGGCGTTCGCGGTGCCGTATCCCGCGTTCGCGTCGCCGCATATGGCGGAGGAGGACTCGGGGCGGAGGTTGGCGGGCTCGGAGAAGCGGAAGCTGACCGGGCGAGGATAGGGTCGGCATCGAAGACGCGCGCCAATGGGAAGCGCCAACCGAATTGGTCCCGACTTGGCACGCTGAGTTTGTAAGCTCTTCGAAGGGAGGACGATCAAGCCCAATGAAGCAGCTGCGAGCATCCTGTCGGACCAACCGTGAACCCAAGGACCATTCCAAGGATCGCTCGCGTCGACAGAGCGTCCTGCTCTGTGAAGGGTGTGGACGCCCTCAGAGACTGTGCATATCTGACACGGCTTTCTGCGGCGTGGCATCCCTTGCGAGTGTTGTAGCCTGGCTTCGACGAGTCGAGGGACCGTCAGTTCCCGCCGATGCGTTACGCCGGATGCGGATCCTCGCCGCTCCGCCTGAGCGCAGGGTCAAGCGAGGGTAGGGATCCCTAGCCCAGAGAGATAGGCGAACGTTGGGTCGTAGAGCGCGGGGAACCGAGTTGGGTCAGCAGCATCGCCCGGAGGCACGAAGATGACCATGCCTTGTCGCGCGCGAGTGAGGAGGACTCGATACGAGTTGAGCAGGTAGCCCTGATTCTCGGGCTTCTTGACGTTCTGCCAGCCAGAGCCTCGGAAATCGTGATGACTCCAGCCTCTGCCAGTGAAGCGCAGATCCCCGTCCCACGTAACGCAGACCCAGTCCAGCTCGAGGCCCTGTACCTGAAACTCCGTTGCGGCATCCTCCAGGTAGTAGCTCGATCGTGTGTCGTCCCTGTCGTTGAGGAACCAGTGGACCGGGTTCACCTCCACGCGGACGTCGATGGAGTGGGGCTTCAGTCGCTGGGCCTTCGACGACGCGACGAGCCCGAAGCGTTCTGTTCCCCTCGCCCTCGCTCGGATCCAACGTTTGGCTAGATCCAGGTCGCGGGTGAGTGCCATCGGATAGCGGGTCGCAATATCTCGCAGGGCTGCCCTCGCGGAGTCCTTCTCGCAATCGAGCACCGATTTGACGAAGAGTGAGACCTTCTCCGCTCGGAACGAGCGCATCGAGACGGCAAGGTGAAGACTTTCGTCAAAGTGGACATCCGGAATATCTCGCACGGCGTCCAGAGCGTGGCCGGCGGCATATTCGCTGTCGGTCAGTCGCGCGGAGAGGTACATGTGCCACTCCGGGAAGTGTGATCGCACGGCATCAAGCCACGCGGAGATCCCGGCTTCACCATCGTTGATTTCCTGACCTCCCCCAACCAGACAGATGATGACCGCCCAATCCTTGTGACGATTCATGCACGAGATCAGGAACTCCGGCTCCGACATGCTGAAGTCCGGCTGGTTCTTTTTTCGACGCATGAAGCTGGCCGTCTTCCTCAGGTCCCACGCGCGTTGAGCCTCATCGAAGATGACTATGTGCTCAACGGGCGCCGCAGTATCGATGAGTGCGTCGTCGCGGAAGTGATGCACGTTTTGGATGAAGGCCTTGATGCTCTCGCCCACCTTTCCCTTCCGGACTATCTTCGACTGGGACCTGAGACGGGCGACCTCGTCTCGCGTGAGCGCCTCCCGAAGCACGGCAACGAGCGGCCCGTTACCTGACAAGAACACCGCGGGCAGGTGCGCCCGACCATCTGGGCGCTGCGTTGCGACATTGAGCCCGACGAGAGTCTTTCCGGCCCCAGGCACGCCGGTCACGAAACAGATGACCTTGTGGCCTTTCTCCTGCGCCTCACGCGCCACGTCCTCGATGCGGCGTGAGGTCGAGTGCAGATTCTGAGCTCCCGCATCATGTCTCGCGATGGCTTCGACCGAATGCTGCGCATACAGTGCTCTCGCAGCCTCGACGATCGTTGGCGTCGGCCGGTACGACGAGGCGGCCCATGGCTCGTGGGCGAGTTCGACACCGCTGACGGACGCCAGAGCCCGATCCATGGTTGATCGGAATCCGTCCGGGTTCACCTTGACTGGCTGATAGACGCCGTCGTCGTCCCGGTGAAGTTGCAAAGGAGGGGTCTCTTTCGCGGAACTTGCGATGAGGACGGGAACGATCGAAACGGTGTGGCTCCCCTCGTGGAAGTTCTTGAGGTCAAGGGCGTAGTCCCAGACCTGGTCGATCGACGCACGGTCGAAAGAGGCCTCGCCCACCTTGAACTCGACCACGAAGACGATAGGGCCGATCAGCAGGACTACGTCGATCCGACGCCCCATTCGGGGGATCGTGAACTCCAGGAACACCGATCCGCTCAGGCCACCGAGGCTGGCCTTGAGGGTGACGATCTGAAGCGCCCAAGCATCGCGCTGAGACACTGAGACGTCGAACGAAGAACTTGCCGTGAGCCGCCCGAGGATTGCGTCAGGGGATGCGTCGAGAAACCCGGCGATTGATGACGCGAACCAGGCCCGCGATAACCGCGCAGCCTCGCTAACACTCTCCATGGAAGGCAGCATGCCAGGCTAAGGCGGGAAAGGAAAGGCCGTCAGGGCTCCCCGGGGTAGGGGCCCTGCCGCCGCTCCTACGCTAGAGGCTGACCCTCAGAGTTTTGTCGCCAAAGCGAGCCACGACTTCGATCTCACCGCCGAGCGCGGCCACGTAGCGACGCAACGTCGAGACCAGCACGTCCTCCCGATTCTCGGTTTCAGAGATCTGCCCCTGCGACACCTTGAGGCGCCGGGCCAGGCTCGCCTGAGTGACGCCGGCGATTTTCCTCAGCTCGCGCAGCCGCATATCCAGGAGCGTCTTCCGCGTTCGCTGCTCCAGTCGTTCGAGTTGTTCGGGCGTGAAGGACTTCTTCTTCAGGCCATCCCATTTGTGGACGCGCATATTGATCTTCCGTTTCTCTCTACTTCAGTTCTGCTATGACGAGAGGTACTCATTCCAAAGGCGTTCCGACAGGCGAATCATGCGTTCGTAGAACCTGGGCTGGCCCTTCTTCTCGCCACCGATGAGCAGCACTGCCGAACGCGCTGGGTCGAAGGCGTAGAAGACACGAATTGGACGGCCCATACTCTGAACCCGAAGCTCACGAAGCGCGAAACTGGCACCCTTTATCGCGCTTGTCCAGGGGAAGCCGAGTCCGTGGCCCTTCGCTTGCAGCAGGTCGACGCCGTGCGCGATGTCCTCCTGCTGGGTCTCGGAAAGGGAGTCCCACCAGTCACGGAACTCGTCCGTGTAGACGACATCACTCACCGGGGGAATATAGCTCTGAACCGATATTGTGCCAAGTCGGAGGGCGCCTGTCGAGGCAGTACGGCCGAGTACGACGCACGAGTACGAGTACGAATCGGCGCGGGGCCAAAGAAAACGGGCACCGGAATTCCAGTGCCCGTTTCACGTCACTTGACACGGCTTCTTACGAATCCGCGCCGTAGCTGCCGCCTGTCACCACTTCTTCGGTGCCCAGGTCAGGCTTCGAATAATCCTGGTCGAAGCTCTCCTCGCGGGCCTCGTAGACCTCCTCGGGGATTTCCACGCGCTGGTAGTACGGCATGCCCGTGCCGGCGGGGATGAGCCGGCCCATGATGACGTTCTCCTTGAGACCGCGCAGGTGGTCGACGCGGCCGGAGATGGCCGCCTCGGTGAGCACGCGCGTGGTTTCCTGGAAGCTCGCGGCCGAGATGAACGAGTCGGTCGAGAGCGACGCCTTGGTGATGCCGAGGAGGATGCGCTTGGCGCCCGCGGGAGCCTTGCCGGCCGCCTCGAGCTTCGCGTTCTCGCGCATGAAGCGGTAGAAGTCCACCACTTCGTCGACCAGGAAGTCGGAATCCCCCACTTCCTCGATCTTCACCCAGCGCATCATCTGACGGCCGATGACTTCGATGTGCTTGTC
>CAZYEA010000259.1:0-6455 GCA_964646485.1 uncultured Acidobacteriota bacterium
ATGGTGTCGAAGGGGATGGTCGAGAGGTCGGCCGTGCTCTTGACCGTGCCGTTCGCGTTGCGGGTGACGCCGCAGCCCGCCCGCTCGGCCTCCTTGAGGAAGAAGCCGTTGACTCCCACTTTGATGTCCTGGGTGCCATAGCTGCCCCAGATCCACGCTTTGCCCTTCACGATGGGCCCGCCCATTTCGAAGCCGTAGTCCTTGATGTTCTGGATGGGGTTGCCCGAGGTGGCGCCCTGACGGCGCAGGTCGTCGGTGACGTTCGTGGCCTGGAATTTCTTGTCGGTGATGTAGTAGCGGCCCGAGCCCTTGAAGCGGTCGGAGCCGCTCTTGGTCACGAGGTTCACGCCCACGCCCGCGGTCTGCATGCTCACGTCCGCGCCGCCCGTGGTCACCTGCATCTCCTCGAACGCGTCGAAGTCGTAGTACACGGGGGAGGCGCCGGTGGCGCTCATGTCCGTGATGTCGATGCCGTCGAGGTTCCACTTCTGCTGGGAGGTGGCGGCGCCGCGCGCGATGAAGTTGCTCTGCTGACCGGACTGGTTGCCGCCGATGTTCTCGCGGTCCATCACGATGCCGGCCGACTGCTGGAGGATGACCCAGGGGTCGCGGGCGGAGGGGATGTTCTGGAGAGCTTCCTGGTTGAAGTTGTTCACCCGGGCGTTGCTCCTCATGTCGATGAGGGGGGCTTCACCCGTGACGGTGACGACTTCCTGCATGGCGGACACATCGAGGGTGCCGTTGACCTGGGCGTTGCGGCCCATCACGATGCTGACGCCGTCGCGCACCACGGTGGTGAAGCCGGCGAGCTCGAACTTCACCGTGTAGGTGCCGATCGGGATGCCCGGGAACCGGTAGGTGCCGGTGCCGCTGGTGACCGCGGACTGCGGTTGGAGCAGGGCCGAACTGGTCAAGGTGACGGTGACGCCGGGAACGACGGCGCCGCTCTTGTCCGTGGCCTTTCCGTATATCTCACCGGTGGTCTGCGCGTGCGCAAATCCCGCGAGTAGAACGAGGGTGGCGACGAAGGCCGCCAGTTTCTTGAGTGACATTTGATTCACTTTCTTCCTCTGAGGGTAGAGGACAAGCGCCGGCTTGACGGCGCGGAAAATAAGGTTGGGTGAACCCTAGGACACGTTCGCCCCGGCGTCAAGTTGTTGAACGCAGTTCAAATGTCGGCGTTCACCGACCCGAACCTTTGGCTCTAGTGCCGGTCGGCGGTTTCCCGGGGGAGGACCATCAATCGGGTGTACGACTGAAGGATGGAATCGGACTCGCCGATGTGCACCCGCAGGGTGTAGCTCCCCGGGGGAACATCCCCGGGTGTGAATCCGAGGACATACGACCGGCGTCCGTCCTCGCCGTGCAGAACGCTCTCTACCGTGATGGCGCCCGTGGGAAAACGCCTCCCGGCGTCATCCGAGAGCACCGATCGGATGTCGACGTCGGTCGCCGGATCCTGGGTGGTGTTCGGTACGTAGGCCACGAGCACCACGCGCTCCCTTCGCCCCGGTCGCACCGTGACCTCCGTTTTGGGAGTGAGGGGCGCCCCGCCCAGTTCCAATCGGAAGGGCAGTCCCGCCTCACCGCCGGAGCGGAGCGCCACTTCCACCCAGGCTCTGGAATTGTCCGCGAAGATCGGGGGCAGGAGGAAGCCCGCGGCCGACTCCCGCTTCGGCACGGTGACGTCGAAGAAGCGTGTGCTCGTCTCGCCTCCGGGGCGCTGGGCCAGGAAGCGCAGGGTGTAGTCGCCGGGAGGCACCTCGAAGCGGCCCGCGAACGACAGGCCCTCGATTCCCTCCCCGAGGGTCTTTGCGAGGGCCGAATCCAACCGGAGAAAATGCGCGAAGTGGTCTTCGACCTGACCCGACCGGGCAATGGCGTAGCCGAACAGCTCGATCGGCCCGGCGCTCGCACCCAGGGACGCCCGAGGAATCTGAACCACGATGCCGAGCGCCTGTTTCTCCGCGTCCTGGGGCACGGGGATGATGAGGACGCGGAAGGGCAGGGGCGGGTGAGCCGCGGCGGTGTCGTCGCCCGCGATGAGAAGCTCGGCGGCTTCGAACTGGCGCTGCAGGGCGGGTGAGGGCTGGGGCGCCGCCGAACGTTCGAAGAAGCCCGGCCGGTGAGACACGCGCAGGCCCTTCGGCTTCACTCGAACCTGGAGCTTGCGAAAGCTCCCATCGGGTTTCGACTCGGGAGGCTGGACCCCGAGGACGTAATAGCGGCTCGTCATGTCCGCCATCTCCTTGAGCACCGGGCCGAGGTCGTTCGCATCTTTGAACAACCGTCCGCCGGTTTCCCCCGCGATGTAGCCGAGCGCCTCACGGCCCGATGAATCCCGGGTGACCATTCCCTGTTCAGAAACCTGGTTGTACTGCTCGCGGGTGCCGAGGCCGCTCAGGTCCACCGAATGAACCACCGCGTCCGCGCGGGCCAGGGAGCGCAGCGCCTCATCGAGCAGACCCCGGGTCTGGGTGTCGCCATACCGGTCATTCGAGTCCACTTCCCAGAGGCGGCCGGCCACGATCGCCTCGCTGGTGCGCGCCTGGTCGCCCTTGTCCTGGCCCCCAAGGAGGGTGGAGTTGAAGCCGGTCGAGAAATAGACCACCTGCTTCCTCCCCGGAACATTGCGCAAGGAAGCCCCGAGCAACCGGAACGAATCGAGCAACGCCTCCACCCGCACCTTGTAGCTCTGATTCTCGGCGCTGCGCACGCGGGAGGCGAGGGCGGCGATGACGTCCGCCATCAGAGCGGCCGGCGTGTCCTGGACCGAGGTGGTCTGGCGTTCGCGGGTCAGGTCCGTGAGCTGGAAGTCGGCGGCGAAGGCGAGCGGATCGGAGATGCGGGTGAGGCTCGGAATCCCCAGGGTGTGGATCGCGTGCTCCACGATGCGCCGGTCCTCGGTGAAGTTCGCGATCAAACGGATCCCGCGAAGGAAGTCGAAGGTCGCGACGGCGACGAGATCCGACTCGGCGAGCCCTGACCGGACGAAGGCCTTCGCCGCGGTCCGGGCCCGCGCGAGCCCGGCGAGGTCGGTGAACGACTTGTCGAACAAGAGGAGGAATCGTCGTCGCGCCGCCGATGCTCGCCGGATCTCTTCCTGAAGCGCGGGGGCGGTGGTGTCGATGTACTGGAAGGAGACGATCTGGACCTCGCGGCCGTCCTGACGCACCGTGAAGTCCGATGCGGTGAGGCCGGTCGCGGCGGCGTGGTCCTTGCCGGAGACGAACACGGGAACCTGCACGAGGGCGACATCGGTTCCGAACACCGGCGGCTTCTTCTGTTCGGCGCCGGCGCGCGCTCCCGATATCCAGCACAGGGCGATAGCCGCGACAAGGTGACCGCCGCGAAACCTGGAAGAGAAAGACATGGCGCGAACGCCTCCAATCAATAGCGCTATCGGAACACAGTTGGTCGTAATCAGGCAAGACGCGGGTCTGGCGGAACGGCCCTGAAGTCACCCAAACATAGAATCCGGGGCCTCGTGGCCAAACGACGCGACAAGACGGCGGCGCCGCCGACTCCGCCGGTGGACGTCCCTCTGAATCCGAAGGCGCCGGGCCGTCGGGGGCGGGGCATTGCCATCGCCCTCTTCCTGTTGCTCGCGGGTGCGCTCAGCCTGTTCGTGTCCCTCCGCCGATCCCTCCCGCGGGATCCCGGGCTCTCGGTTCTCCTGATTTCCGTCGACACCCTCCGCGCCGATGCGATCGGGGCTTACGGGAACCGGTCGGTCTCGACCCCGTGGATAGACCGGCTGGCTCGCGAGGGGGTTCTCTTCGAGCAGGCCCACGCTCACAACGTGGTCACGTTTCCCTCGCACTCGAACATCCTGTCCGGGCAATACCCGCTGATCCATGGGGTGCGCGACAACACGGGTTTCCGTTTTCCCCAGGACATGGACACCCTCGCCACCCGCCTCAAGAGCCGTGGATTCCAGACCGGCGCCTTCGTGAGCGCCTTCGTTCTCGATTCCCGCTTCGGCCTCGATCGGGGTTTCGACGTCTATGACGACCACACCGCGGGTCTCGATCGTCAGTCGCCCTTCATGGTTCCCGATCGAAGGGCCGAGGAGACGGTGGCCGCGGCGGTTCGCTGGATCGACGCCCAGAAGGGCCGCCAGTATTTCGCCTTCGTTCATCTCTATGACCCGCACTTTCCCTATCAGCCGAAGGAGCCCTTCGCCTCTCGCCATCGCGACGAGCCTTATTACGGCGAGGTCGAGGCCACGGACGCGGCCCTCGCCGCCCTGCTTCAGCCGATCCTCGATTCCGCGGCCGCCCGGAAGACGCTCATCGTCTTCACCTCCGATCACGGGGAGTCGCTCGGACAGCATGGCGAGTCGACGCATGGGATCTTCGCCTACGAGTCGACACTCCACGTGCCCCTGATCCTCCGGCTTGAAGGAGTGTCCGGCCGCACCGTGGGTTCTCCGGTTCGCCACATAGACATCGTTCCCACCGTGCTCGATGCGCTCGGCCTCGAAGTGCCCCGCGATCTTCCCGGCTCCAGCCTGTGGGGCCTGGCCCTCGGGGACTCGGGACCTCTCCTCTCGTCCTACTTCGAGTCCCTCTCCGCGTCCTTGAATCAAGGATGGGCGCCTTTGCGCGGAATCTTCGACGGCCGGTACAAGTACATCGACCTGCCGGTTCCCGAGTTGTATGACGTTCGGGCCGACCCGGGTGAGCTCAAGAACCTCGCCGCCACCGAACCCGCTCGCCTCGACACCATTCGCGCCGCCCTTGCCCGCGAGCGCGCGTCCGACCACGGGGTCAAGCGCGGGAATGAGGACGCCTCCACCATCGAGCGTCTTCGCGCCCTGGGCTATGTGGGCGCCTCCAAGGCGGCCCCCCAGAAGGACCGCTACACCACGGCCGACGATCCCAAGAACCTCATCTCCATCGACGCCCGCAATCGCGAGGTCGTCACCCTCTTCATGGCCGGCCGCATCGAGGATTCGATTGCCCTCGCCCGGGCAAACCTGAAGGAGCGTCCGGACATGGCGGGCGCCAACCTGCAGCTTGCCTATCTCGAGCGGGAGCGGGGCAACCTCGGGGAAGCGGTGGCGGCGGCCCGCCGGGCCGTGGCCCTCAAGCCCCTGGACGCGGAAGGCCTCTCGCTTCTCGGGGCCTATCTCACGGAGGCGGGCCGCCCTCGCGAGGCGATCGCGGTCCTGGCCCCGTTCGTGAAGGCAACCGCACCCGACTTCGACGTGCTCACCGCGCTCGGCCTCGCCTATTCCGCCGCGGGCGAGTTCGCTCCCGCGCGGCAGGTGTTTTCCGAGGCACGCGCCGCCGATCCTTCGAACGCAATGGGGCTCGTGAATCTCGGCACGCTTGAACTGATGGCCGGGAATCGCAACGCCGGCCGCGCCGCCCTGGAGCAGGCTCTGGAACTCGACGACTCGATTGCGCGGGCTCACAACACCCTTGGCGTGATCGCGGCCGAGGAAGGGCGGACTCAGGAGGCGATCGCCCGCTGGCGGAAGGCCATCGAGCTCAATCCAACCGACTACGAGACCCTTTACAACCTCGGCCACACTCTCGAGAAGATGGGCGACGTCGAGGGCGCCCGCGGCTACTTCGAGTCCTACCTGAGGGTGGCTCCTCTGGCCCTCGATGCGCGTGATATCGCGAGGACCAGGGACTGGCTATCCCGCCACCCCGCCAAGTCCCCCTAAATCACTGACGTCCAAGAGATTGAACTGGCGGTCCAATTGGACGGAGAAGCCCTGTTCGATCCAATTAGGCGAATGCCGGCCTCCGCTTATTTGAACACTGGGCCATCCTCACGAACCGCTGACCCTTCTTGACCTACTCAGCTAAGTCTCTGTTATAAATGGGGTACCGACGTTGGTTTGCCAGTGGACTGCCATTGGTATCCCCCTTGCTCTGCTCAACACGGTGATTGGACGTTAGGTCCGATCAGAATCTGACTCTTGGAGGAGTTTGAATGAAGAAAGTAATCTCTCTTGCGCTTGCCATCCTTATGATGGTTGGCGCCAGCGCGTTTGCCCAGACGTCCACGGGCAACGTTTACGGAAAGGCGACAGACGCTTCGGGAGCCGTGCTCCCTGGGGCTTCCGTCACCATCTCTGGTGAGGCGGGGAGCCGCACCACCGTCACGGGCGCCGACGGCACGTTCCGCTTCCTGAACCTTGATCCCAACGACTACACCGTCACGGTGTCGCTCCAGGGATTCGGCACCGCCAACCGTAAGCTCACGGTCCAGACCGGCCAGAGCGCCACTCTCGACATCGCCCTCAAAGTCGGCGGCCAGACCGAAACCATCGAAGTCGTCGGTGAAGCGCCCCTCGTCGACCAGGCGAAGCGCGGCACCGGCACCGTCCTCACCACCCAGGACCTCCGGGACGTTCCGAACTCCCGCGACCCCTGGGGCATCATGAACCAGGTTCCGGGCGCGCTCGTCGACCGCGTCAACATCGCGGGCAACGA
>CAZYEA010000260.1:0-6395 GCA_964646485.1 uncultured Acidobacteriota bacterium
CTGCGGCGACTCCTACGCCACGGCCCGGCTCCGGAGGTCCTTCGACCGGCCGCGACGACCGCGTCGTCCGACCGCCGGCGAACCCAACTTCGGCGGCCCGGCCACGGAGCAGAACTCCATCAGTGTGTCAGGATCTTCTCGAAGAAGGCGAGGGCCCGCGGGTCCTTTGACTGGCCGAGCCAGAACATGGCCTGCTTGCGGACTTCACGACTCTTGTTCTCCTGGGCCACCCGGATGAGATCGGGGACGCCCTCGCCGTGCGGGATCTGGCTGAGCGCGAAGACCGCTTTCTTCTTGACGTCCACATCCGGGTCGTCGGTGGCGGCGCGGATGACGTCGGCGTCCGCTTTCCTCTGGGCCTTCTGGGCGATCCAGAACAGGGCCTGACCGCGCACGCGCGGGGAGGGATCGGTGCGGGCCATGTCGACGAGGGCTAGGGGCGCCTCCTTCACTTTGCTCTGTGAAAACGCGAAGGTGAGGTGCTCGCGGAACGACGCGTCGTCCGAGGCGCGCAGGCGCACGAGGGCGTCGTAGCCCGCGCGCTCGCGCGTGTTGCCGAGCCAGAACGCGGCGGAGTGCCGGAGCTGCTTCGTTTCCCCGTCGCGGGCCACGCGTTCGAGCACGACATCCGCCGACTTGTCGTCGTGAAGGGCGATCGCGGAAAGGGCCCCATCGCTGCGTCGCTTGGTGGCGCGGTCTCCCTCGCTGCCCTTCACCAGGGTCTCGAGGAAGCCGACGCTCTCGGCGGGCGCGATGCCGGAGAGATCCGTGACCCGCTCGGCGCCGCGATCCACCCGGCAGGAACGCGAGAAGGCGCGGATCTTGTCCACACCGCCTTCCCCGACGTGCGCGTAGATCACGAGGGTTGGATCGCCCGGCCGGCCGTCGTCGTCCGACATGTTCATCCCGTAGCTGTCGCTTGCGAGCGAGCAGCTTTGAGCGTCGCGCGATCCGCGCCCGTTCCAGCAGCAGGCGTTTCCGTCGACGGCCGAAGGAACCGACCAGGACACCCAGGCAGGCGACCCGGTCTTTTGAGCCGCCGCCACCTGGGTGGCGAGTGAGTCGGAGGCGGGGGAGGCGATGGCGAGGAGGAGAGCGGGGAGAATCATGATGACTAGTCCTTCAACAGTTCGAGCATGTAGGCGCGGGCTTCCTTCGAGTTCATGAGCGACAGCCAGTGAACCGCTTCCTTCTTGAGGGCCTGGTCCTTCTCGGTCTTCGCCACCTCCACGAGCTTCGTGGAGTTGCCCTGGAGGAAGAAAGCGTTCAGCACTTCCTTCTTCACCTCCGGGTCGGTCTCCACCCGGTACAGCTCGCCGAGGACGTCCTGGCTGCGCCGTCCCATGAGGCCGAGGTTTCTCACCGCGGTGAGGCGGACGTCCTTGTCCTTCTCACCCCGGGCCGCCGCGGCCACCGGTTCGACCGCGCCGCCCACGAAGAGGGCCTGGAGGATGTCCTTCTTCTCGTCGGTCGAGGTCGCGGTGGCGTACATCTGGCTCAGTTCGGCGGAGCCGCCCATGACTCCGAGGAGGCGGACCGCGGCGCTGCGGAGGGCCGGATCCTTCTCCGTCTTCGCCGCGGAGAGGACGCGCGCCTTGTCCCCCGACACCATGAAGGAGTTGAGGATCTGCTTGCGCAGGGCGTTGTCGGTGGTGGCGCCGTAGACGTCACTCAGGACCTTGCGATTGGCCGGTCCGCCGAACACGCCCAGATACTGGATGGCCTTGCGCTGAAGGTCGGGCGAAGTGTTGCCGCGAGCCACGTCCGCGATGGCGTTGCCGGCCTGTTCGGACCCCATCTGGGCGAGCACGAAGAGGGAGCGCTCCTTGACCTTCCGCGAGGAGCCGGGCGAAGCCAGGATCTTGGTGAGCAGGGGCAGGGCCTCCTGGGGATCGGTTTGGGCCATGGCGGAGACTGCCATCAGCTTGAGATCGTCGTCGTCCTCCTGCTCGGGCCGGGGCGTCTGCCCCGCCTTGCCGCGCACTTCGAGTTCGAGCGCCTTGCCTTCCTTCGCCCAGCGGCTGGTGGGGAAGTCCTTCTGGAGCCTGGCGAGACTGGCAAGGGAGGCGGCGGCGCGATTCATTTTCGCCTGGGCGTAGCTCGTCCAGTAGAGCGCCGCGTCCACCTTCACGTTCATGTCCATCAGCTTCCCGAGGGGCCGCAGGGCGTCGCTCCAGTCCTCGTCGTCGAGCGACTCCATGGCTTCGTCGTACAGCTCGTCGAAGCTCTCGGCGGTTTCACGCCGCTTCTCGCGCTCCCGCTCCCGGGCCTCTTGAGCCTTCTCGCGCGCCTTGTCCCGCGCTTCCTGAGCCTTCTCCCGGGCCTTTTCCCGCGCCTCCTGATCCTTTTCGAGGGCCTTCTCACGCGCTTCCTGGGCCTTCTCCCGGGCCTCCTGCTGCGCTTCGCGCTGAGTCTCCTGGGCCGCTTCCATGGCTTCGCGTACCACGGCCTCGCGCTCGGCGCGAGACTCGGACATGGCCGCCTCCGCGATCGCGCGGGCCTCGGCTGACATCCTGCTGCGGGCCTCGTCGGTGAGGGCGGCGCTCTTCGCTACCCGCATCGCTTCGCGTTCGAGGGCGGCCCGATTCCTGGATGCGCCGCGCTGGGCGGCTTCCCCGGCGAGCCTGGCTTCCGCGTGAGCGCGCTCGATCGCCGCCGCGATCGCGTCGGTGTCGACGGCGATCGCATCGGTGTCGATGGCGGTAATGGGTTCATCGACCACCACCGGCGCTGGAGAGGCCGAAGGCGACGGAACCGGAGAGGGCGTGGCCGCGGGCTCCTGCGCCCGCGCGGTGACGCCGAGCGCCAGGAGTGCCAAGGCGATCAGCGGAGAGAGGAAGCGATGGGACATGGTGGTTTTCATGGGTGTTTGGAACCTCTGGGGTTTCATGGAATCAAAGGGAGGTCTTGGAAGAGAGAGAGGTGGGCGCAAGATCCCGCTCGCGCTTCTCCACCTGCGCTTCCATCACTTGAAGGCGGAACAGAAGATCCTTGGCGTCGACGCGCGCGCGCAGGCCGTCGAGTTCGTGCTTCGCCTCGGGCTCGGGCGCGGCCGAGAAGCGCACGAGCAGGCGCTCGGTCTCTTCCATCACTCCAGCGATCTGGCCTTCGCCCGCGCGCTCGGCCGCGGCCCGGAAGAGGCGGCTTGCGGTGATGAGATTGTCGGCCGCGGCCTGGAGATTCTTGAGATCGGCGTCCGAGACTTCGCGGTTCTTGAGCTCCACCAGGGTGACCCGCGAACGGCCGAGGTGCTCTCCGAGCGCGGTGAGGAGGACACGCTCCTGCCGCTGTTGCGCAGAGAGGGACTGCTCTTCGACGTGGCCGAGCTTCCGGCCCACCGAGAAGGCGAGGACGAGACACGCGGCTAGTGCCGCACCGGCGGCCAGGAACTTCGCCACCCCGGAAAATCGCCCGGGAAACTGAAGGACGCGGCCGCGCTCCTCCTGCCTGGCCGCGGCGAGAACCTGCGCGGTCATGCGCGCTTCGAAATCACCCGCAGGCTCAGGAGCCTCGTCCTGGGCCACCACTTCGAGAACGCGGGTGAGAGCCTGGAAACGGCCGAGGCAGGAGGCGCATCCTTCGAGATGGCCGTCGAGTCCGGCCGTTTCGAGGGGCTCGCGGTAATAGAGGAGGACGAGCTGGTCGTCGGTCAGGTGTGAGGTGGTATTCATGAAGCTTGCACCAGGGGTTCAAGGTCTTGTCGAACCTTGCGCACGGCACGGAAGACGCATTGCTTGGTGGCGGCGAGAGAGATGCCGAGAGTGGTTCCGATGTGCTCGAGGGTGTGGCCCTCGAAATGCCGAAGCACGAAGGCGGTGCGCTCGGTGGCGCTCATCCGCTCCATGCTCTCGTTCACGCGTCGGCGGATGTCGCCGGCGTGAGCGTTCTGGTCGGGCCCGGGGGAAGTCGAGAGGAGGCCTACCGTCATCGCCTCCGTCTCGGAGTCCGTCTCGGGGAGATCGTCCTCGGCCCGGCGAACCCGCTTCCTCAACAGGTCATACGCGCAGTTCGTGGTGATCCGGTGGAGCCAGGTCTTCAGTTCCGACCGGTTCTCGAACTTGTCGAGGCCGCGGTAGGCCTTGAGGAGGGCTTCTTGCACCACGTCTTCGGCGTCTTGTTCGTTTCGGGTCATTCGATATGCCAGCCTGTGAAGTGAACGGGCGTGGCTCATCACGAGGGTCCTGAACCCTTCGTCGTCGGCAACCCCTTCATCAAGGGGTGTTTGCCCGAGTCCGCTCATTCGTATCGTTTGACGCCGCCTCATTCGCGAGGTTAGCAAGGCCAAAGAAAGTCAAGGAATAGCAGGGGTTTAAGCACCTCGCATATCCTTCCTGCATGCACCAGACACACGTGAGGCTAGGGGGCCGCCTCGCCACCGGCCTGCTCCTCCTGGCGGTTTCAGCACTTGCCCAGCCCGCCCCTCCTGCCCAGGCCCTCTACGACCGGATCGACCGCATCTTCGCCTCGAAGGAGTACGAGGCTCCGCGGTTCGGCCCCGCGCGGTGGCTTCCGGGCGGGAAGTCGTACGCGATCGTGGAACCGGTCGCGGCTCCGGGTAAGGGCCGGGAGATCGTGGGTTACGACGCAGCCAAAGGAGTGCGTTCGATTCTGGTCGCCGCCGCCCTTCTCACCCCGAAGGGCGCCGATGCCCCTCTCGATATCAGCGACTACGCGTGGTCGAAGGACGCCTCGCGCCTGCTCGTCTTCACGAACACCCGCAAGGTCTGGCGGCAGAACACCAGGGGCGACTACTGGGTCTTGAACCTGAAGGACGGCGCGCTGCGCAAGCTCGGCGGCGACGCGCCCGAAGCCTCGCTCATGTTCGCGAAGTTCTCGCCCGATGGAGCGCGCGTGGCCTACGTCCGCGGCAACAACCTCTATGTCGAGGGTCTCGACCAGGGTGGCATCACCGCGCTCACGAACGACGGTTCCGAGACTACGATCAACGGAACCTCCGACTGGGTCTATGAGGAAGAGCTCGGGATCCGCGACGGCTTTCGGTGGAGCCCCGACTCGCGCGCCATCGCCTATTGGCAGTTCGACAGCACCGGCGTCGGCATCTTCTCGCTGATCAACACCACCGACACCCTCTACCCCGCGGTCACCCGGATTCCTTATCCCAAGGCTGGAACCACCAACTCCGCGGTGCGCATCGGCGTCGTCTCCGTGGACGGCGGGGCCACCCGCTGGATGCGCACCCCCGGCGCTCCCCGCGATGGGTACATCGCGAGCCTCGACTGGATCGACGCGACCCACGTCTCCATGCAGCGGCTCAATCGCCTGCAGAATCAGAACGACTTTCTCGTGGGAGACGCCGCGACCGGCGAGGTACGCCCCGTGTTCCGCGATGAATCGAAGTCGTGGGTGGACGTGGTCGACGACGTGAAATGGATCGAGGACGGGAAGGCATTCTTGTGGGTCAGCGAGCGGGGAGGCTGGCGTCAGGTCTTCCGGGTCCCCCGCGAAGGCGGGGAGCCTCGGCTCATCACGCGTTTCGATGCAGACGTGATCTCCGTGGCTGGCGTCGATGAGGCGCTCGGCTGGCTCTACTTCATCGCCTCGCCCCAGAACGCGACCCAGCAGTATCTCTACCGCTCGAAGCTCGACGGGACGGGGGCGCCCGAACGGGTTACGCCCGCGAATCAGCCGGGTTCGCATTCTTACAACCTGGCGCCCGGCGGGAAGCTCGCCTTCCACACCGTCTCGCGCTTCGACCAGCCGCCCGTGATGTCGGTGATCGCCCTGCCCGCACATCAGACCCTCCGCCCCCTGACCGATGTGTCGGCCCTCTCCGCGAAGGTGGCGCCGCTCGTGGAGCCGCCCGTCGAGTTCTTTTCGGTCGACATCGGCGGCGGCGTCTCCCTTGACGGCTGGATGCTCAAGCCGAAGTCCTTCGATCCGAGCAAGCGCTATCCCGTGATCGTCCACGTCTACGGGGAACCTGCGAGTCAGACCGTCACCGATCGCTGGGGCGGGGGACGGATGCTGTTCCATTGCGCCCTGGCCGAGGCCGGGTACATCGTGGTGAGCTTCGACAATCGCGGGACGCCCGCGCCCAAGGGCGCCCCGTGGCGGAAGATCATCTACGGAACCGTGGGCGACCTCAGTTCGAAGGAACAGGCCGCCGCCATCCGCGCCCTCGCGGCGCAGCGGTCCTATGTCGATTCATCGCGCATCGGCGTCTGGGGCTGGAGCGGAGGTGGATCGAACACGCTCAATACGATGTTCCGATTCCCGGATGTCTTCCGGGTGGGGGTCTCGGTGGCGCCGGTGCCGGACCAGAAGCTCTACGACACCATCTATCAGGAGCGCTACATGGGTCTGCCCCAGGACAACGTGGAGGGATACCGGATCGGCTCGCCCATCAACTTCGCGGAGGGACTCAAGGGCAATCT
>CAZYEA010000261.1:0-6380 GCA_964646485.1 uncultured Acidobacteriota bacterium
GGCGCTGGCCGAGCGGTTCCGCGAAGCGGATCGGCGGAATCGGCAAAAGGAATAGGGCGGGTGCCGCCACCGCGGCCACGGTCGGAGCCGCCATCGACATCCCCGCGGCCCAGCTGTAGGACGTGGTGGAGGCGCCGGGGCCCGACGCATGGTTCATAGGGACCATTGACCGCCTCCCCGGCGATCCCGAACATGGTCCTGGAGATGCACGAGCTTTCCATCGCCTGTTCCCTGGTCAAGGCGGCCACCGAGGAAGCGGCGCGCCATGGAGTCACCCGGGTGGCGCGAGTCGACGTGGTCCTCGGAGCCTTGAGCGGAGTCGAGATGGAGGCCCTCACTTTCTGCTTCCCCGCGGTGGCGCGGGGGACCGTGTGCGAAGGAGCAACCCTCGATGTCGAAGTCGAGCCCGCGCGCGGCCATTGCCCGGCCTGTGGCTCGACCAGCGACGTGCGCGACTTCATGAGCTCCTGCCCCTCGTGCGGGACCTGGCCGATCGGGCTCGAAGGAGGCCAGGAGATGCGACTCAAGGCCCTGGAGGTGTAGGCCATGTGTTCCACCTGCGGATGCGGACAGACCGCGGTCTCCACTCATGATCACGGCCTTGGAGTGCCCCATGACCACGGCCACGCCTGCGCGTCGGTGCTCGACCACGCGCACGATCACACCCGCGCTCACGGTCACCTTCATGAGCACGATCACGCCCGCCCCGACCCGGGCGGCCAGGCGAAGGCCAAAGGCCCAGCCACGCTCATCCAGATCGAGCGAACCCTCCTCGAAGAAAACGACCGCCACGCCGCTTACAACCGCGGCATCTTCAACCGCAAGCACACCTGCGCTTTCAACTTCATCAGCTCCCCGGGAGCGGGCAAGACCACCCTGCTCGAGAAGACCCTCACCGCCTTGCGCGGCCGTAACGTGTGCTGCGCAGTGATCGAGGGTGATCAGGCCACCGACCTCGACGCGCGGCGCATCGCCCGCACCGGGGTGCCGGTGACCCAGATCGAGACCGGCCGGTCCTGCCACCTCGACGCCGAGCAGGTCTCGCGCGCCCTCGGCGAACTCGACGTTCCCGAACGCGGGCTGCTGTTCATCGAGAACGTGGGGAACCTCATCTGCCCCACCGAATTCAAGCTCGGCGAGCACGAGAGGGTCACCATCGTGAGCGTGGCCGAGGGCCAGGACAAGCCGGCCAAGTACCCCCTCGCGTTCCGGTACGCGACCGCCGTGGTCATCTCGAAGACGGACCTGCTGCCGTACGTCGACTTCGACATCGTGGAGGCGCGTCGTCTGATCTGGGGCCTCAATCCGAAGGTTCCCATCTTCGAGCTGTCCGCAACCGCCGGGGACGGTATGGATTCCTGGCTGGCCTGGATTCAGCGCAAGCTGCCGATCGAGGTCTGAGGCGAATCGCGTGTGTCTTGGTGTCCCCGGGAAGGTGGTGTCCATCACCCGTCATGAGGTGGGGATGCAGATGGGCCGCGTGCAGTTCGGGGGGATCCAGAAGGAAGTGTGCCTGTCCTTCCTCCCGGAGATCCGCGTGGGCGACTTCGTCATCGTGCATGCGGGCTTCGCGATCAGCCAGGTAGACGAGGAAGAGGCGGCGAAGACGTTCGCGATCCTGAAGGAGATGGGCGACCTCGCCGAACTCGCGGAGACGGACGAGACGCCCGGGGCGGGAAGCGATGCGGTTCGTTGACGAGTATCGCGACGGTCGCGCGGTGCGTCTCGCCGCCGCGGCCATCCGAGCCACCCAGAGCCGGCCCTGGACGATCATGGAGATCTGCGGTGGCCAGACCCACTCGATCCTGAAATTCGGCCTCGATCAACTGCTTCCGGACGGGCTCACTCTCGTCCACGGTCCCGGGTGCCCGGTGTGCGTCACCCCGCTCGAGCTCATCGATCAGGCGGTCGAGATCGCGGCGCGGAGCGAAGTGATCTTCACCTCCTTCGGCGACATGCTGCGCGTGCCCGGCTCGCGCAAGAGCCTGCTCCAGGTGAAGGCGGAAGGCGGCGACGTGCGGGTCGTCTACAGCCCTCTCGACGCGGTGGCTCTGGCCGAGGCGAACCCCGCGCGGCAGGTCGTCTTCTTCGCGGTGGGGTTCGAAACCACCGCTCCTGCGAACGCGATGTCGGTGTGGCGGGCCCATGATCTGCGCCTCGACAATTTCTCCATCCTGTGTTCCCACGTTCTCGTGCCTCCGGCCATCGACGCCATCCTCGGCGCACCCGACTGCCGCATCCAGGGGTTCCTCGCCGCCGGCCACGTGTGCACGGTGGAGGGCACCCACGACTACGGGCCCCTGGTCGAAAAGTACAGGGTGCCCATGGTGGTCACGGGCTTCGAGCCGGTGGATCTGATGGCGGGGATCCTCGCGTGCGTGAAACAGCTCGAGAGGGGCGAGGCGTCGGTTGAAAACGCCTACAAGCGCTCGGCGAGTTGCGAGGGCAACAAGGCGGCGCGCGGGCTGGTCCGCCGGGTGTTCAAGACCTGCGACCGGGCGTGGCGGGGCATCGGCCCGATCCCCCAGAGCGGCCTCGCCCTCCGTCGTGAGTTCGCGGCGTTCGATGCGGCCCACCGCTTCGACAGCGCTCACATCCGGACGGAGGAGCCGAAGGAGTGCATCGCGGGCGAGATCCTGCTCGGCCACAAGCGGCCCTCACAGTGCGGCGCCTTCGGCGCGCGGTGCACGCCGGAACATCCGCTCGGCGCCCCCATGGTCTCGGCCGAGGGAGCCTGCGCCGCCTACTACGCTTACCGGAGAACGGCATGAGCGACCAGGCCGAACTGCGGCTCGTCGACCCTTCGAAGTGGTCGTGTCCGGCGCCCGCCTCCGCCGACGACACCGTGCAGGTGGCGCACGGCGGCGGTGGACGGATGAGCCAGAGACTGATGGACTCGGTCTTCCTGCCCGCACTGCGGAACCCCGCCCTCGAAGCCCGGCACGACGGCGCGGTGCTCGCTCTCCCACCCGGGCGCCTTGCCTTCACCACGGACTCCTACGTCATCAGCCCCATCTTCTTCCCCGGCGGCGACATCGGCTCGCTCTCGGTGCATGGGACGGTGAACGACCTCGCCATGTGCGGCGCGCGGCCGCTGCATCTCTCCGCCGGCTTCATCATCGAGGAAGGGCTGCCCATCGCGTCGCTTCGGCGGATCGCGGACTCGATGGCGCGGGCGGCGGAGGCGGCGGGCGTCACCGTGGTCACGGGCGACACCAAAGTGGTCGATCGCGGCAAGGGCGACCAGGTCTTCATCAACACCGCGGGCATCGGCGTGGTGCCGGACGGCGTCGAGATCGCGCCCACCCGGGCTCGACCGGGCGACGTAGTCCTCGTGAGCGGCGAGATCGCCGTCCACGGCATCGCCATCCTCTCGGTGCGCCAGGGGCTGCAGTTCGAGACGGCCATGCTCAGCGATTCCGCCTCCCTCCACGAACTCGTGGGCGCGGCCCTCGATGTGGCCGGGAGCCACCTGCATGTCCTGCGCGACCCCACCCGAGGGGGCGTCGCAAGCGCGCTGAACGAAATCGCCGCCGCGGCCGGCGTGTCCATCGAACTGGAGGAACGCTCGATCCCGGTCAACGAGGCGGTGCAAGGAGCGTGCGAGCTTCTGGGCTTCGATCCCCTCTACGTGGCGAACGAGGGAAAGTGCCTCGCCATCGTGGCCCCGACCCACGCGAGGGCCGTGCTCGAGGCGTGGCGCCAGAACCCCCTCGGCCGCGACGCCGCCATCATCGGACAGGTAAGAGAAGAACCCCGCGGCCGGCTCGTCCTCCACACCCGAATCGGCGCGCGCAGGGTGGTGGACATGCTCTCAGGCGAACAACTCCCCCGCATCTGCTGAGGAGCCGTCCTTTGGCGAGGCCTGGCGGAAACGAAAGAGTTTCCCGGGATGTTCGTATGATCAACTGGCCGGTCGCGACCTTGCCGACATGATCTCTTCGCTCCGACGCGCGGTGACGACGGCCACGATCAGCGTGGCCTTGTGGGCCTCCATCCTCGCGGTCGAGGTAGCGGGGCGGGCGCCCTCGGTGTCGGGGACGGCCAAGGGGCTGCTTGCGTTCGTCGTCGTGTCTGTTCTTCTCAGCTCGGTCGCGGTTCCGGTAGGAGGAGGCATCCTCACTCTCGCGGCTCTTCGCCCGGACCTGCCTCACCCGGACCGTCGTGCCCAGGTCCTCCTGGCTGTTCTCCTCGGAGTGACCCTGATCGTCCTGGGGCTCAAGTGGCTGCCCTGGGTGATGAACCCTCATGGAAATCCGCCGGGACTGACCTCCGGCGACAGCGGCCAGGCCCGGGGCGCAACGACCAGCCGCCGAGCCACGTTGTAACCGACGAAGGCCGCAGCCGGACATTCGTTAGAGTCTCGCCTTGCCGCTCCATCAGGGTGCGGAGGGAGACACATGAGCAAGGTGTTCGTAAGCGTTGGCCTCAGCCTCGACGGCTACATGGCCCCGGAAGGCATGACCATGGACCGCCCCGACTACAAGGGCTGGGGTGCCAAGTGGGGCGCGCTGATGGGCTGGATCTTCAACCAGCAGTACTTCCGCGAGAACCTCAAGCTCGGGCCGGGGGGAGAGACCGGGCCGGTCAATGACCTGATTCGCAGCACCACCGAACGCATCGGCGCCAACATCATGGGCAAACGAATGTTCGACCAGGGCGAGAGCGCCTGGCCGGAGGAGGCTCCGTTTCACACGCCGGTTTACGTGCTCACCAACAAGAAGCGCGCACCGTGGGTGCGCCCCGGCGGGACGACCTTCCACTTCATCAATGACGGGCCGGAGCATGCCCTCGACCTGGCCCGTGAATCCGCGGGGAGTCGGGATATTCGCATCGCCGGCGGCGCGGATGTGATCCAGCAGTACCTGAATCTGGGTGTCGTCGACGAGCTCGAACTCGCTCTGGCTCCCGTGTTCTTCGGCGGCGGGCGACGCCTCTTCGAGAACATGCGCGAGCCCGGGCCGCAGTTTCGTATCGACCGGGTTCTCGATGGCCCAGCCGCCACACACCTGCGCTACGTGCGCCGGTGAAGGCGGCGATGCCCCTTCAGGCGGCGGGAAGGCCCGCGAGCGCGTCCGCGACCAGCCGATCCCGCAGGAGAGCGCGGGCGGTTTGAGTCACCCGCGGGATGGAGTGGGCCACCGCCGGCGTCATCTCCATGGTCATGGGCTGGATCTTCGCGATCGAGACGGTGATGAGGTCGATGGTCGGCAGGGGGCCGAGGAGCACCGCTGATTCCACGAGGTCGCGCAGGCCGATGTCGTGGGCGGATAGGGAGCGGGGGAAGTCGCTCGCGAACTTCGGGCGCAACACGCTCACCGTGCCGGGCTCGCCGTCGTCGAGAGTGGCGTCGATCAGGATGAGGTGACGATGCCGGTCGAAGACCTCGAGGAGGTGGAAGCCCCCCGTGCCGCCGTCGAGGAGGGTCACGCCCGGGGGCAGCGGCTCCTTCTCGAGCGCGCGCACCGCGTGAACGCCTATGCCCTCGTCGCCCATGAGCAGATTTCCGAGGCCAAGGATCAGCATCCCCCTACTCCTTCCCCGCGGCGGCCGCGGACGCGGGCTCAGCCGGGCGTTCGATGAACTTCCAGCCGCCCACCATGGACGACGTCCCGCCCCGACCCTCCACATAGTCGTGGTAGAAGACGAGATAGACGTGAGTGATGATGAAGGCCGGGAAGAACCACATCAGCAGGTGATGCCACTGGCGCACCGCGAGGTCGCTTCCGAAGAGCGGGATCACCCAGGCGAAGAGCCTCCCCATTCCGAACTCGCTCATGGCTGAATAGAGGGCGAGGCCGGTCGCCACCTGGGCGAGGAAGACCAGGAAGGAAAGGAAGTACACGAGGCCGGCGAGCGCGTTGTGGCCGGTCGACTCCAGCGGATGCTCGACTTTCCCGAGCATGATGTCGACCCGGAGGACGCGGAAGATCTCCTTCCACTGGTCCCGTCGGAGGGGAATGAAGTTCCGCCAGGTGGCGTACTTGTTGCCCACGAAGCCCCAGTAGATCCGGAACAGGAAGTTGAAGGTCAGGAGGTAGGCCACCGAGAAGTGGATGAACCTCACCGTGCCGAACCAATAGCCCGCGGCCCAGGGCTCGGCTGCGCTCGCGAAGGCCACGGGGTGGCCGATGAGGTAGCCGGTGACGCCAAGGGCCACGATGCAGAAGGCGTTGATCCAGTGAAAGAGACGAACCGGCAGCTGCCAGACGTACACGCGCTCCATCGCTTTGCCGCGCATAAGAGCCTCCTATTGGACGGTTATCCGGCTCACCGTCTTCCCATGCTCGTCGTAGACGTGCACCGCGCAGGCGAGACAGGGGTCGAAGGAGTGGATGGTGCGGAGGATCTCGACCGGCTGCTTCGGATCATGGACGGGC
>CAZYEA010000262.1:0-6355 GCA_964646485.1 uncultured Acidobacteriota bacterium
GGCATGGAGGCCCCCGGAGGTGAGGGAAAAGCCGAGGTGCTTTGGCCGCAGCTCAGCATCGACCGCGCGTCAACCTTCTCGCGGCCACAAGCGCGCCCGCGGACCGCCACCGACCCAGCACGAAGAGATCGCTTCGCTCCAGCCCGAACCTTCGGGTCGCTCGCGATGACGGTTGCTTCAAACCGGACGGGGTCAGTCGAGGCCCGGGAGTTCCTTTCCGGTCAGGCGGCGGAATGCCTCCAGATACCTCGAGCGGGTTCCGGCGATGACGTCGGGCGGGAGGTCCGGGCCGGGGTAGGTCTTGTTCCAGGTGAGGGTCTCGAGCCAGTCGCGGACGAACTGCTTGTCGAAACTCGGCGGCGTCTTTCCGGCGATCACCTGCGAGGATTCCCAGAAGCGCGACGAATCCGGAGTGAGGGCCTCGTCGATCCAGATGAGGCCGCCGGTCACGATCCCGAACTCGAACTTGGTGTCGGCGATGGTGAGGCCCACCGACTCCGCGTGCCGCCCGGCCCTTTCGTAGATCGTGAGGGCGGCTCCCCGCGCGGTCTCCGCATGCTCGAAGCCGATCAGTTTGACCATCTGGTCGAACGAGATGTTCTCGTCATGCCCGGTCTCGGCCTTGGTGGCTGGAGTGAACAGCGGGAACGGGAACTTCTGCGACTCGAGCAGCCCTTCAGGCAGGCGGAGGCCGCAGATCGATCCCGTCTTCTTGTAGTCCTTCAGGCCCGAACCCGCGAGATACCCGCGCACCACGCATTCGACGGGCAGCGGGTCGGTCTTCTTCACCACCATCGAGCGCCCTTCGAGGAGGTCGCGATGGGGCTTGAGGGAGGCGGGGAAGTCCTTCACGTCCGCAGCCACGATGTGGTTCGGAATCGAATCTTCGAGCCGCTTGAACCAGAAGAGAGAGAGTTGATTGAGAACGCGGCCCTTGTCGGGAATTCCCTGGGGGAGGACCACGTCGAAGGCGGAGAGGCGGTCGGTGGTGACGATCAGGAGCTCGCTGCCGAGGTCGTAGACGTCTCGCACCTTGCCGCGCCGCACCAGGGGAAGATCGAGGGAGGTCGCGGTCAGAGCTTCTCGCATTTGCCCGGAATCTTAGCGGGCCGCCCTCGAGAACGGACGTCAGCGACCGTCGGGGGTGGGCAGCGGGGGAGCGGGCGGCGCGGGGGCGGACGCACCCGCGGGTAGCTTCGGCATGACCGGCGCCTTGGGCATGGCGGGAAGGGGATCGGCGCCCGGGTGGCTGCGGAAGCGAAGGTCGATCTCGGGGGCGTCCGGCATGTCCGGGTCGTCGACCTGCACGTCGCTGTCGCTCGACACCTTGATGTCGCCGAGGCGCGAGCGCAGCTTCAGGAGCACGCCGCCCGCGCCGATGATGGCTCGCAGCAGGCGCTTGCCCTCCTCCGAGGACCTGAGCGCGCCCACGTTCCCCTCGACGTTGCCGCGCTCGACGGTGGCATCGAGCTGGGCGTTGACCGAGTCGGGAAGACCTAAGGTCACGTCGCCGATGTCCACCTGGATGTCGATGGGCGAGAGCACTTTCTGGATCGGGGTCACGGTGACGTCGCCGCGCTTCACGCTGACGGTGAGGGGCCCGGTGAAGTCGCTCGCGTTCACATCCTCGCTGTCGGACTCGAGGCGCGCGCCCTTCGAGAACTTGTGGGCCTGGATGCCGCCGTGCTGGTTCGTGATCTCGAGCAGCCCTCCCACTTCCGAGGCCGCCACTTCTTCGAAGGTGTTCTTGATGAGCACCGCGGCCGCCGCCTTCAGGAGGCGCACGTGGCCGCGCTGGTTCTCGATGTCGACCCGCCCGGCGATGTTCTGGATGTCGATGTCCCCCTGGTTGTTGAGCTTGACGTCGCCCTTGACGTCGTCGATGCGCAGGTCGGAGTGCTCGCCGTCGGTGATGAGGGCGCCCGCGATCTTCCGCGCCTGCAGGTCGGAGAACTTCAGGGTCGCGGTCAGGGCGGCGAGGTCGATGGCGCTCAGGTTGCCGTGGGTCACGTCGATCTTCGAGGGAGCCATGAGTTTCTCCACGTGGGCGTCGCCGTACTCCACCTCCACCCGGCAACCCGAGGTGGCGGTGATGACTTCGAGGTTGCCGTGCCGGTTCTTCGCCGTGCACTCGCCGCTGACGTCGGCCACCCGCATGTCGTCGAACTCGCCCGACACGTTCACCGCCTTTGCTCCCTCCACCACGATCTTGCCGTGGCGATTGGTGATGCGGGTGTCGAGCGGGGCGGGGGTTTCGACCTCGATGTGGGTCTTCACCCGGAACTCAGGCGTCTGTTCCCGCGTGGCCGAGATCTTGAGCAGGCCGCCCTCCTGGCTCACCTGCAGCTTCACGTTGTCGGCGATCTTCTCGGCCCCATCGGACCTTCGGGTGAAGACTTCCTTCCGAAGACTGATGCCGATCTCGGCTTTCGGGTCGGAGGTGCGGCGCACCGTGACGTCGCCGAATTCGTTCGAGATCTCGATCGCGGTCACACTCGCCGCCTCGGTGGTCTTGCGGTCGGTGAAGTCGTACGAGGGACCCCGGAAGCGCGCGACCCGCCCGAAGGGGAAGCCGTCGATCTGGAAGCCGCGGAAACCTTCGAAAGACTCATCGTTGATGACATTGCGGGTGACGTTGATGCCCTCAATGATGAGTCCAAAGGTCACGATCATGAAGAGGAGGAGGACCTTGCGGAATTTCACCTCTCACCTCCACCCTGCGAGGCCCGCGAGGCCGCGATCTCCGCTATGCCCCAGACCACGAGGAAGCCCGGCCAGATCTTCTTGAGAAGCGGTATGGCCTCGACCATTCCCAGGTTGGAGAGCAGGAAGATCCCTCCCACCGTGGCCAGAAAGACGCCGAAGCCGAACGCTTCCGGCGAGAAACCGCGGTTCATTGACGGCTCCCGAACAGCGACCCGCGAAGCAGGGCCACCCCGGCGGCGATCATGACGAGCGGCCACATCTTGGCGATCCACTGGAAGCGGAAGAGGCCGATATTGTGGGCGAAGAGCAGGCCGCCCATGACCACGAGCGACCAGCCCCACAGCTGGTTCGAGGCGGGCTCGTCGGCCCGGCTGAGTCCGGAAAAGGACTGCAGGTTGATCCGCTCGGCCGAACGGTAGGCCTCGATCATGTTGTAGAAGATGATGAACGGGATCAGCAGGCCGAAGAAGATGCTGCCGCCGTCGGTCTCGGCCATCACGAAGACGCACGTCGCGAAAGCGCAGAAGAACGCGAGCGCCTTGCCGATCTCGCCGTTGTAGAGGTGGCCGAAACCGGGGAAGAGGGAGAGGAAAGCGGCGAGGGCGGGGCTGCGCCTGTGGGACGAGACCTGGTAGGCCGGGTTCGGGGCCTTCGGCGGAGGTGGGGCGTCCACTGCGGGCTCGGTGCTGATCACGTTCTCTTCCATGGGGTGCGACCTTTCCAGTGGGGGGACCTTGTTTAAGGGTTTCTGGGGGTTAGAGCCCCCTCGGCCGGCCTCGGAGACGCCTGACTCCTTGGTGTGGCTTTGGGATCTCTGGAATCCAATACGGCATCGGTGGCGGGATTGTTCTTTGGGTTGGACGTTTCGGCCTCGTTGCCCGAATTCACGTATTCATCGAGGGTTTGGCTCAATTCCTCGGTCCGGCCTTCGACCGTTCCGATGGCCAGGGCCTTCAGGACCTTGAGGTCTTCCATGAGCCGTTCGCCCCGACCCCTCCAGCGCGAGAAGGTGGCCCCCATCCGGTCCATCTGGGCGGAGGCCGAGGCATTCAGGCCGGGATGCAGCTGGACCGCGCCCATCAACACCCCGAGGCCCATCAGGACCACGCCGGCCCTCCTCTTGGCCCTCGAAACGCCGTCGAGAGAAAGGGACAGGGTTGGTCGGGACGGGCGCGGGGGAACGAGGTCTGGAGGCGGGTCCAGGGGGGGCCTTGGTGGCGCGGTCAGGATCGTCTGGAGAAGGGAATCGAGCGAGGAGCACTCACGACACTCGCGCAGATGTTGCGCGACGTCCTCAGCGAGCGGCTCCGACAGCAGTCCCTCCCGGAAGTCCGAGAGCAGCTCGCGCGGCCTTCGGCACTCGGCTTTGGGGATCGGGATCCTCATCATGGTCCCGACCTGCTCCATTCTCGCCTTGTGAATCAGATGTCGCGCCCGGTCCTGGGAGACGGTGAGGGCCACGGCGAGGTCTTCGTAAGAAGCGCTCCAGGCGTTCAGGAAGAAGACCAGGATCGCCGACTCTTTGGGGTCTTTCGACTCCAGCCTCGTAGGGCGCGGCCGGTCCATCTTCGTCCACTCGGCGAGGGCGAGGCGCCTCAGGAGGGCGTCCGAGAAGGGCGGCTTGAGGCCGCTCTTGCGGACGTCCTTCAAGAGGTCGCGGGCGAGGGCCAGGGCCTTCGGCGTTTCCCCGCACAGGTCCACCGCGCAGGTGTAGGCGAGAGCCTCGGTGAGCGAGGCCCGGGGCAGGCTCCGCGCGGAAGGCGCCGAGCTTGCCGGGTCCTCGGAGGAGGACTCAAAGGTGAGATTGGTCAACGACGCGTGTCTCAAGCGAGAATACGCGTTTGCGGGCCGGGATTGTTCCGCCTCGTGAGAGTCAGAAATTACTCCATTGCCCCCGCGTATCCGAATCCTCCTCGAGCTCCAGGCCTCCCGATGAAAAGCGCATTCCGGCTCTTCCTCGGCGCGTTCCTGGCGCTCTTCCTCCTCTGGCTGGCCCTGCGAGGAGTCGACGCCAAGGCACTCTTCTCCGCGATGACCCATGCCAAGGCGGTTCCGCTCGCATCGGTGGTGGCTCTTACCGTGCTGATGTACCTGATCCGGGCCATGCGCTGGCGGCTCCTCCTGCCCGCCCTGCGCAAGGCGCCGATCTTCGACCTGTTCGGGATCACCAACATCGGCTTCATGGCGGGTCTCGTGATTCCGCGCGCGGGTGAAGTGCTGCGGCCTTACCTCGCCTCCCGCCGTTACGGGGTGGGGGTGAGTGCCGGGTTCGCCTCGATCGTGCTGGAGCGGCTCATCGATCTCATCACGGTCCTCTTCCTGCTCGCCTTGTACATGTTCGTCCTGCCGCGCCCGGCGGCGGAGCGGTCGGACGCGATCATGACCACTCTGCGCGCGGGCGCCGGGCTCGTCTTTCTCACCGCCCTTGCCGGCATGGGCTTCCTGGCCGCCTTGAGGGTCGAAGGAGGCCCGGCCCGGAGGCTGCTTCACTTCGTTCTCGGCATCCTGCCGAGCGGGATCGGAGGCAAGGTCCGCGGGCTCGTCGACTCGTTCATCTCCGGCCTCGACGTGTTCGGCTCCTCACCCGCGCAGTGGGCGAGACTCATCGGAGAATCCCTTCTGCTCTGGGTCTCGATCGGCCTGATCATTCACATGAACAGCGTCGGCTTCGGCTTCGATCTCCCCTTCCACTCCGCCTTCCTGATCATCGCGTTCCTGACCGTGGGGGTCGCGATTCCGACCCCGGGAATGGTGGGTGGGTTCCATGCCTCCTACACCCTCGCCCTGACCGCGATCTACGGGATCGACCAGGGCCGGGCCGCGGCGGCGGGACTGGTGCTGCATGCCCTGCAGAACCTGCCCGTGCTGATTCTCGGCCTCGCCTTCCTCGGCCGCGAAGGCCTGTCGCTTGGAAGCATGCGCCGGATCTCGGCCGGCGGCTCGGAAGAAAAGTCCGAGCCGTCCGCGTCCGCGTGACTCAGTACTTGACGCTGCAGCCGTAAGGCGTGGCCGTGGCGGTCGTGACCGGCCTTCCCGCCATGGCGGCGTCGAGCGCCTCGCGGACGTAGTTCCGCGCGCCCTGGATGTCGGCGAGTTCCGTGGTGGCCCGATCGTCGATTCCGCCCGCGTAGACGAGCTTGCCTTCGGGCGAGATCACGTACATGTGAGGAGTGGTCTTGGCCCCGTAGGCGCGGCCCACCGTACCTGCGGGGTCGAGAAGGTAGGCCGAGAAAGCGGCGCCGTACTTGCTCGAGCGCTGCTGAATGACCTCGGGGGTGAAGTGTCCCTGCTTGCCCGCGGCCGAGGAGTTGATCGAGAGCCAGACCACTCCCTTGCCCGTGTACTCCTTCTGCAGCGAGGGCATGTTGCCGCTGTTGTAGTGCTTGCCCACGAACGGGCAGTCGTAGTTGACCCATTCGAGGACCACCCACTTGCCCGCGTACTGCGAGAGTGAGTGCGTGCGTCCCCCGGTGTCGGGAAGGCTGAAGGCCGGAGCGGGGCTTCCGATCACGGCGTCCGCCTGGGTGGAGACGGCGGCAAGGGTGAGGGCGGCGAGGGCCGTGGTGCGGGTGAGGGCGAGCTTCATGGAGTCTCCTTTCAAAATGGGGCGGTGTTCATCTGGCCGCTACCGGTGCGGCCACAAGGTCAA
>CAZYEA010000263.1:0-2987 GCA_964646485.1 uncultured Acidobacteriota bacterium
AGAAGATGTCGGAACGTCCGTCCACGTCCTCGCCCGAAGCCTGCTCGGGAGACATGTAGGCGGGGGTGCCGAAGACCTGGCCCGCGACGGTGAGCTGGGCGGCACTTGCCTTGGCGATGCCGAAGTCCATGATCTTGGGCTCGCCGGAAGCGCTGATCATGATGTTGGCGGGCTTGATGTCGCGGTGGACGATGTGGTGCGAATGGGCCGCCTGCAGAGCCCGCGCGATCTTGACCACGATCACCGCGGCTTCCTGCCAGGGCATGGGGCCCCGCGCCAGGGCGGCGGCGAGGGTCTCCCCGCGAACGTACTCGAGGGCCATGAAGAGGAGGCCGGTCTCGAAATCCCGGCCCACGTCGTAGACCGCGACCACGTGCTGGTCGTCGAGGGTGGCGGAGATCCGGGCCTCGGAGAGGAAGCGCTGCTCGAAGGCCTCGCGCTCGTGGGGAGCGACCGCGGCCATGGTGCTGAAGGTCTTGAGGGCGACGGTGCGGCCGAGGGTCGTGTCCCGGGCCTGATAGACCACACCCATGGTGCCCCGCCCGAGTTCGCGTTCGATTCGGTATCGACCGATCTGGGAAGGGGGTTGCGTGCTCATCGATAAGCGGTTAGGGGGGTGAAAAACGTAGGATACCGCGATGCTGCTCCTACCCCTGCTGCTGGCCGCCTCGGTGGCCTCCCCCGGGGCCCAGGCCGGGGCGGAGAGCGCGCCCGCCTCGATTCACGCGCCCTTCACCGCGCTGCTCAAGGCCCATGTGCGCAACGACCTCGTCGACTACGACGCCTTCGCCAAGTCCCAGGCCTTCGCCCAGTACCTGAAGGACCTCGACCGCGCGCGCCCCGCTTCGATGTCCAAGGCCGATCGGCTGGCTTTCTGGATCAACGCCTACAACGCCTACACCATCCAGCTCATCAACAAGCACAACGAACGCGAGTCCATAAGGAACATCAACATGTTCCTGGGCGTGCTCCGCGGCAAGCGCCCCTGGAAGGAAGAGATCGTGTTCGCGGGGGGGCGGTTCCTGTGCCTGGACGACGTCCTGAACAAGGTGATTCGCGCGGAGTTCAAGGAGCCCCGCATCCACATGGCCCTGGTGGGCGCCGCGATGTCCTCGCCCCCGCTCCGGAGCGAGGCGTACGAGGGCTCGGTGCTCGAGGCCCAGCTCCACGACCAGACCCGCACCTTCCTTCGTGAGCGGCAGACCGAAAACCGCCTCGATCTCGGCAACTCTGTCATCCATCTCTCGCCCATCTTCGACTGGAATCGCGCGGATTTCGGAAAGACCGACGCCTCCATTCTCAAGTTCGTCTCCGCCTATTTCGAAGGCACCGGCGAGAAGTCCGCCTTCGCCGCCCATCGCCTCACCATCGAGTTCACCGACTTCGACTGGTCGCTCAACCTCCAGAAACCGAGGGAGACGCAGTAACCTCCGCCTCCCGTCGCATGACCAGCTTCTTTCGTTCCGCGAAATTCCCGATCTTCCTGATCGTCTTCGTCGACGTGATCGGCCTCGGCATCACCATTCCCGTGCTGCCCGTGTATGCGGAGGGGTTCTTCAAGCTCTCCGGGCTCCAGATCGCCGGCCTCACGAGCATGTTCTTCGCCGCCCAGTTCGTGGGCGCTCCCATTCTCGGCCGGCTCTCGGACCGGATCGGAAGGCGCCCCGTGCTGATTGCGTCCCAGCTCGGCACCTTGACGGGCGCCATCCTCACCGCGGTGGCGCTCTCGCCCATCTACCTGGTGGCGGCGCGGCTCATCGACGGACTGACCGGCGGCAACATCTCGGTGGCTCAGGCCTATCTCACCGACATCACGCCCCCCGCCGACCGGGCCAAGAGCGTGGGCCTCGTCATCGCGGCCTTCGGCCTCGGCTTCATCATCGGCCCCGCCTTCGGCGCGTTCATGTCCGCCTCCTTCGGGCCGCGCATCACCTTCGGGTGCGCCGCCCTCGCCTCCATGTGCACCATCCTGCTCTCGGTGTTCCTCCTCGAGGAATCCCTCCCCGAAGACAAGCGGACGGGAGCGATCAAGGCCCCCGAGAAGTCGACCCTCGAGATCATCAACCATCCGCAGATCGCACGCATTCTGGTCATCGGCCTCCTCGGCCAGATCGCAGTCTTCGCCTTCAACTCCGTCTTCATCCTCTGGGTCGACAAGGTGGTCCTGCCCGGATGGCCGATCGACCGCGTGCAGCGGGCCACTGGTCTCGTCTTCATCTTCGTGGGCATCGTCACCGTGATCACCCAGGGCGGGGTGATCGGGCCGGTGGTGCGGGCGATCGGTGAGGCGAAGGGCGTGATCGTGGGCGGTTTCCTCCGTGTCCTCGGCAACGCCATGATGGCCTACTTCCCCCGCATTTATCCGGCCGCGGCGGGCTCGGCTCTGGCGGGGGTGGGCGGCGGCATCGCCCAGCCCTGCGCTTCCGCCCTGCTCACCTTCCACGCCCCCAACGTCGCCCGCGGCCGCATCATCGGGATCAACCAGAGCGCCATGTCGCTCGGCAACATCATCGGGCCCCTGGTCGGCGGCTTCGTCTACGACCTCAACCCCGCCTGGCCGCCTAAGGTCTCGATGGGCGTGCTCTTTCTCATGTGGCTCGTCTCCTTGAGCCTCACTCAACCGGAAAAACCCACGGGCCCGGCGCCGGCTTTCGCCGGACGGGCCGCCTGAAAGGACTTCAACTCATGGCGAATCCCACCGCAACCTTCGAAACCTCCCTCGGCACCTTCACCGCCGAACTGTTTGCCGACGTCATGCCCATCACCGCGGGCAACTTCATCACCCTCGCGAAGGAGGGCTTCTACAACGGCCTCCACTTCCACCGCGTGATCCCGAATTTCATGATCCAGTTCGGCTGCCCGCACAGCAAGGATCCGCAAAGCCGCCGCGCCGGCACCGGTGACTCGCCCCACGGGCGCATCCAGGACGAGCATCCGGCGAGCGCCAGGATCTCGAACGAGCCCGGCACCCTGTCGATGGCGAACAC
>CAZYEA010000263.1:2997-6350 GCA_964646485.1 uncultured Acidobacteriota bacterium
TTCATCAACACCGTGCACAACGCCTATCTCGACTACTTCACCCCCGGCCCCTCGAAGCATCCGGTGTTCGGGAAAGTCACCCAGGGCATGGACGTGGTCAACAAGATCGGTTCCACCCGTACGGATGCCGGCGACCGTCCGTCGACCCCGATCCACCTGATCAAGATCACGCTCAACGGCGCGTAGCCGCTCCGGCGGCTTCGAGTTGTCGCCGTCGAGCCGGCCGCCGACCGCGCCGAGGATTGAACCCTCCTCGCGGCCGCCGCGGCCGGCGATCTTCGAGGCGCCGACGATCCGGTTGGCCATGCGGGAGAGGGGCAGGGACTGCAGCCACACCTTGCCCGGGCCCTTGAGGGTGGCGAAGAAGAGGCCCTCGCCGCCGAAGAGCGCGGACTTGATCTTGCCCACGAACTGGATGTCGTAATCGACACTCGACTGGAACGCGACGATGCAGCCGGTGTCGACGCGCAGGCCTTCGCCGGGGGCGAGCGTGCGCTCGTGCAGGGTGCCTCCCGCGTGGACGAAAGCGAGTCCGTCCCCCTGCAGGCGCTCCATGATGAACCCCTCGCCTCCGAAGAAACCGGCGCCGAGACGCTTCTGGAAGGCGATGCCGACCGACACGCCTTTGGCCGCGCACAGGAACGAATCCTTCTGGGCGATCAGTTCGCCTCCCACTTGAGACAGGTTCACGGGGACGATGGTGCCGGGGTAGGGGGCGCCGAAAGCGACCTTCTTCTTGCCCGCACCCTTGTTCACGAACACGGTCATGAAGAGGGACTCGCCGGTGAGCAGGCGCTTGCCCGCGCCCATGAGGGCCCCGAGGAACCCTCCGCCCTGGTTCGAGCCGTCACCGAAGATGGTCTCCATCTCGATGCCGTCCTCCATGTACATCATGCCGCCCGCTTCCGCGACGGTCGCCTCGCCGGGATCGAGCTCGACCTCGACGAACTGCATGTCTCCACCGTAGATCTTGTAGTCGATGACGTGCATCGCGGTCATTTGGGGCATTCCTCCTGGGGCATGGATGTGAGTGATCGGAATTTTGGAAGGCGGTTGCGCCTCTTTGGGAAGAAACGATAACCGCGGCCGATTGTTCAACCGCTCACAGCTCTGCCGAGTAGCCCTCGCGGGACTGCACTTCACCGATCCCATCCTTGAACCGTGCGACCAGGAGCGAGGCTTCGCTCCGCCGCGCGTGCAGCGAGGCCACGCAGTCGGGGTCGAACTGCGCGCCCGCCCGCTCACTGAGGTAGTGGAGGGCGTCGTCCACCGTCCAGGCCGCCTTGTAGGGCCGCTTGCTGGTCAGGGCGTCGAACACGTCCGCCACCATAACGATGCGCGCCTCGATCGGGATCTCCGGACCGGAGCGCCCATGCGGGTAACCGGTTCCGTCGAAGGCCTCGTGGTGGCCGAGAACCACGTTGCGGAGGACGTCGAGCTGGCCGATCGCGGTCATGTTCAGTTCCGAGAGGATTCCGTCGATGATCTCGACGCCCTTGAGCACGTGTGACCGCATCACTTCGAGCTCCGCCTCGTCCAGCGGGCCCTGCTTGAGCAGGATGCGGTCGGGCACCGCGATCTTCCCGATGTCGTGCATAGGCGCGTAGCGAAACACGGACTCGACCCATTCGTCGGGAAGGCCCCGGGCCGAGGCGAGGTCACGGGCGATCAGGCGGGCGCAGTGCGCCATGCGACTCAGGTGGCCGTGGGTCTCGGGATCGCGGTAGTGGGTGAGCCTTGTGGCGATCCTTAGGGCGGAGCCGAGCAGCCGGCTCTCGGCGAAGCTTTGAACGAGCTTCAAGGTCAGGAGACGCGCGAAGATGGTGAGTTGCTCGAGGATCAGGGGCTTGAAGTAGCCGGGCTCGCGCGAGTCGAAGAAGAGGAAGCCGATGAGCCGCCCCCCCTCGAACAGGGGCATGGTGTAGCTCGAGCGATAGCCCTTCTCGATCAGACGATGGGTGTGTTCGTGGGGTGAATCCGAAAGCGAATGCAGATCGTCGATCACCCGGTCGCGGCCGGAGCGGGCCAGGTTCTCGAGGGAGGGGGTCTGCGAGAGCGGGGCCTCGTAAAGCGCGAGAGGGCTCCGGCCCTCCGTGCTGTGGGCGAAGGTCTTGAGGAGATCGCTCTCCGGGTCATAGACGGCCGCGGCCACCCGCTCGATGGGCGGAAAACGGCGCCTCAGAACCGCGTGAACATCCGCGATCTCATCCTGGACCGTCCGGCTGCGCTCGGAGAGCGTTTTCACGCCGCCATGGTACCCCCGCGCGTCGCCCTGAAGCTGTGCGCTTTCTCGCTTCAGGGCCGCCGTGGCTTAGGCTCTCCAAGGTGTCAGGGAACAATGACTTGGAGCGCGAGGCGGGCGACACCGTCGCGCCCTTTCCTTCGAGCCTCTGCCATCTTTGTGCCGCGCCCCCCAGATACGTTCGAACCGACAAGGGCTCGGTCTTCATCCACTGCCCGATCCTGCAGCGCTATCCGCCTCAGCCCGTCCGCTCCTGCGACGCCTTTGTTCCTCGTTCCGATAGGCCTTGACGCGGCGTCGGCGCAGGAACGGGCGAAGCGGGCGATAATTGCCGCCACATGACGCTTGCCCCCGCCACTTTCCGCAGCCTCGGGCTGTCCCAGCCCACCCTCGATGCCCTCATCCAGAAGGGCTACGATCACCCGACACCCTGTCAGGCGGACACCATCCCGCCCGCCCTCAAAGGGCAGGACCTGGTGGTTCAGTCCCGCACCGGAACTGGGAAGACGGCGGCCTTCGGCATCCCCCTTGTCGAGCGAATCGACATGGATGTCAAGGGCGTCCAGGGTGTGGTTCTGGCGCCAACCCGGGAACTGGCGGTGCAGGTGGCCGAGGAACTCGGGGATATCGGCCGGGGGCGCGGGGTGCGCGTGGCCGCGATCTACGGCGGCGATTCGATGGAGCGGCAGAACGACCTCCTCGAGTCCGGAGTGCAGCTCATCGCGGGGACGCCCGGCCGCGTCCTGGACCACCTGCGGCGCGGCACTCTGGACCTCAGGAACCTCAAGATGTTCATCCTCGACGAAGCCGACCGCATGCTCGACATGGGCTTTGCCGAAGAGATGCAGAAGATCGTGGCCTTCGTCCCCGAGGAGCGGCAGACCATGCTGTTCTCCGCCACCATTCCCGCCTCGATCAAGCACCTCATCTACAACTTCCTCAAGGAGCCCCAGTGGCTCCTGCTCTCCGAAGACAAGGTCTACGTCACCGACGTCGAGCATGTGTATTGCATCGTGCCCCGCATGCGAAAGGAGCAGACCCTGTACGACCTGCTCCTATGGGAGGAGCCGACGTCGGCCATGGTCTTCTGCAACACCCGCGAGGAGACCCG
>CAZYEA010000264.1:0-6331 GCA_964646485.1 uncultured Acidobacteriota bacterium
GCGCTCGACGTCGCCTTGAGCCTCGCCGCGGGAGATCCGAAGGACCTCAAGGCGTCGTTCCTGGTGGTCACCCTGCTCGAGCACAAGGGAGCGCTCGACCAGTCGGACACAAGGCTCAACACCCTGCTCCGCCGCAACACGTCAGGCGAGGACGCCGAGACCATCGCCCGGAACAACCGCGTGTTCTGGGCGCATCTGGGGATGGTGCGCCAGAGGCTCGAACGGTACCAGGAGGCGGCCGACGCCTTCGGGGAGGCCGCGAACTCAGGCAAGGAAAAGGAAGCTTCGCTCGTCACCTACCGCATCGACGCCCTGATCTCGGCGAAGGCGTTCAACCAGGCCCTCAAGGAAGCGCGCGCGGCCCGGCTCGATCCCGCCTTCAAGGACGAGGCCGACCTCAAGTTCCTCGAGGCCTACGCCCTGCGCGGCGCCGGAGACGAGAAGGGCGCCAACGCCTTGGTGGACGCCATCCTTGCGTCCTCCAAGGACGAAGTGAACGACACCCTGTCGGCCGCCGAGTTCCACCAGCGGGCGAAAAGCCTCGAACGCGCTCGCGAGCTCTTCGCCCGCGCAGCCGAGAAAGACCCAAAGAGCGTGCGGGCCCACTTCAGCCTGGGCGCGGTCCTCGAACGGCAGAAGAAGTTCGACGAGGCCGAGAAGGCCTTTCGAGCCGCCCTCGCTCTCGCCCCCGACTCGGCCATCACGCTCAACTACCTCGGATACATGAACGCGGACCGCAACGTGCGCGTGGAGGAAGCCCTGGTGCTGGTCCAGAAGGCTCTCGCTTCGGATCCGGAAAACGGCTCCTACCTCGACAGCCTCGCCTGGGCTCTCCATCGGCTGGGACGAAACGACGAGGCGGAGACCGCGATCCGAAAAGCGGCGCTCACCCAGGACAAGAACGCGGTGGTGATCGCGCACCTCGGCCTCATCCTCGCCGCGAAGGGAGACAACGCCGAAGCTCTCAAGTATCTGCGCCAGTCGCTCGAAGGCGAGGACCAGGACGGCGAGCTCGATCGCGCTCTGGTGGAGGAGAGGATCCGGGCCCTTTCGAAGGCGGCACAGAAGAAGCCTTGAGCCGGACGAGGAAGTGCGCGGCCTTCCTGCTCGCGGCCTCCTTCGCAGGCTGCGCCGCCCGAGGGCACGTCGCGACGCCCGACGAGCTGGCCCGCCTGGGGGAGGCTCAAGGCCTTTCCGCTTCCGGGCGCCTCACTCTGTCGGGACCACGGGGGCGCTTTTCCACCCGCGTGGTGTTCGGGGTGGCCCGGCCGGATTCACTGCGCCTCGAGGTCCCCTCCGGGACTGGCCTCAGGTTTCTCCTCATCGCCCGGGATGGCGCCCTGCGCGCGGACCTTCCCGGAGACGACGCGATGTTCGAAGGGCCGGGCACGAAGGAAGTCATGGCGGGCCTGTTCGGGATCGAGATCTCGCCGAAGGAACTCGTGAACGCGATCCTCGGCTCGCCGCCTTCCGCGATGGATGTGGCCTTTCGCTTCGAAAAGGCCCTGCCCGCGGAAGTGAGGATCCGCGGGGAGGGCGGCACCCTCCTCGTTCTGAACCTCAGCGATCCGGAGGTTGCGGCGCCGAGGCCCCAGGCCTTCGCCTTCGGCGCGCCCCGCGACCACGTCCTGTCCCTTGTGGCCATGTCCGAACGGCTGGGACTCACGCGATGAAGACCCGGAGCTTCCGTTCGTTCGCGAAGATCAACCTCGGTCTGGAGGTGACCGGACGGCTTCCAAACGGGTATCACGAGCTCAAGACCCTGTTCGCGACCTTGAGCCTGCACGACACCATCGATATCAAGGAGACGCGGCGCGGCGTTTCCGTCCGATCGGATGATGAGCGCGTGCCTGAGGACGAAACGAACCTCGCTTATCGCGCAGCCGTGGCCATGCAGCGTGTCGCCGGGCGAAAGGGCGGGGTCGAAATCCGCATACACAAACGGATCGCGGTGGGCGGAGGACTCGGGGGCGGCAGCAGCAATGCGGCCACGGTCTTGCGGTCCCTCGACCTGATCTGGGGCCTGAACCTCGGCGCCGCGGGTCTTCTCGAAACCGCGAAGTCTCTCGGAGCCGACGTGCCCTACTTCCTCTTCGGGGGTCCCGCCCTGGGTCTGGGACGAGGCGACCTCATCCAACCCCTGACCTTCGCACTCACTTCCAAGGTGCTGCTCGTCCCAGGGTCGCACGGGGTGTCCACCGCGGCGGTGTTTCGGCGATTCGCAGCCCTTGGCGGACCGAAGCCCTCGCCGTCGCGGGTCGACGCCTTCCTCTCCAGCCCTCAACCCGCCCGCCTGGGCCGACTGCGGAACGACCTCGAGAGCGCGGCGATCGAGGAGAGTTCGTCACTCGCCGCCACCGCCTATCAGATCCGCAGGGTCGGACGCTCCGCGGGGGCTCTGCAGGCCGCGATGTCTGGAAGCGGCTCATCGTTCTTCCTCATCTTTGACGACACGTCGGCGAGAGCCGCGGCGAAAGTCGCTCTCCAGAAGGCCGGTATCGCCACGGTGAGCTGCGATTTCGTGTCCCGTCGGAGCTACGCGAGCCGGTTCGAGGTGAAATCACCTTAGACCGCGTCCGGAACTTGTCGGCCGGGCGGGCTCGGATCCAGCCCGAGAGCGGGCGCTTAGGGAATCTCCGGGCCCGGATGGTTTTGCGGCCCGTCCACCGCGCGCAACAGCGCCTGGGCGGCGATACGGTGCGCGACCTCGTTCGGGTGCTCGTCGGCGCTTCCCTCCACGACCAGGAGCTTCCAGTCGAGCCCCCGGTAGTACGGAAGGAGGTCGACGTAGACCACGCCGAGGGGCCGGCACAGGACCTCGAGCTTTTTGTGGACGGACTCGAAGGGATAGTGCTCATCGAGCGGATTCCCGAACAGGGGAAAAACCGCGACGATCAACGGGACCTTGTGTTCATGAGCCAGAGTCGCGATTTCGGTGAGGCCCTTCACCACCGCCTGGTAGCCCGGCTGATCGTCCTCGTAGATCGAGAGATAGTTCCTGATCCGGGCCCGGTTCTGACCGGTCGCATGCAGGCGATCCGCGATCAGACTCACGAGCGCGGAGCGCTTCCACCAGGGAGGGGAGGCGGCGAGGACGCGGTCCGCTTCGATCCAGTCCTCGGCGCGTTTGCGTTCGCCCGCGTCAAAGACCTCGGCGTCGTTCAGGACATATCCGAGGAACAACAGGTCCGGCTCATAGGAGAAGGCCTCCTCACGGACGATCTTCGCTTCCCGATCGGTGGAGATCCCGGGAATCGCAAGCACCACCGCCTCCCACGGCTCACCCCGGTCGGCGCTGAGGCCGCGTGCCACCCGCTGCGCGTAGGTGTCGTCGAAAAGGACGCCCGCGCCGTAGGTGAACGAGTCGCCGACGAAGACCGCGCGATGGACTCCCTTCGGTTTGGGACGGACATGCTCGACATCGCGGTAGCCCGCGGCATTCTCCGGGCGGAAGGACGCCCCCCCGCGAACCACCGGATACCCCTGCCGGCGGAGCGGCTTCGGGGTGGCGAGGCGAACCGCCATCTCGAGGCCCGTGAAACCGACGGCCAGGCCGCCTAGGAGCAGAATCAGCTCGGGGACGCGGGGACGTCTCAGACTCATGCGGGCAAAGGGACGCTAGCACAGACGATCCGGGGGCATCTTCGCTAAGCTTCGCCCTCTCCTCTCCCCACTGGGGCGTCGCCAAGCGGTAAGGCTCGGGACTTTGAATCCCGCATACGAAGGTTCGAATCCTTCCGCCCCAGCCAAGAGAGTCCGGCCGCATCCTTTCCCTGAAGGTTTCCTGAAAGCAGGCAAGTCGCCATGGTTCGACCCCCTCACGACATGAAGATCTTCACCGGAAGCGCCAATCGGTCGCTGGGCGAATCCATCTCCCGCTATCTGAAGGTGCCCCTCGGCAAGACCCACCTGTCGAGGTTCCTCGACGGGGAGGTGTGGTTTCAGATCGAGGAGAACGTCCGCGGCAAGGATGTCTTCGTCGTGCAGTCGACCTCCACCCCGGTCAATGAGCACCTGATGGAACTGCTCATCATGATCGACGCCTTCCGCCGGGCGAGTGCCGCGCGCATCACCGCGGTCATGCCCTATTACGGGTACGCGCGCCAGGACCGCAAGGACCGGCCCCGCGTCCCCATCTCCGCGAAGCTCGTGGCGAACCTGATCACCACCGCCGGCTGCCATCGCGTCCTCACCATGGACCTGCACGCCTCCCAGATCCAGGGTTTCTTCGACGTGCCCGTCGATCATCTTTTCGCCGCCCCCGTGATCATCGACCACGTGTCCCAGATGGGTCTTGAGGACCTCTGCGTGGTGTCGCCCGACGCGGGGGGCGTCGAGCGGGCCCGCGCCTACGCCAAGCGCCTCAACGCAAGCCTTGCCATCGTGGACAAGCGCCGCGAAACCGCGAACGTGGCCGAAGTCCACAACGTCATCGGCGACGTCTCGGGAAAGACCGTCCTCATCGTGGACGACCTCGTCGACACCGCGGGAACCCTGTGCAAGGTCGCGGAAGCCCTGACCGAAGCAGGGGCCGGAAAGATCCTCGCCTCCGCCTCCCACGCCGTGCTCTCGGGCAACGCGGTCAAGAACATCAACGCCAGCCGGATCTCCCAGCTGATCGTCACGGACTCCATCGAAGAGAGGCCGGAGCGAAAATCAGATAAGATTGTCGTTCTGCCCATCGGAGAGCTGATGGGCAAGGCCATCCAGAATATCCACGAAGAAGCGTCCGTCACGAGCCTCTTCATTTGACGTCCGCCTCCTAAGTCCCCCCTCCTCAAAAGGATGGCGGGAGCGCCGGAGGCAGGCGTCCTTAAGATTTGAAGACGAGCAAGCCCATGTCAGACATCGTTGTTTCCGCCGAAGCCCGCCAGCAGCGCGGCAAGAATGAAGCGAAGCGCCTCCGCGCCCGCGGCCGCATCCCCGCGATCGTGTACACCCCCGGGAAGGAAAACGTGGCGGTGAGCGTCTCCCCGCGCGAACTCGCGGCCGTCTTCAAGACCGGCGCCGCCGAGAACACCCTCGTCGACCTCGAGCTCGACGGCAAGAAGCGCAAGGTGATCCTCAAGGAATACCAGGTGCATCCGGTGAAGCCTGAGTTCCTGCACGCGGACTTCTACGAAGTGGCCCTCGACAAGCCGGTCCAGGTCAAGGTTCATATCGAACTCCAGGGCGTCCCGGTGGGGGTCAAGACCCACGGCGGCATGCTCGAGTTCGTCACCCGCGAAATCCTGGTGGCCTGCCTGCCCCTCGACATTCCGAAGAAGTTCGCGGTCGACATCTCGGCCCTGGAGATCAACGGGGAGGTGCGCGTTTCGGCCATTCCCATGCCTCCCAAGGTCAAGGCCCTGACCGATGGCGACCTCCTCGTGGCCCACGTCGTCACGAAGCACGAGGAAGAAGCGGCGGCCGCTCCCGCCGAGGGCGCGGTGGTGGCCGCGGAGCCCGAGGTCGCGAAGAAGGGCAAGGCTCCGACCGAGGCCGAGGCCGCCGCGGCGGCCAAGGCGGCTCCCGGCAAGGCGGCTCCCGCCGCCCCCGCAGGAAAGGACGTCAAGAAAGACAAGAAGTAGCGCCCCATGCGCTTGATCGTTGGCCTCGGAAACCCCGGCGAGAAGTACCGGCGAACCCGGCACAACGCCGGGTTCATGGTGGTCGACGAACTGGCGCAGCGGCTGCCCCAAGGCGCGGTCGAGCGTATCGACGACGCCTGGGCGGTGAAGACCGAGATCGCGGGCGAGCGCGTGGTGCTCGTGAAGCCGCAGGGCTTCATGAATCGCTCGGGCCCGGTGGTCGAGGCGGCGCTTCGCTGGTTCAACGTCGAGCCCGACCGCCTTCTCGTCATCTCCGACGACGTGGCTTTGCCGCTGGGGACCCTGAGGATCCGCCCGCGCGGCTCCCATGGCGGACAGAACGGCCTTCGCTCCATCATCGAGTCCATCGGTTCCGAGGAGTTTGCGAGGCTGCGCTTCGGCATCGGCTCTACGGAGCCGGTTCTCGACCTCGCGGGGTTCGTGCTCTCGGACTTCGCCGATTCCGACGTGCTGAGAGTCCAGGACATGGTCTCCCGGGCGGCCGACGCGGTCTGCGCGATCGTCGAAATCGGGGTGGAGGCGGCCATGAACACCTTCAACGGGGTCAAAGGGCAGCCGGAATAGCCCCAATCTCGGGTAGAATCGCCGGCCGTTCTTCCAAACCAACAACTCCTTGCTGCAAGTAGCCCTTGGGCCAACGCAGCTCTCTTCACTTGATCCATAAGGAGATCAGAAACACGTGAGTCAAAGACAGTATGAGATTTTGTTCATCGCCGAACAGAATCTCGGTGAACCCGAAG
>CAZYEA010000265.1:0-6321 GCA_964646485.1 uncultured Acidobacteriota bacterium
CATCCCCGTGTGGGCGACGGGCCGTCCGCCCACGGGTGGCGGGTCGAGCAACTATTCCACGCCCTCGGGTTCGACGCCTGAGAGCACCTACTCGACGCCGACCAGCACGCCGAGCATGCCGCCGAGCTACTCAACGACCGGCGATGTCATCTACACGACCGGTCCGAGCGGAACGCCCACGCTGACGTTCTACACCACCGGCGCCTTCACCAGCAACACGTCGGGGACGACGCACACGCCGTCGATCAGCGGGTCGAGCGATTCCATGCCTTCAGGATCGTCGGGTTCGAGCAGCGGTTCGCCGTCCTCGTCCGCAGGCAGTTCGTCCTCAGGGTCGATGTCATCGAGCGGATCATCCTCGTCCGGATCATCTTCGAGCGGGTCGTCCAGCAGCGGCTCCGGATCGTCGAGCGGATCGGGGTCATCGGGATCGGGCAGCAGCGGAATGTCGAGCGGCGCGTCGTCGGGGGCAAGCAGCGGCATGAGTTCGGGAGCCTCGTCCGGCGCATCCTCCGGAGGATCATCCGGCGGCGGCTCGTCTGGTGGAGGCTCGTCCGGCGGCGGTGGTTCGAGCGGGGGTGGCTCCGGCCCCGGTGGGTCTGGTCCCGGCGGCTCGGGTCCGGGCGGGAGCGGACCGGGTTCCGGCCCCGGCAGCAACTGCCTCCTCTTCGGCACCCTCGTGCGCCTCGAGGACGGCCGCCTCACGCCCATCGAGAACCTCAAGCCCGGCGATCGCGTGGCATCCATCCAGGTGCCCGGCCTCGAGGTCGATGTTCCCTATCGCGCCCAGTACAACTGGCTCTCGCACCACGGCCTGCACGGCGCGACGCCCGTCGCTGCGCGCGTGGCCAGCATCCGCCTCGGCGAGCACCACGGCTTCATGGTCATCAACCGCCGCTTGAAGGCAACGCCCGAGCACCCGTTCATGATCCGCCGCGGCGACGAGTGGGGCTTCGCGTCAGCCGAGTTCGTCCAGCCCGGCGACTTCCTAATCGACGAGCACATGAACGAGGAGGAGGTCGAGTCGGTCGTCCGCATCGACGCGCCGACCCGCACCGTTGCCATCCACATCCCGGGCACCAACACGCTGCTCGCCGAGGGCGTGTGGGTCCACAACGACATGCCCGCGACCGCCCAGAGTTCCGGCTCAGGCAGCGCATCGTCCGGATCAGGTTCCGGCTCCGGAAGTGGGTCGGCCTCCGGCTCGGGATCGGGGTCCATGTCCGGACCGAGCAGCGGCTCGTCCAGCAGCGGATCGTCCTCCGGGAGCAAGTCGAGCGGCTCGTCCTCGTTCTCGACCTCCGGATCGATGTCCGGGTCGTCCTCCGCGTCCGGCAGCGGATCGGGCAGCATGAGCGGCTCGAGTTCCAGCGGCGGCGGAACGGGGACATTCTCGATTTGACACGCGATTCGAGCGGTTTTGTTCGCGGCTGCCCGGTCGATCGTTCTGGTCCGGAGGGGAGCCCAGCGGGTGTCTCTGGCACGCTGGCTGGATCGGTGATACCCTAAGTGGTAACGTGCGGCGCCACTTGCCCATCCTGGTCCCACTGCTCGTGGTCCTTCAACTCCTTTCGTCTGGAGTGCTGGGGCCACGCCTTCGGTGCACAGACGCCGATGGTCGTGTGAGCACCGAGTTGTCGGCCGTTCGCTGCTGCGATCAGACGGAAGGGAAGACATGCTGCTCCGACGATGCGTGCGACGATTGCACCGCGGACTCCACGTCGGATGACCGTGGTCCAGTTGTCAGCGCCCCGGCGTGCAGCTGTGTGGATGTCTTGGACCGGACGGAAGTGGCCACGAGCACAAGAGGCACGGACCCCGCCCAATCGTTGGCGGATGCTTTGCCGGTTCCGGCCGTCTTTTCCCTGGTTCTGACGCCCCCGATGCTTGAGTTGGGGCCGCCCGTGGCAGTGTTCTTGCCGCACGGGCACGCGCCGCCGCGGCTGCACCTCGCCACCATCGTTCTTCGCATCTAGACATGGCGCCCCGCGCGATGGGTCTCCCCATTTCGCGGCACGATCGCCGTGCGCCCCCGACTTCGCGGGGCGCGTTCGCCATGAACCTAGAGCGAGATAGCCCTTGCACAAACCAATTGTCCTTTGCCTGTCGGCGTGCGCGCTGCTCCCCGGGTGCGTCAGCTATACCCCGCGGCCCCTTGATCCGAGCGCCGAGCTGGCTGCACTCAATGCGCGGACGCTGCCGCTCGATCGATTCGTCCGCGCGGCGACCGCGACCGATTCGCCGCCTCGCGATTCACGTTTCGATGCGTCCGATGGTCTGAGCGACCAAGAGTTGATGGCGCTCGCGGTATCGATGAACCCCGACCTTCAGGCGGCCAGAGCCGCCCTGGGGGAGACGGAAGCGCTCCTCATCGGAGCCAAGACGCTCCCGAATCCTGAGTTCGGTGTTGGATTCGGGGCAGGGATTCTCGGGAACTCCGGGTTCAATCTCGACACCGACCTCCTCTTCGAACTGCTCCGCCCGGGAGAACGGGACGGCCGCGTCGGCGTGGCGACCGCCGCGATCGCCGCCTCGCGTGCGGACATCCTGGCCCGCGAATACGAGGTCGCGGCCGGGGTCCGCCGGACGACGTTCGAGGTACTCATCGCGGAGCAGGTGGCCGCCGTTCTCGATGAGGAGGCCGGGCTGCGAACCCGCGCCGCCCAGATCGTCCGCCAGAGGCGCGACATTGGCGAGGCCAACGAGCTGGATGTCACGACAGCCGAGTTGGAACTTTTGGAAATCCAGAGGGACCGTCGGCTCGCGGAGGTCGAGCTCGACCAAGCACGCCTGGCGCTCAACCGTGCCGTCGGTTTACCGCCCGGATTCAACCTCCCACTCGAGCAGTCGGGCAAGTCCGTCGATGTTCCCCTGATCGACAGTGTGATGGACGCTGGCGTGGACGAACTGATCCTTGCCAGGCGGCTCGACCTCAAGGCCCGGGCCGCCAGCTATCAGATCGCCGAGGAGCAACTCCGGCTCGCCATCTCAAAGCAGTACCCGAAACTCAAGATCGGCCCGTCGTACAGCCACGAGGGCGTGAGCGACAACTACCTCGGCATTGGCGCGTCCATCGAGGTTCCCCTCTTTGACCGCAACCAGGGCGAGATCGCCGAGAAGGCCGCTGCTCGGGACCGTGTTCGTGCCGAGTACGTCGCCGACCTGCATCGGCTGCAGAGCGAAGCGAGGGCCGCGCTCTCGCGGGTGCGGGCGCTGCGAGCTGAGATCGACGATCAGCAGCAACATCTGCTTCCTCTTCTGGAGCGCAGCCAATCGCTCTTCCGGGGAGCTCTTGAAGCGCGCGAACTGAGCGTGACCGACTGGGTAAGTGCCCAGCAACGAGCGCTCCGAGCACGCCGCTCCTATCTCGACACCCTCGTCGCCTATCGGCGTGCCTTGCTTGAGTTCGAAGCCGCGACCGGAAAGCCGATCGCCACATTTGCCCCGGATGAGCCGGTCTCCTCCCCGTCCCCACCCACTCCGGATTGGAGCACCCCATGACGACCCTTCCACGCGGATTCACGCGGGCCGTACTACGCGGCCTTCCAACCTTGCTGACCCTCGCCGTGCTGGTGGCCGTTGCCTACTTCGGTCACCGCTACCACTGGAAGCTGCCCTCGCGCGCCGCGCTCACGGCGGCCGTACCCGCCCGCGAGGACTGGTGCATGGAGCACGGGGTCCCCGAGTCACAGTGCATGATCTGCCGCGGGAGGACGCCTGTGCCCGACGCGGAAGGCTCATCGCTGACCATCGACGGGCAAGGCGGGGCAACAGGGGAATCCAAACCCCGCATCGTGCAACTTGCAACGCCCGGGTCAGTCGCCAAGGCGGGGATCACGACCGCCCCAGCGGAGGTGCGTCCGGCCTCGGCAACGCTCTCGGCCAACGCCGAGGTCGGGTACGACCTCTCGCGTTTCGCTGAGGTGTCCTCCCGAGCCGGCGGAAGCGTGGCGATGGTGCGTGTCAGCGCCGGTGACCGCGTGAAGGCGGGGGACGCGCTGGCCCTCATTGATTCGGCGGCGGTGGGAGCGGCAAAGGCGGAGTTGCTACAGGCTGCGGCGCAACTCGCGTCGCGGGCCGCTGCTGCAGAGCGGACCCGGACCTCCACATCGGCCGGGTTCCGCAACCAGTCGGATCTTGTGGCCGCGGAGACCGAGTTGAAGGAGGCCCAGATCCGGCTGTTCAATGCGCAGCAGGCGCTGCTCAATCTTGGCTTGGCATTGGCGCAATCAGGCGCTGAGCGAGTTCCCACCGCGGACGACGTCCGCCTGCTGGGCATTCCCCAGGAGCTTGCCCGTCAACTCGACCCGGTTCGTACCAGCGCCAACCTGCTGCCCGTCACCGCTCCTCTGGACGGCGTTGTAATCACTCGTTCGATCGTGCCCGGAGTGCAGGTTGAAGCCGGGAGGCCGCTGTTCTCAGTGGCCGACACCAGTCGGGTCTGGGTGAACATCGCCGTTCCGCCCGCGGACGCAACCCGCGTCGCCGTCGGACAGGAGGTGCGATTCACCGCCGACGGCTCGGAGGCACCCCCTGTCGTGGGGCAGGTGACCTGGATCAGCACCGAGGTGGACGAGAAGACTCGGACCGTGCATGTGCGGGCCGAGTTCCCGAATCCCGAGGGGCGGCTGCTCGCCCACTCGTTCGGCCGGGCCGCGATCGTCACGGAGCGTCGCGAGGGGGCGGTCGTCGTGCCGCGTGAGGCGGTGCAGTGGGACACCACCGGCGCCCTCGTCTTCGTCCGCGTCAACAGCACGGTCTTCGTTGCCCGAAACGTCACCACCGGCGTCGTTGACGAGGGCTTTGTGGAGATCGTGAGCGGGGTAAGGGCTGGAGAGCGAGTCGCCACCGGCGGCAGCTACGTGCTCGTCGCCCAGCTCAACAACGACAAACTCGGGGCCGGCTGCACCGACGACTAAGCGAGGACGCCCATGCTCAACTGGATCATTACCTGGTCTCTCAAGAACCGCTTTCTCGTCATCATCGGCGCCCTGCTCTTCGCGGGCCTGGGCGCGATCGCGCTGCGGCAACTGGATATCGACGCGTTCCCCGACACGACACCGGTTCAGGTGCAGATCAACACCACGGCGCCGGCATTGTCACCCGAGGAGGTCGAACGGCAAATCAGCTTCCCCGTCGAGCAATCGCTCGCTGGAGTGCCGAAACTGGAGAACCTGCGCTCGGTGTCGAAGTTCGGATTCTCCCAGGTCGTCGCAACCTTTGCGGACGGCACCAACATCTACTTTGCACGTCAACTGGTCGCGGAGCGGCTGGCGACCGTCGAGCTCCCCCCGGGCATCCCGCGGCCGCAGATGGGTCCTATCGCCACGGGGCTCGGCGAGGTCTTCCACTACGTCGTGCGCAGCGACCGTCACGACATCACCGAACTACGCACGCTCCACGATTGGTCCATCAAGCCCGCCCTCCGGGCGGTTCCGGGCGTGGCGGAAGTCAACAGCTGGGGCGGTCACGAGAAGATCTACGAGGTGCAGGTTGACCCGGATCGCCTCATCAAACACGACCTGACGTTCGGAGAGGTGACCGAGGCTCTCGAGGCCAACAACGCCAATGTCGGCGGCGGCAATCTTGCTCGGGGTGGTGGGACGCTCCTGGTGCACGGCCTCGGACGGGTGTCGAATATCGAGCAGATCGGCGACATCCCCGTCGCGGCGCGGGACGGTGTCCCTATCCGGGTGCGTGACGTGGCCGAAGTAAAGATCGGTCACGAGATCCGCCGCGGCGCGGTCACCGCGGACGGCAATGGCGAGGCGATCCTGGGCCTTGGGTTCATGCTCATGGGCCAGAACAGCCACGAGGTCACGTCGCGCCTCAAGGCCAAGCTCGACGAGCTTCGACCCGTGCTGCCCGCGGGCGTCACGGTGCAGACGGTGTACGACCGGACCGAGCTCGTGGACGAGGTCATCGGGACGGTGAAGGGGAACCTGTTCGAGGGCGGGCTCTTCGTCATCGCCGTGCTGTTCATCTTCCTGGGCAATCTCCGGGCCGGCCTCATCGTCGCGGCGGCCATCCCGCTCTCGATGCTGTTCGCGTTCGATTCGATGCTCCGGTTCGGGATCGCCGGCAGCCTTCTCAGTCTCGGCGCCATCGACTTCGGGCTTGTGGTGGACAGTTCGGTCATCATGATCGAGAACTGCGTCCGCAAGCTCTCGCACAACGAGGCCGGTCGAAGCCGCCTGGACGTGATCCGCGATGCGGCCATCGAGGTGCGGAAGCCCACGATGTTCGGCGAGCTGATCATCATCATCGTCTTCCTCCCGATCCTGACGCTGGAGGGTGTGGAAGGGAAGATGTTCCGTCCGA
>CAZYEA010000266.1:0-6275 GCA_964646485.1 uncultured Acidobacteriota bacterium
GATCTGCAGGGCAAGCTCCTGCGCGCGATTCAGGAGGGGCAGTTCGAGCGCGTGGGCGACGAGACGCTGCGCACCGTGGATGTCCGGCTCGTCGCGGCCACCAATCGCGACCTCACCGCCGAGGTGAAGGCCGGACGATTCCGCGAAGACCTCTACTACCGGCTGAGCGTTTTCCCCATCACCGTTCCCGCCCTTCGCGACCGGCCGGCAGACATCCCGATCCTCGCCGCCCACTTCGCGGAGGCGGCGAGCCGCCGTCTGAATGTGGGTCGGCCCCGGCTGACCCGGGCCGACCTCGATCGCCTCACGGGCTACGACTGGCCGGGCAATGTGCGCGAACTCCAGAATGTCATCGACCGGTTCGCCATCGCTTCGCACGGCGGGCGGTTGCGCTTGTCCGACCTGCTCCCGCAGGCGCGGCCGGGCCCCGCGGATCGGTCTTTCCCGCCGACCCCGACGGTGAGGAGCGAGGCGGATCTGAAGGCACAGATGAAGGCGAACCTCGAGGCCGCGCTCGCGGCTTCCAGAGGCCGGGTCTATGGCCCGGAGGGAGCGGCCGCGCGGCTCGGGATCAAGCCCACCACCCTGATGTCACGAATCCGGGTGTTGGGCATTCCCAGGCGGCGCGGTTGAGGGCGCCGCGCCGAGGGTGAAGCAGAAGGAAGATCCCTGCAGCTTCCCCGCCGATTCGACCCAGACCCGGCCGTGGTGCCGCTCGATGACCCGCTTCACGATCGCGAGTCCCACTCCCGTGCCCTCGCCGCGAGGGTCGAGCTTGTCGAACAGACCGAACACGCGCTCCTGGTGCCTGGGCTCGATGCCGACGCCGTTGTCGCGGACGAAGAACACCGTCTCGCCTGAGTCCTCGCGGAAGCCGATCTCGATCCGCGGGTGCTTCTGGTCGCCCATGAACTTGGCCGCGTTGTCGAGAAGGTTCTGCACCACTTCGACGAGCCGGACGCGGTCGCCCCGCACCACGGGCAGTCCGGCCGCGATCACCACTTCGATGCCCTTCTCGACCAGCCGGCCGTGAACCAACGCCTCCGCCTCACGGGCCAGGGCCTCGAAGGGAATGTTCTCGGGGGGGCCCATCACATGGCCGATGCGCGACAGCTCGAGAAGGTCCTTGAGGAGGAGATCCATCTTCAGGGTGGCGCGGCGGATCCGGTCGATGTCGTCGCGCAGGGCGGAAGCGTCGCCCCGGGCGGCCGCCTCCTCCACGTGATTCAGGTAGGCGCCGATGGTGACGAGCGGACTCCTCAGGTCGTGCGAGGCGGTGTAGGCGAATCTCTCCAGTTCGGCGTTCTTGGCTTCGAGGGCGTGGATGAGCGCCTCGCGCTCCGCCTCGGCGCGCAGCCGCTCGGTCACGTCGCGCGCGATCACCAGCCGGGTGATCGGCTTTTCGGGATCGGCCGGCCGGTCGACCGTCATCCCGAGGGCCTCGAGGTTCAGCCTGACGCCGTCGCTGCGGATGACCACGAGGGCCGTGGATCCCTCGTCGCGGCCGTCGACTCGAGGCGCGAACTGGTCCCGCAGGTCCTGAGGAGCGAAATCCAGCACGTGACGGCCGACGACTTCGGATGAGTCGGCGCACCCGAGCATGCGGGCGGTGGCGGGATTCGCGTAAGTGATCCGGCCTCCGGTGTGGACGAAGATGGCGTCGGGGGCGAGGGTCAGGAGATTCGCGTAGCGCGCTTCGCTCGCCTGCAGGGCCTCCAGCAGGCGCCGCCGTCGATAGAGGGTGAGGAGAAGCCGCGCGCCAAAACAGGCGACCGAGCCGAAAACGGCGACGAAGGCGACCACGGGCTCGCTCCGGGCCATGGGAATGGCGAGGGCCAGGGTGACGAGAGGAAGCACCGCGGGGGCCCACGTCACCACCGGCACCCGTGCGCCCGAGGTGAGGGCGGGAGGAGTGTCCTTCCAGGATGCGGCCAGGAGCGACGCGACGGTCATGCTCAAGGTGAAGACGATGTCCGCCCAATCGCCGGAACGCAGGACCCGCACACTGAACGTGTAGTTGTAGAAGCTCGAACTGAGCGCGTACACGAGGAGATAAGGGAGCAGATGCCGCGAGAGGCTGCGCTCCTCGAGCCGGCCGGACAGGCGGCTGCGCACGAGGAATACGGTGAAGAGGGACCAGTTCTCGAGGTCGGAGAGATCGAAGAAGCCCCAAACATAAAGAAGGGTGAGGCCCTGCCACTCACCGCCCGGCCGGAAGTAGAGATCGAAGTAGAAAAGAAGGAAAAGGATTCCCACCTGCGCGGCGTCGAGGATGCGCTGCCAGTCGATGCCGGGGGCCTCCTCCTCTTCGCGGCCGATCAGCAGGGCCATGACGAGAGGCGCGCCATAGAGGCGGAAGAGGAAGTGAGTCCATGAAGGCTGGGGCACGCGCTCGCCGATCCAGTTCTCGTGGTAGATGTAGGTGACCTGGCCGAGAGTCCAGATCACGAACGCGGTCCCCACGAGGGCCCAGAACCTGCGGGCGAGCCCGCTCGACCGGCGCGAAGCCCCGAAGATCAGGAGGGTGGCGACAAGGCCCGCCGCGGCCTGGAGGACGTTCGAAACCACCGATCCGGTGGGGCCCGGCTCGAGCAGGAGAACGGCGGCCCCGTGAGCCCCGGCAAGCAGAAGCGCGGCCGCGACCAGGGCTCGGGACGGGATTCGCGCCGCCGCCTGGGCGTTCAAGCGAGTGACCGGGCCACGATCGTGGTTCGCATGATCGCCGGTCATCATAGGCGCGGATCGGCCGGCGGGAAGTGCGATTAGGCTTCGCGCCATGAAAATCACCAGGATCCTCGCCTATCGAGTCGAGCTTCCCCTTCATGAAGGTCGTTACTCGTGGTCGGGCGGCAAGTCCGTCGACGTCTTCGACTCGACGGTGGTGCGGCTGGAGACCGACGAGGGGCTCGTGGGCCACGGCGAGGTCTGCCCGCTCGGTCCGACCTATCTGCCCTCCTACGCCGAGGGCGTGCGGGCCGGGGTTGCCAAGATCGCACCCAGCCTGATCGGCCTGGACCCGCGCGATACCGTGGCCCTCTACCGCGCCATGGACAAAGCCCTCAAGGGCCATCCCTACGCGAAGTCAGGCATCGATGTCGCGGCCTGGGACATCCTCGGCCAGGCCTGCGGCCAGCCCATCGTGACCCTGCTCGGGGGGCGCTTCGGCGACGACTTCCATCTGTATCGCGCGATCTCGCAGGAATCGCCCGAGGCCATGGCCGAGAAGGTGGCCCAATACCGGTCGGAGGGATATCACCGCTTCCAGCTCAAGGTGGGGTCCGAAGTCGAGACCGATATCGCGCGCATTCGGACGGTGTCCGGCCGGCTTCAGCGGGGCGACGTCCTCATCGCCGATGCCAACACCGGCTGGCTGATGCACGAAGCCATGCGCGTGGTGCGCGGGGTCGAGGACATCGACGTCTACATCGAGCAGCCCTGTCTCACCTATGAGGAGTGTCTGTCGGTCAGGCGAAAGACCTCGCATCCGTTCGTCCTCGATGAGAACGTGGACGGCATCTCCATGCTGGTCCGCGCCGCGAACGACCACGCCGCGGACGTGATCAACCTCAAGATCTCCAAAGTCGGCGGTCTCACCCCCGCGCGCCAGATCCGCGATCTGGCCGTGTCGCTCGGCATCGCCCTCACCATCGAGGATACCTGGGGCGGCGACATCGTCACCGCGGCCATAGCACACCTCGCTCACTCGACGCCGCCCGAGTTCCTTTTCACCGCCACGGACTTCAACTCCTACGTCACCAAACCGATCGCCTTCGGGGCGCCGCGCCGGCGCAACGGCCGCATGGCCGCGTCCACGGAGCCCGGCCTCGGAGTTCAGCCCCTCACCGACGCCCTCGGCGAAGCGGTAATCGATGTGACCTCGCCGTAAGGCTGGCCGCGACCCGGAGGGCGTTCAGCGCTTCCGCGGGGTCGAGATCAGCCAGGCGCCGGCGAGGCAGACCGCGCAACCGAGCACCGATACAAGCGCAACGCTCTCGCCGCGCACGATCACGCCGAGGGCGAGCGCCACCACCGGCATGATGAAGGTCGTTCCCGACGCGGTGGACGCCCCGAACAGGCCGGCCGCGCGCACCATCAGCACCTGGGCGAGGGCAGTCCCGAGCGCGCCGAGAGCCAGCATGGACAAAGCGGCCCGAAGGGTCCAGCGGGCCTCCAGAAGGTCGGGGAGGCCGAGAGGGGCGGTCAGGACAAGAGCCACCGCGAGCGCGCGCCAGATCACCGGCAATCCGCCGTTTCGCTGCTGCAGGGGCCGGGCGAGATTGAGCGCCACCCCATAAGACGCGAGGGCTGCGATAACGAGGAGGATTCCCGTGACGCTGCTGTGGCCGTCGTCGAGCCCGGGGAGCGCGATCAGGACCGCGCCGGTCATGCCCACGACGAGACCGCTGATCACCTGGCGCGAGGGCCAGGCGCGGGCCAGGAAGGCGGCCACGATCACCACGAAGAGCGGATTGGCGCCATTCAACATGCCGGTGAGCGCCGAACTGATCCGCTGTTCCGCGAAGGGGAACATGCTGAGCGGGAACGCCATCCAGAGCAGGCCGACCCAGAAGATGCCCGGCCAGTCCTCGCGGGGGACGGGGCGCCGCGCCGCGGGCACGAAGGACAGGGTGGCGAAACCGATCAGGATTCGCAGGAAGGTGATGCCGTTCGGCGGCATCGCTCCCAGCCCTTCGGCGATGAAGAGAAACGAAGCGCCCCAGATGAGCCCGGGAGCGGCGAGAAGGAGCCAGTCGCTGGGAGTCTGGGGCGCACGGGGGCTGGGCATGAACGCGCGAGGTTACGCGACGGGCCCGAGCGGCCCCCACCTCGCGGGTGAGGGCCGCCTTTTCGGGAAGACTCAGGCGAGGTCGAAGCGATCCAGGTTCATCACCTTGGTCCACGCGGCCACGAAGTCCTTCACGAAGGTCTCCTTCGCGTCGTTGGAGGCGTAGACCTCCGCGAGGGCTCGAAGCTGGGAGTTCGATCCGAACACGAGGTCGGCGAGGGTGCCGGTCCATCGGAGCTCGTTGGTGGTGCGATCCCGGCCTTCGAACACGCCCTCTCCGGCGGGCTGCCACGTCGTCCTCATGTCAAGGAGGTTGACGAAGAAGTCCGTGCTCAAGGTCTCGGGCCGCTTGGTGAAGACGCCGTGCTTGGACTGTCCGACGTTGGCATTGAGGACGCGTAGGCCGCCCACCAGCACCGTCATCTCGGGAGCGCTCAGGTTCAGGAGCTGGGCCCGATCGATCAGAAGCTCGGCGGCGACGCTGTGGTGTCCCTTGCTGGCGTAATTCCGGAAACCATCGGCGCGCGGCTCGAGCACGGCGAACGACTCCACGTCGGTCTGCTCCTGGGTGGCGTCGGTGCGGCCGGGGGTGAAGGGAACGGTGAGGCTGTGTCCGGCCTTGGTGGCCGCGGCTTCAACCGCGGCGCAGCCGCCGAGGACGATCAGGTCGGCGAGTGACACCCTCTTCTTTCCGCCCACCTCGTTGAACTGCTTCTGGATCTCCTCGAGCTTCGAGAGAACCTTGGCGAGCTGAGCGGGCTGGTTCGCTTCCCAGAACTTCTGGGGAGCGAGGCGAATGCGGGCGCCGTTTGCTCCACCGCGCCGGTCGGAGCCCCGGAAGGAGGCGGCCGAGGCCCACGCGGTCGAGACGAGTTCGGAGATCGAGAGCCCCGAGGCGAGGATCTTCGCCTTGAGGGACGTGATGTCCGAGGCCCCGATCAACTCATGATTGACCGCGGGAACCGGGTCCTGCCAGATGAGGACTTCCTTGGGAACAAGCGACCCCAGGTACCGGGACACCGGTCCCATGTCGCGATGAGTGAGCTTGTACCAGGCGCGCGCGAACGCGTCCGCGAACTCCTTCGGATTCTCGTGGAAACGCTTGGAGATGGCCGCGTACTTCGGATCCATCTTGAGGGCCATGTCCGCGGTGGTCATCATCGGGGCATGCCGCTTGGTCTTGTCGTGGGCATCCGGCACCGTGCCCTTGGCCTTCGCATCCTTGGGCGTCCACTGCTGGGCGCCCGCCGGGCTCTTGGTGAGTTCCCATTCGTAGCCGAGCAGGTTCTCGAAGTAGTTGTTGTCCCACTTCGCCGGGCTGGTGGTCCAGGCCCCTTCGATGCCGCTCGTGATGGTGTCGACGCCCTTGCCGCTGCCGAACGAGTTCTTCCAGCCGAGGCCCTGCTCCTCAACCGGCGCTCCCTCGGGCTCCCGGCCCACGTACTTGCCGGGATCCGCGGCGCCGTGGGCCTTGCCGAAGGTGTGGCCG
>CAZYEA010000267.1:0-3207 GCA_964646485.1 uncultured Acidobacteriota bacterium
CGGCAAGGAAGCGGTTCAGAACATCCTCTACTTCCGTTTCGGCAACGCCTTCCTCGAGCCGATCTGGAACCGCAACTACGTTGAAAACGTGCAGATCACCATGGCCGAGAGCTTCGGCGTGAGCGGCCGAGGGCGCTTCTACGACGAGACCGGCATCATCCGCGACGTTTTACAGAACCACCTGCTTCTGGTGGTGGGTTTCCTCGCCATGGAGCCGCCCTCCTCCGCCAGTCCCGACGCGATCCGCGACGAGCAGGCGAAAGTGCTTCGCACCGTTCGCTCCCTCGACACCGAGCACATGGTGCGCGGCCAGTTCCGCGGATACCGCGACGAGCCGGGTGTGGCCAAAGACTCGTACATCGGCACCTACGCGGCCCTGAAGCTTTGGATCGACTCCTGGCGCTGGGCCGGCGTGCCCTTCTTCGTGCGCGGCGGCAAGGCCCTGCACAAGACCGTCACCGAGGTTGTGGTCGAACTGAAAACGCCACCCCAGGTGGTCTTCCACGAGGCGGCGTTCTCCAAGGGAAACTACGTGCGATTCCGCCTCGGTCCCGAGGTTCAGATCGCGATCGGGGCTCGGGCCAAACGGCCGGGAGATGGCATGGCCGGCCGGCCGGTGGAGCTTGCCGTGGTGCAGCAGGGAACGGGCGACGAGATGGACGCGTACGAACGGCTACTCGGGGACGCGATGGACGGCGACCCCACTCTGTTCGCCCGCTACGACACGGTCGAAGCCGCCTGGCGGATCGTGGAGCCCGTGATCCACGGGCCGAGCGATCTTTGGGAGTACGAGCCGGGCTCGTGGGGTCCACCCCAGGCCGAGCGGCTCGTGGCCGATGTGGGAGGTTGGCACACGCCCGAATGAGCAGAAAAGTACTGGTTCTGGATGTGGGCGGAACGAACCTCAAGGTTCTCCTGCCCGGGGCCAAGGAGCCCGTCAAGGTTCCCTCGGGAACCCACTTCACCCCGCGGGCCCTCGTGGCCGCGGTGAAGAAGCTCGCGCCGGAGACGGCCTACGAAGTGGTCTCCATCGGCTTCCCGGCCGCGATCGTGAACGGGAAGATCGCGCACGAACCCCACAACCTCGGCCGGGGCTGGGTGAAGTTCGACTTTCAGAAGGCGCTCGGAAAACCGGTGAAGCTCGTCAACGACGCGGCCATGCAGGCGCTCGGCAGCTACGAAGGCGGCACCATGCTCTTCCTCGGCCTTGGCACCGGCCTCGGCTCGGCCCTCGTAACCGGGGGGCAGGTAGCACCCCTCGAACTCGCGCACTTGCCGTATCGGAAGGGTGAGTACGAGGACTACGTCGGCCTGCGCGGCTACGAGAAATTCGGCAAGAAGAAGTGGCGCGAGAACGTCGGCACGGTGGTGGCGCTGCTCAAGGCCGCGATGGTCGCGGACTACGTGGTGCTCGGCGGAGGCCAGACGAAACTCCTGAAGGACCTGCCGGAAGGCTGCCGCCGCGGCGACAACTTCAACGCCTTCAAGGGCGGTCAGCGGGTCTGGGACTAGCGCCGCTTCGCGGCCGCGAGTCCTAATAAAAAGGGCCTGGAGTCGGCCCCGACTAGGCGGGGTGCGCGATCAATCCAGGCCCGGGTGGGATCAGTTGGTAGATCCCGGCCGCCCAGGAAGGGCGGTCTTGGTTACGTCAGGCGCCCCTCGTTGCGCGAGGGGCCAGACCTCTTAGGTGGAGCCTCGTTCGTCATGCGGTGTATCGCTGCGTAGCGCCTCCGTATGGTTTGAGGTTTCTTTGCGACCTGACAGGGAGAATCTGCGCCTGCGCCTGGATTCTGTCAAGAGATTTTTCTTGTGAATTTTTTGGCTGCCTTCACACATCGTCGGGCATTCCGAAGGTCATGGCGGCGGACCGGCCTCCGAGGCGTGGAATGCCACCACGCGCCACTGACCCGCTTGTCGGACGTAGACCTTCGTGAAGCGCCAGTTGTCTTGCATCGTCTGGCCGCCAAGTTCGCGAGCACGGAGCAGACGCCCCCTTGCCACGGCGCTCTCGCCGTAGACCTTCACGGTGACCTCGGCACTCTCATATCGCAGGAACTTCATCCGGGCGGACCGAACAAACGCGAGGGCCTCTGGTTTGGGGAGTGGGGCCATCCTCGGCACGATGGCCACCAGTTCGTCTGCCCAGAGACGTTCGAGGGCAGCGGCATCGCTTCGCAAGTGGGCGTCATTCCAAACGGATTCCAGCCGCGTCAACTCGGCCAGGTCGGAGTCTTGCGCGGGAGTGCTGGCCTGCAGCGCGAGACCACCGATGAGGATCAGGAACGCGTTCATGCTCATGCGATTGCCTCCGGGATCGGCTCAACCCTCGCGTTCACGGGCGCGGAGAAGCGGATGTGCACGAGGGCGGCGGCAACGGCGATGAGCGCCGGCATGACCACGCTGCCGCGTATGCCGGCAGCGCCTCCAGTGAAGAGGGTGTTATGCGCGGACACGTTCATCAGGGCTCCTCGTGGATGCTCGGAAGTCCCCGCCATGGGGAGACCGTAGAGGAAGACCAGGCCCCAGTCGAGGCCCAGCCCCAGGCCCGTTCCGAACCAGAGACTTCCCGTCCGCTTCAGCACCAAGGCGGACAGCAGGCCCCAGGCCAGAAAGGCGACGGCCGGCACTGCCTGCCACTGCTGGGTCGGCAAGAGCTTCTCGAAAGTGAAGAACAACGTCAGCGCCCAGGCCGCGGGCCAGAATCCAATGCCTCTTGCGGCAGTCACCAGAAGGTACCCGCGAAACAGGAACTGGTCGATTGCCGAGAAGCCGAGACGCGAGAGCCACCAGGCGGCTCCGGAGACAGTCGCCGCCGCCACGGGGCGGGCTGCGAACTCGAAGTCTGCGGAGCCGGTCACGCGGAGGATGACCGCGGCCAGGGAGGCCAGGGCCACTCCCCAAACGAACCCTTCGGTCAAAGGGGAGCCCACGCGCCGACGGGGATATCCGTAGTCACCGAAGGGCCGCCGCTCCAAGCGTGCGGCCACTGCCGTCGCTATCGCCACCGCGACGACCACCCCCCAGTTTTGCGCGCCCGTCCTCGAGGCCTCGCTGAAGAGCAGACCTCGTGCGGCCAGGGCCGCCGCAGGCTCGAGCGCCAGCGGGTACAGGAGGAGCAAGCCCAATAGGAAGAGGAGCATCCGCAGGCCGGCGGATGGCGACATGCCACGGCGTGCAGTCACCGATGCCCGCCCGTTCACGGTTGGC
>CAZYEA010000267.1:3217-6236 GCA_964646485.1 uncultured Acidobacteriota bacterium
TCAATCGACACTCCCAAGACCGATGACTCTTGAAGAACGACTTTGGCCCTCGCCTGGTGAATGAGAACCAGCTCTCGCGCACTGGTCCAGCGCGCCTCCACCGGGCTAGGCGAGCGCCAGTCGCCATCGTCCACAACCAGGGCATTTCCGCCTTTGGTTGATACCCACGTCGTGGGAGTCACAAGGAACTCTTCGTCCTTTGACAACAAAGACGCTTCCGTGGACGGGCGCGATGTGGCGCCGCACGCCCGAAGGAACACAACCAGCACTTTCGAGCCGTCGGGTGAAGGGACCCAGGAAGTGATCTTGTTCCCACAAGGGTCGATCGAACCGCAGGCTCCAAGCGAGAGCGTCGCTACAACGACGAGCGAGGCTTGCTGGAGGCGCCGGAGCGCCATCGCGACGGGATAACCCTTGGCTTCACCCACACGCCCTGTCTGGTGCATGCCCTTGTTCGACAGTCCGGTGCCACTCTCTATGTGCGTGTTCATCTTGGTGGCTCACCCTTGTGGATGACGATCAGGATGAAGGCTAACGTGGCGGCCACTACCGAGCCGAAAAGGGTGGGGAGGCTGTGCAAGGCGCCGCCGGCGTAGACCCCCCCCAGGATGAGGGCCAAATAGAACGCCAAGACGCACCAACCTTGCCATCGAGTTGGCAGCCCCCAGCCCCACCCGACGCGCTTGGTAGGAAACCAGAACTGACTGGGCTCGCTCATCGCCTTGGCTCAGCCGCTCGGGACTTGAGGCGTAGCGGCTGGTGCCGTAGGGCGACTTCGCGCACAGGCCTGTCGAATACCGCCGTTTCGCTGCGCGCCTTGTCTGGCGTAACGGTTGCTCAGCCGTACATGGGAGATCCATCGTCATCCTCACTTCCTCGCTGGTGTCGGGAGCCGCAGCGCCAAGACGAGGAGATACGCAGCACATCCCCACCAGGCCACGCGGCGCGCTATCGCGCCAAGAAAATCCCCGCGCAAGCCATCTGCGTCCGGGCTCGGGCCCAGTTGGAAGCAGGCCACCGCGATCAGGATTGAGACCGCACTCAAGGCGAGCCGCATGGCAGGCCTCACCGCCCCAACCCTCGCCACGCTCCCAGTCGCAAGGAACCCTGCGGCCACAGCACCCAGAATCTGGAAGACGCGGTCCAACAGAGAGGGGATAGGAAGGACGGCGCTTAGCGCGAGAGCGCCCGCCCAGCCCAGAAAGATCCCTGTGCATTGCAGGGCAACTAACAGAATGGCGACCCGACCCGCAACAATTAGAGATTTAAATGGCATGCGATCCAGTCAGGGGCAAGCAGGTGTCTCTCTCGCGGGCCACGTTCCGGCCCCCAGAACGTCGGGATAGCACCGCGGATCACTGCAGCGCGCGCCTCAACGACTGGCCTCAGCGAACGAGGGGCCACACCTCCGCGCCCTGTCTGGTGCAAGCCCTTGTTCGACGGCGTCTCCCTACGGCTGCTCATGAAGGCGATTCAGCTCTCGGCCTAGGCCCAGGAGAGCTATGGCGAGGACGCCAAGGGCAATCACAAGATTGACTCTGCGCCTCCCGGTCAGCGTCTGAGACTCGGCGATTGCCAAATTGAGCTCCCTTCGATTCACCTCCGATGGATCGCGGGCAATGCTCTTGACAGCCGCAATCACCCTCGGGGTGGGAAGGGGCTGGGCGGGCGTGATCAAGGCTCGGACGCCTTGGATCATCGTGATCACCGAGGCCAAGAACAAGGCCATGAAGACAAGCTTGGAGATTGTGTTCATCTGCCTGCTTGCGCCTCGCCGACAAGGTCCGTCGAACACTGGCGTGAACTGCAGGGCGCGTTTCTAACGACTGCCCGCGAAGCGGGCACACCTTCGCGCCCTGTCGGTTCCAACGCTTTGTTCTGCGGCCCGTTGTTGTGCCTCATGGCTCGCTCTTGGAGCCTTGGGCTTGGACACACTTGTGATTTTCCCGATCATCCAGGGGCTCACCGCAGTCTGGGCACGGACACGAGCAACGTCGGAGATGCCGCAGTGTTCCGCCATGGCAGGGGCATTCGCACGCATACCTGAATACGCCATCCTTGTTCTTGCGAAGGATCGCGTGAGGTGGCAATGGTCTACCTCCTCTCGCCGGTAGAACACCCGGGTTCACCTGCAGGGCGCGCCTCAACGACTGGCCCCCGACGAGAAGCATGGGCCACACCTCCGCGTCAGGTTCATCCGATTGTTAGCCGGCGCTGCCTGGGCTGGGGAAGACTGGAACGATTTTCCGTCCGACATACGATGTACCTGCTTTGGTGAGCCGCCAGTGTTTCCAATGTTTCGACGAGAAGGAGAACGGTAGCCTAGCTTGAAGGAAGGCAACGTAGTGCCACAGCTCTTCGTGTGGCGACTCAAACGGCAAGAACAGTACGAGGGAAAGAGTATTTCGCGAGGACAGAGTGAGCCGACAGCGCGACTCACCCAACGATGTTCCATGCCCATCGTACTGCAGCCCCAGATACGATGAGGCGTCCTGAAACGGCAACTCTTCATCGTTATCGGGACATCGGAGGCGACACTTGAAGTCGAGGCTGAGTAGGGCTGACCCGCCCAGCCAGTTGTCGGGCAACCGCCCTTGCGACTGACGCCAGGCAACCGCGACGGCAGCATCTTCGGGAGGCACGTGCCACATCAAGCTGGTCCCCTGAACGCCGCCATAGTCACGGCGATCGTGGGGAGATGGATGAAGGCCCAGTGCGACAACAGCAGACTCTCGCAGCCGGTCGATCAACCCGGGATCGGAGCCTTCGGTCGAGTTGAGCGCGAGCGTCACCGTTCGCGGAATCACAGTGGTGGTGCAGGTTCTCAAGAAGTCCGTCGTGGCAAGCCATGCCTTTTCGGTGTCCAGGCGACCCATCCCGTGGCCGCCGCCGCCGCTGATCGGTAGGCCATCGTACGAAATTAGGCCCACTCTCGGCGTCATACTTCGCGTCCGGCTAACACTCCTTATCTTCAATCGGTCGTCGCAACACTTTGGGCAAAGACCTCCGCTGGTTTCAG
>CAZYEA010000268.1:0-5285 GCA_964646485.1 uncultured Acidobacteriota bacterium
GAAGGCCAGGGCCAACACGTTGAAGAGCCAGCCTCGAACCCAGGAGGCGATGGCGTCCCGCGGGAGCGATCGCTGGAGGACCAGGAAGAAAGCGGCGATGAGGACGAGGGAGGACGTCTGAACCCCGATGCTCCATCGCCAAAGGGTCGATTCCATTGGAGCCGGGGAGCATACGGCAGCGGAGCCCGCGCCGGCCTCACCTCATCCGAGGGCTGAGCGGTCCTGCGGCGCCGGCCCCGCGGGGCCGCATTGGAGAGCGAAAGGAGGGCAGGTCACGGGGTTGTGGTACATGAACTCGAGCCGCTCTCGCGGCCGCGCGCGCCGGATCACAAAGGGGTCGCACGAGATCGGCTTGAAGGTCACCGCGGGCAGGAGCACGTCCTTGTACATGGGAACATGCGAGTGGTCGTTCGGGTGCACGGGGTCGTTGGCGATCGAGACCTTCATGTCGTTGGTCAGATTGATGGTGACATCGGGCCCGGGGCCATGGAGCACGAGCACGGCGCCTGTCGGCACGTCGACCCTCCATGCGAAGCCCTCCCAGAACGCGATGCGCGGACCGCCCGCCTCGCACGAAACATAGTCGAGCATGGGCTCGGTGTTCCCTCCGGCGAGCCGGATCGAAGTCACCTTCCTGGGATCGACGCTGATCGAGGCGGGCGTCGTGAGCAGCGCACTCAGGGTGGGAAGGCTCACCCCCATGGTCTTGGTGACCGGGTCGGCGCCCAAACCCTTCACCTCGATTCCGGTGCGCGCCTTGTACTCCTTGGGCTGCTGCGTCCCCACCGCGACCGACACGTTGATGTGGTGCTCCTTCTTCACGAAGTGGATCGACTGGTTGTTCTCCACCACCATCAGTCCGGTGAAAACGACGGTCAACATGTCCATGCTTCTCTTCCCTTCCTTGCTAGGTCACGATTCGGCTAGGTCACGATTCGAAAGAGCATCCAGGTCGTCCCGGACCTCTGGTCAAAGGCTTCCCTCTGGGCCAGGCGCAGGGCGGCCGCGGGAGTAGCACCGGTCACGAGGTGCCGGTGGAAGTTCGCGAGCAGGCTGCGCGACGCCCGATCATCGACATCGCCCACGCTCACGAGGACCTCGGCTCCACCCTTCGACTGGATCGATTTCAGTACGCCAAGGGCGGATCCCCCGAAGCGGCTTCGCTCGGCGCCGGTCCGACAGGCGGACAGCACGACCAGACGCGTGCCGGCGAGAGCCTCCCAGCCGGGGTCGCTCGCCCGCCAGGCTCCTGGATCCTCGCCTTCCGCCGACAGCAGAAGGAACGACTTTCCCGGATCCCGGGCGTTGCCCACCGCGTGCGTGGCCACGTGCACCACATCGAACCCCGGGGCGAGTCCCCGTATCGCCGACCGGGTGGCCGAAGCACCCACAAGCACCCGCGCCTTCGGGTAGAGGGAAGCCGTGTCGCGGGCCTCGCTGCCACTCTCGGGCAGGGGTCCGAGGTCAGCGAAGTGCGCCTTGTCCCAGGCCGGGCTTCCGATGGCGAGAATCGACCGGGGCGGCGTCCACGTGGGTCGAGGCCTCGCCCGATCGGCCAGGGACGAAGCGAAGCTGATCTCATAGTTCGCGGCCATCGGCTCCGCCCCTTTTGCGGCGAGACCGGCGAAGGGGACTTCCCACACCTCACGATCCGGCACGATCACGAGTTTTCGCGCCGGTCCGAGAGCGGGAATCACCCGAGCGATCAAGGCGTCGTGGAGTTCGGCCAGGACTTGTCCCACGAGCACATCACTCCCGACCGCGATCGATGCGTTCAGCCGTCGCACCAGGCGCTTGAGTTCGGGTCGTCCGATGGGCAGGCTGAGATGCCGGATCCCGCTCTTCGTAACCACGTCGGCGAGGAGTCGATCCTTGAGCGGCCAATAGCTCACAAGCGCGGTGTCCGCGGACAGGCCCCGGGTCAGGGAAGCGAGTGCCGGCTCCTCGACCGCCTCGGGGTTGCGCACTCGTTCGATGGCTCGGGTGGCATCGTCGGCCCGCTCCGCGCGCGAGAGGAGGTCGACGAGATCGTCCGCAGGCCGCTCCGCGCCCTCGAACTCTTTGATCTGTCCAAACTCCCCCGAGACCTTCCGCCGGCTGAGGAAGTGGAGATCGAGGGCCTCACGAAGCGCCGTCTCGGCGCGGTCGAATCGACCCTCCGCGAGAAGCTGCTCTCCGGACAAGGTGAGAGCGCGCCGCAGGTTGTTCGCGTTCTTCCTTTCACGCAGACGCTGCACGAGGGCTTCCGCCGCCTCCGAACGGTGTCGACCCGCCCCCCCATCGAGGCCCACCGTTGCGAGAGAGTAGGCGATCTCCATTTCCGCGCGGATCTGCGGGTCGGCGATGGCCGACAGCGAGCGCTCCGCCGACATCCGCGCGCCCGCGATCAGGGATTCATCGCCGGCCTCGGCGGCGAGTTCGAGGGTGCCGATAACCGACTGCAGCTCAGCGACGGGGCCAGCGCGGAGAGCGCTCGGTCCGGCGAGGGTGCGGACCTCGAGCGCGGCGAGAGGCAGAGACAGACGACGGAGGTGATCGCTCAGCATCTCCAGGGTTACCTGAGTCCGCAGAGAGGCCTCCTGGAGGCTCTGCGAGGACAGGACTTCGGTGAGCAGAGATCCTGCCTCCTCCTCCCGACCGACCTCCCGCAAAGAGTCCGCCAACTGGCTCGCGATCTGCCTCGCCGCGTCGACCTGCGCGGCGGCGGTCAGGAGACGGTGCGCCTCCAGGCGGTCAACGAGCGCTCTCCATCCATCTGCAGAGACGAAGCTTTCGCACAAGGCCCGCATCCACAGGGCCCGGGCCAGCAGGAGGGGGTAGCGGGACCGATGGAGGTCGATCAGTTTGCTGTAGCGCCCCACGAGGCCGTCCCGCCGGCCGCGAAAGAAGTCGGCGAGCGCCGACTGCAACTCTCCCTGGGCGGCGTAGGGGCTTCCCTTGGCCCGGAATATCGCGGTCGCGTGCAACACGCCCGGCGCGCCTTCTTCGACTTTTCTCTCGTCGAGCATCTGGCTCGCCTTCGCGAACTCCACATGGGCGGCGGCGAGCTCGTGGTCGCCGCGAACCAGAAGGGCCAGAGCCTCCTGGTCCAGGGAGTCCGTATCGCCGGCCCGGGCGAGGCCATCCATTTCGCGGGCGAGCGCGAGCGATTCGGCGATCGAACGTCGCTCCATGATGGCGAGCGCCACCGCGGGCAACAAAACGCGGCGCACGGCCTCCCGGGCCAGATCGGGCCTTCGCCCCGCGATGGCGCGCACGTCCGCGAGCCGCCCGGCGGCGAGAGCGGCGAAGATGCGCGGGCGCTCCCGCGCTTCCAGATCGTTTCGCGCCTCGAGTCGGGCCACTCGATCACGGCCCTGCCGGGCCACCCCCGACCAGGGGCCGTTCGGTTCCCGCCGAAGGTACTCCTCGAAGGCCGGACGCGCCGCCCACGAAAGCCCCAGCCCCTCGGCCGCGAGGGCGCGATCGAACAGCGCCTCGGGCATGTCTGGCCGCACGCGCAGGGCGCGCAGGGCGGCCTCATACGCGCGCGCGAAGTCGTCGGCGTCTCTCTCGTCGCCGGCGCGCTCCAGGTACGCGGCGGACAGATCGGCGAGCGCTTCGGCACTTTCCTCTTCGAGCGACCTCGCTTCAGCCAGGCGAACGCCCTTCTCGATATCTCCGATCAGCAGATAGGCGATCGCCAGGTTTCCCGAATTCGCCGCCGAGGGATCGGCGTCGAAGTTCCTCCGAATCTCGGCGGAGACCCTCAGGACTTCGAACGAAGCCTGAAGGCGGTCAGGGCCGCCTCGCTTGCGGCCCGACTCCGGCCCGAACCGGAATCCCCCTGAGGCGCGGCCGCGCAGCACGCGCCGTTCGCCCACCGCGGCCACGAGGCGCGCGCGATCGCCCGCCGCCCCCTGGCCCGGGGAGGGGGCGCACGACCACGTGACGAGGACCGGGAGAAGGAAGATCCAGCGCCGCATCCTCACGATCGCCGCTTACGGGCGGCCTGGCCCCGCGCCCTCGAGGTCACGCAACTCGTCGCGAGCGGCGTTGCTCCAGGCGTCGCCCGATCCCGCCATGGAGGCGAAGACCCGCCGGGCCTCCTCGACGCGGCCGAGAGCCTTGAGGGCGAGACCGCGGTTGAAAGCGGCCTCGCGCAGAGCGGGATCGAGGCTGAGCGCCGCCTCCGCGTATCGAAGCGCGCCGTCGAGATCGCCCGGCCGGGGGTCCGCGGACAAGGACGCGCGCACCAGAAGGGCGGCGGAGAGATTGTTCATCCAGCGGGGCCGATCGGGCTCGGCCACCGTCAATTGTGAATATTCCGTGACCGCGGCATCGGCCTCGCCGAGGAAAAGGGCCGCCGCCGCTCGCGCCGCACGCCCCTCCGAAGAAACAGCATTCGCACGCTCCCTGATCTCAGTCGCCGCCGCCAGCACTCCCCAGGCTTCGGAGTCGGGCCCTCCGCCATTCGACCGCCTGCCGCTCACCCTCGGGCCGTACTTGAAGGCCCCAGCGAGCCTCGGCTCGAAGAAGCGTCTCTCCCCCACGGCGTCGACCAGGGGCCGAAGCGCTTCGTCGTATGAAATCACCTGCGTGGCCTGCCGCGACAGAATCAACGCACCGAGCACCGCGACGAGGCCCGCCGCCATCGCGAGGAAGCGAAATCGCCCGACTCCACCGGACGGGAGCACCGAGGGCGCCCGGTCGTGGCCCGTCTCCGCGGACAGCGCGAAAGCCGACTCCCGCACCACGAAGTAGCAGTCCTCGCAGCGGGAAATGTGCTCCTCGATCCGCGCGCGTTCGGCCGGGTTCAGCTTGCCGTCGAGATACTCGGAGAGCATTGGGGAGGCGGGGCAGGTGGGCCCGAAGACCGCCCCGCGCTCAGGCGGCGGGGACGAGCGTTCAGTCATGGCTGCTCCTCCCTGGGAGACGGACGGGCGACTCCCTTTTCCGAGGCCTCGGGCGGCAGGCACAGGTGGCACTGGCCGCGTTCGATCATGCGGGCCACTTCCTGCCAGCCCAGACCACCCTCTTCAAGCGATTTGCGGAAGGAATTGAGGGTCACCTCGACGCGCCGATAGAGGCGCTTCTGGTCGATGTGGAGGGTGCGGGCAATATCCGCCACGGAAATATCGTCCTCGAACCGCATGCGGAGGATGATCCGGTCCTGGGCATCGCGCACCCCACGGGGTACCCCAGCTACACGCTCCTGCTGTGGTTCGCGTCCGTGGTGATCCAGCCGTTCGGGGAGGCGGCGTTCCGGGTCAACCTGGCGTCCGCGCTGCTCGTCTCGGGGGCCG
>CAZYEA010000268.1:5295-6163 GCA_964646485.1 uncultured Acidobacteriota bacterium
TGATCCGGTCCTGGGCATCGAGCGCCTCCAAAAGGCGATTGACGAGGGATTGAGCGCGCGCCGCCGTCTCCCTCCCTTCAAGCTGCACCTCCGGGCTTGCGAGATCGCCGGCAGGGACGGAGGAACCTTCCTCGCCGCATTCGGCCTTCACCCGTCGCGCCGGGCGAGGCGGAAGGGTGGCCGCGAGGTCGGCCAGAGCCTCGCGACTCTCCTCGCAGGCGAGGTTCGTCTTCAGGGTTTCGATGGCCTCGTCGAAGGTGAGGCCCTCGCGGTGAAGCAGGATCTCGAGGCGCAGGGCCAGGGGGCCTCGCCGCAGGGCCTCGGCCGAGGGGCGCCACTTGCCCCAGAGCTTCCTCCGATAGTCGAGAAACTGGCGCTGGATCACGGTGGTGAGGTAGGTGCGGAGGGAACTGCGCCCCTGGAAAGCGGCAAGCACCGCGTAGTCGCTCTCGATCAAGGCGAGGCTCACCTCACTGCAGAAGTCGTCCGCTTCGGTCGAAGTCAGCCGCTGCCTTCGGGCCACGAAGCGCGCCACCCTCTGAATGTCGGGGAGGGACGCCTCGAAGAGACGCTCGAGCTCCGCGCGCCGCAGTTGAGCGTCGGCGAGACTCTGGTCCATGCGGGATGAAAGGTTCCTTCGTCGAAGCGAATCGAATCAGAGGGTTTGCGGGGGAAACAACCGCCCTGCGTCATTGTATAGCCGGACCCCGCGGCCGACGGGTACCGTTCGGTTTCCTCCGTCTCGAACCTAGAGACGATGGTGCCGGTAGGCGTCGACGAGGCGAGAGAGCAGGGCTATGTCCGCGCGGATGCGCGCCCCCTCCTCGGTGTCGCCCACCACCCGAGGGGACTCGAACTCACGGATGCT
>CAZYEA010000269.1:0-6126 GCA_964646485.1 uncultured Acidobacteriota bacterium
CACCACCACCCGCTCTATGGGTGCAATCGCGCTCGACACCGCCCCTTCAACGAAAACAGTGGCCTCGCGCCCATCACCCGCCAGTGGGAGGAAGGTCTTGAACGCCAGGCTGATGGTTGGAACGCCCTGGAAGACGGGGATCACATCGATCGGGTCCTGGTCTGGGAGGTTCGCCTCTTGGGTGTCCAGCAGATCGAATCGAGCTGGGCGCATGGTTCGAGCGGTGGATTCCCTTTCTCCCGGGGTGCCGCCGTTGACTACCAGTCTCGCCGAATACCTACGGTTCGCGTCGAACTCGCTACCCCTGGGGAACGTGTACTCGGTCGCCGCGGTCGGAAGGCTGATGATTGCCTTCTCTGTCCCATTCTCGTACAACTTCAATTCGGCCTTCGTGATCTCGGTCGATCGAGGCACAACGGTGATCCTCACCTTTGCCTCTTCCAGGCTCTTTGCGAGGCGTGAGACACCGAAGGCACCGCCGGCACTCACAATAGGAGTCAGGTCCAGCGCGGCAGTGCGGATTCCTCCGAGGACTCCCTGGGTCGCGTAGCCGTAGGACGCACCGTAGAGAATCCCATCCACAACCTGCAACCGTCCGCCAACGCCCGCAACGACGCCGGCCGAACTCGGCTGAGTCGGATCGCCAATCTGCACGATCTCAACCTGCGGCGCGGTGGGACTGTCGAAACCGATGTACGCCTTCCCATCGCTGATCTCGATGTCCGCCACCCCCTTGCCCTGCGTCGCCAGCGCCATCGAGGCGATCGGTGCTGGATTCAGCGGGTCCGAAATATCCACGACGACCAAGATGTTCTGGCCAACGGCATCGATGCCCGCAACCAGCGCGATCGAGCGGCCCGCGATCAGCGCATTCTCCACCGCGTAGGCGTACGTGATCGCTCGGCCGCCGAAGCTCGGGAAGCCCCGATATGTGACGCGCTGCTGGCCCTCGTTCGCCAGTACCAGGCCAATCGACGAAGCCACCGCGATGATGGTCTCGCCGTTCACGTCGATCACCGAGATGTCGCGCATCCAAGGCTTCGCGGTCGAGTTGGGATCAGTGACGCTGATCGTCGTCACGGCGCCCGTGTTGAACGACCCGCCATCGCGGTAGAGCGCGTCCACCATCGAGAAATAGGCGGTCGAGCAGCATTCCGCGAATCCGCTCTTCATCTGCAATACGTCGGCGATCTGGATTCCCTTCCCCCACGTCGCCGCATACACCTTCTCGTTGCGTAGCTTGATCCGCGAGGGGGTGCCGTCCAGGGCGCCGGTGCTGAGTGTGGTGGCGCCCACCCACTGCGGGGCTTGGGAGTTCGTGACGTCGTAGACGAGCAGGTCACCCGGATGGGAGCGGTGATTCGGGCCGCTGGCCACGACCACGGTGGTTCCTTCACCTGTGATGTCGATGACTCGGTTGGAGATCAGCGTCGAGGAGAGCTGGGTGAGGTTCGCCGGGTCGGACGCGTCGTAGCCCAGCATGGCACCGTTCCAGGTCGACGTGCCGAACACGTGCTTCAGGGCCCAGCCCGTGGTCGACTCATCCGTTTTCAGGATCACGAAACCGCCCGTGGAGTAGGTATCCGTCGAGTCGGGATTGATGGTCTCCGGGCCGAAAGTCTCGAAGGACGTCTCGTACGCGGGAAGAGGCTTCGGCGCGGGCTGGTTGGTCGCGTCCTTGTCGAGGTCTTCGATGCCGCTGGTGGCGCGGACCGTGTACCTCGTCGCGAACTTCAACCCTTGAAGGGGCTGCAGGGTGATGCTGGTGACCGCAGCGGTCGGGGCCGTGGCGAGATCTTCGATGACGGTCTGGTCGGCCGTCACCGCGGAGATCTTGAACGGCACCACGCCCTCGGGCGATGTGAACTCGATGTTCCCTAGAACGGTCTTCACGGGCTCGGTGAAGCTCAGACTCACGAAGCTGCCGACCGAGACTCCTTTGGCGTTCTTCTTGGGCGCGGTGCGGGCCTCGATCACTCGCGGCGGATTTGCGTTGTCCGTATCCACTCCCCCGCCCGCTGCGACGATCCGGAACGTGTCGCCGAACGACACGGGATCGCCCAAGGGACGCAGGGCCGTGCCGGACAGCCGGTACGTGCCGGGAATGGTGGGCTCGAATGGACTGTCGAGAATGTAGTCGTAGCGTCCGGTCAGGTCGGTCCGCGTGGAGTAGTTGACGCCGTTGATCTCGACGCCGTTGATCGTGATCGACTGGCCCGGGATACTCCCCTTGATCCCCACCTTCAGCGGGACGCCAATCGCCGCGATGCCGCGCAGATCGATGCTGTTGTTGTCAGCTCGCACGAGCTTCACAATGATGTCGGGCGTGGGTGGTGGCGGGGCTTCCGTGGGGAACGTGATGTTCACCACGGCTTCCTGCTTGTAGCGCGGGGTGTTCGGTTCGCCGGGAAGAACTTCGAAACCGGTGCCGCGCGCGGTGGCGCCTCCGGAGAATGCGACGACCTCGATGGGTCCGCCCGAGTAGCGCTTGTCCCAGAAGGCGTAAGAACCCGCCGCATCCGTGGTGACGCGGACGCCGCCTTCGATGTAGGCGAGTGGCTTCTTCTCGCCGGTTGCCGGATCGACCTCATCGGGGCTGACTCCCGAAACCACGGCGCCGACTACGGGAACCGTGGTCAGCTTGCCTGTCTGGTGGGCCTGCCGCGAGACCTTTCCACGGATGAGGCCACGAGTGGGACGGCCGAGGTCCGCGGGAAGAAGGGGCATAGCCCAGGACATAAACAGAATCGTGGTCAACGCCATTCCGACCAGCCCGACGAAGGGCGGCGAGGCGGTGACGATCTCCATGTCTTCGGGATCGCAGGTCGCCGGCACTGCCTTCGGAGCGGTGGATGAAGGCACGGCCTTGCACTGGGCCTTGGCTTCATCGATGACGTCAAACACGATGATCTTGCTCGCCTCGGCGCAGGTGTTGGTTCCATCTGGGCAGGCGAGGAGCCGGCGATGCACCGTGTAGAAGGCGTCCTGGGGCTTCGAAGGCCTCTGGTCGGCTGGGACCCTGGTGAAGTCCGGCAGCGGGAAGCGGACATCGACTTCGTGACTGAAGGTGGCCTCGCGGTTCGCCTCGATCTTCAGCGTGTGTCCGGCGTGAAGGTCGGTGTCCAGGAGCTTTGAGAGGACATCGCGCGGATAGAGGGCGGGGTACTCGGCCTCCGGGACCAGCGAGATCTTCGCTTTCCACTCTCCCCCGCCATCAGTGAGCGCTCCTTCGGGAATGTCGAGTCCGACGCCACCGGCGCCCTCAATCGAGCCACCTCCCGGCCCGATAGCTGTCTCTCCGGTCGCCGGATCGACGTACTGGCTTTGCCGATAGATGACAGTGTTGCCGTAGGGATCGGTCACCGAAACGATCAGGGTATCGAGGGAGCTCGCTGGCAAAGTGCCGGTGACCTGTCCGTCGTTACCCGCCGTCAGGCCGAGCACAACTCCATTTCCGGAGTTGATGATGAGGATCTCGGTGCCCGGGGGGAACGTGCCGTTTGGTGCGCTTACCGTGAGCAGGCCGTCGGCATTCGGGAAGGAGAACGTCAGCGCCTTCAGGTTGTAGACCGGCTTCACGTCGTCCTTCGTGCGGAAGGTCGTGGTGGGTGCTGTGATCAGGCCACCAACAGTATCGAGCAGGCCAGTGACCTGGAGGGTGTAGTTCGTCGAGAACTCGAGGGCGGGCGGAGTTGGGACCGCGGGCGGGTTCGTCGGTGGGACGAGCGGAATGAGGGAGAGCTGCTTGCCCGAGCCCGAGAGAACGAAGCGGAGCGGCACTTCAGTGACCGCGCAATTGAGCGCGGTTGGCGGCGATGGTTCGGAGCAGGCGGCCGGCGGAACTCGACGAAGCGTGATGTTCGTGGCTTGGATGGTCGTGGGGTCGATCGCCACCGGTGAGGTCAGGGAGAGCGGCTCGTTGACCTCCACCGCAATGGCGCCAGTGATCGGCGTGATCGAGGCCTGGGAGACCGTGCCCTGGAGGGCGATGTCGGCGGTGACCGGCGTGCCGTCGATGGCGATCGCTTGCGCCGTACCAATCAGGCTCTGGCCGAGGACTCGCGCGGTGACGGTGTTGGAACCAGGGACGCCCGGAATTACGTAGTAGCCCGCCGCATTCGAGGTCGCGATGAACGGGAGGGTGTTGGTGCTAACGAGGGCGCGGACCGGATTGCCCGTGGCCGTCGTGAGGCCCTTGATGAAGCCGATCGGTCCCGCCAGGCGGAGCAGGGCGTAGCGGCCTTCGTGAGTGATGCCTTCCAGCGTGACGCCGAAAAGGCCCGTGTCGACGCGCGTCACCGCGCGTGTCTCGCCATTCGCGGTGATCACGTCCGCGAGTGCTACCACCTGAAGTCGCGGAACGCCGTCGTATGCCGCGCGGTCGACTCTCACCAACACCAGGGTGTCGCCGGGAGCGGCCGCCACGTTGCTGAACGTGAGTGCGGCCGAGGAGTTGAGGGTCGAGGAAGCGAGATCAACCGTGACCTCGGCAAGGGGCGTGATCCCGCTGGTGGAAGGAAGGAACGGCGAGTACTCGTCGTAGGCGAAGAGAGAGATCGCCGTGTCTTCGTCGAGACTCCCCGCCGCCACGTTGAGCTGCACATTGCCCGACGACACCGTGGTTGCCACATTCCCGCCCACGATCCCGCGCGCGTTCTCGCGACCGGCGAGGAGATCCAGGTGAACCCCGAGGGAGCGGAAGCCTGAAGGAGCCGAAGGCGACGAAGGCATCCGCTCGTTCTCGGCCGTGAGACGAACGTCGCGCCCCCCTTCGTTTCGGAGAGGCGCGCAGTCCACGTGACACGAGCCCCTCCCCCGCGCTCCGTCTGCAAGCGTGGGAGGGGTCTGGGGTGGGGACTTCAGGAATAGAACCGCCGCTGAACGGCTTTTCCTCTTTGAAGGGCGGGAGCGATCTTGAATGCCGGGTGACGGCCCGACGCCGACCTCGGCGCCGGCCCCGAGATCGAGAAGCTGCGACAGTTCGCGAGAAAGCGTCACGAGGCCTCGGCCCTGGGTTCCGCCGGACCCATGACCTCGATCAGCTTCGTCGTCATCTGAACGCACCTGACCGCAAGCGAACGAGCCCGGAAGCAGTCTGAGGCAGGGGTGAGGCGGCGCAGCCGGAGCACGTCCGCCAGGGCAGCGCACTCCGTCGCCGACCCTCGCGCTACCCCGAAGTGATACCGACGTTGTCGCCGGCTCACCCGGCCACAGCCCTCCGCCAGATTTAGTACGATGCTCAGGCTGGCCCGCTCGAACTGATCCCGAAGGACGCGATTCACCGAGGGAACCAGCGTGTTCGCGAGGCACTGGAGCTCGAGGGCCACGCGGTAGACCGTGAGCTTCTCAGCGTCGAGCACGTGAGATTCCGGAGCGGAGGAGGAGGCGCTCTCCGCAGTGTCCGAAGCGGCGAGGGCCTCGGCGAGTTCAGCGCCCAGACGAGAACGGCTGACACGGGAGGAAACGGCCGGGGCGGAAGCCCCGGCCTCTTGGTTGGAGACGAGTTCGAGAGTCATTAGCGGGACTCCCGGTTCCGCTGGTCGCGATACATCTCGGCGAATTCGGAACGAACCGCACGGTCGTAGTCTTCGACGCCCTGCTTCTCGCAGCGGACCTTGCGCTCGCAGGATTCGCAGATCTCGGCGATCCGGAGGGCGAGGTTGGCGGCCTTGATAGCCAGATCGGACTGGACCACGCGACGCTTGGCGCCGGAGGCGAGGGCGGAAGCGGCATCCAGGGCGGCCCGACGCGCGCAGGACCAAAAGCCAAGGCGAACGTTGCGGAGAACGGCGGGGACGGTACGGTCCAACTGCGAGTGGATGCGGAAATCCGAGACGACAATGCGGGCGACGAGAACGCAGAGCTCCTCGGCCAGCCGAGTGGGAAGCGACGGACCATCGTCGCCGAAGAGGATGCGTTGCGTGGTATCGACTGCGACGCGGACGCGGAGACCGAAGTGCGAACCCGAGGAAGGCGGGAACGGCTCGGGGCCTGCGTTGCGGGGCTGTGTGGTGGACGTGTACATGGGGTTTCCTTTCGGCAGGCCGAAAGTGGCCTGCGCCCCCTCACCACGACTTCACGTAGGGTGGCGTCAAGGCCTTGCTTTTCTCGTTTGAAGAAAAGTGC
>CAZYEA010000270.1:0-6116 GCA_964646485.1 uncultured Acidobacteriota bacterium
ATCTCACCGGGGGCTCAAGCGCCCTTTGGGCGCTGGAGCCGACGGTGAGATTTGACGCCGCACGAAGTAAGGCGCGCCAGAGTCGATGACGCCGGAGGCGGGATCGAAGCTGCTGGCAACTCACTGACGTGAAGATCTCACCGGGGGCTCAAGCGCCCTTTGGGCGCTGGAGCCGACGGTGAGATTTGAACTCACGACCTGCTGATTACGAATCAGCTGCTCTACCACTGAGCTACATCGGCGTCGCCGCCTCGGGAGCGCGCTGAAAGCCTGCGTTCGAGGGGCCGGAATCGTACCACGCCGACCCGTTGCCGGCGCCCCGGGATCGGGCGCGGCGATATGCTCTTTTAGACCATGATTCCCGAGCAGGCTCGCGGGCTCAAAGACGACGCGGCGGCGGTTTCGGCCGAGGCGCGGGCGCTCACCGCGGGGATGGACGCGGGCGCTTTGATGGCGCGGCCGAAGGACGGCGGGTGGAGTGTCGGGGAGAACCTGCAGCACCTCATCCTCACCGCGGACGCGATGCTTCCTCTCGGCGAAGGCGCCGTCGCCGAACTGGAACGCGCCGGCCGCAGGTCGGATCGGCGCACTGGCCTTGGCTTCATGGGCTGGCTCCTCGTGCAGTCGCTCGAACCGCCGCGCATGAAGACGAAAACCCTCAAGGCGTTCGAGCCGATCGATGTGGGCGAACCTCTCACCTTGACCGACCGGTTCGTGGCCACAAACGACCGGCTCGCGCGTCTCATCGATCGCGCCACCGGGCTTGCCACCGGCACGGTGACGTTGACGTCCCCCTTCAATGCCAAGGTGACCTACAACCTCTACGCCGCGATGCGGATACTGCTGGTTCACGCGCGCCGCCATCTTTGGCAGGCTCGAGCCGCGAAGGGCAGGGTTACGGGAGGGGCCTAAGAGGCGCCCGCGTTCAACTCCAGCCGAGCTTGTCCGCGGCGTCCTCGACCAGCGATTCGAAGAAGCGCTCGATGTCCTGGGACACCGCTTCGGGCACCTTGTTAGCACCCGCGGCCAGCGAGACCGCGGTCACCTTGTGCTGCGCATCGAAGACCACGCCCGCGTCGAAGGTGGAGGTGGCGCGCGCGTAGTCCTCCAGGGCGAGGGCCGCATCCTGACCGAGTTTCGCGGGCTTCTTGAATCGAACCCGGACTTCGGTCATGGGATTTGGGCCCTCCGCCCGCGGCCGCCTACTTCTTGTAGTGGGCGGCGTTGAGGTCGGTGTAGTTCTTCCAGTTATCCGGAAGCTCGTCCTGGGGGAAGATGGCCTGAACCGGGCAGACGGGGACGCAGGCGCCGCAGTCGATGCAGGAATCGGGATCGATATAGAGCATCGTGGAGGCCGCGTACTCGGCCGAGTCCTTCTTGGGGTGGATGCAGTCGACGGGGCACACTTCGACACACGCGGTGTCCTTGGTTCCGATGCAGGGCTCGGCGATTACGTAGGTCATTGGGCTTTCCTTGTGGCTCCTCGGGAAAAACGCGGCGGCGAAAGTGTATCAAGGCAGGGGGCGGATAATCACGCCCGCATGAACGATCCATCGCCTCCGCGGACGATCTCCAGGCCGCGCATCTTCCTCATGATCGCCATCGATCTCGTGGCCGTCGTCCTGGCCATCGCCCTCTATGTGTGGCTGAAGCCGCGCGACGCGGATGCCGCCGTCCTGGGCGCCATCTCGCCCCTGGTGTTCGGCGCGTTCTTCAACCTCGTGATTGCTCTCGTCTCGCTGAAGCCCTAGACCGCCTGAAACGTCCAGGCGAGGAGGCGGCTGCGCTTCTGGCCCTGCGCCATCTCGATCGTCTTCACGACCGGGGGGCCGACCGCGCGAAGGGCGGCCTCAAGGCGGGGCAGGTGTTCGCTCCTCGAGACCAGGCTCGTGAACCAGCGGCATTGATCCTTGAAGAGAAGGCTCTCGGCGATCATCCGGCGCACGAAACCCACCTCGCCTCCGGGGCACCAGAGCTCCGAGGGCCCTCCGCCGAAGTTCTTGACCGCTCGTTCGCCCCGGGCAGTTCCGAGATTCCGCTGTTTGCGCGCGGTTGCCCCGGCGGCCTCGCGGGCGGAGGTATGAAAGGGCGGGTTGCACATCGACAGGTCGAACGTTTCACCCGGCCGGATCACCCCCGCAAAGACTGCGGATGGCGTGGGCTGAAGCCGGCACTCGATCAGTTTTCCCACCGCGGGGTTTTTGGCCACCAGCGTCTCCGCCCATCGCAAAGCCACAGGATCAATCTCGGAACCCACGAACCGCCAGCCGTATTCACTCGCGCCGAGGAGCGGGTAGATGCAGTTGGCGCCCATGCCGACATCGAGCACGCGCACCGCGGCGCCGCGAGGAATCGCGCCGCCCGGCCTTCCGGCGAGAAGATCGGCGAGGTAGTGGAGGGCGTCCGTCCTTCCTGGAACGGGCGGGCAGAGATAACCCTCGGGGAGATCCCACCACAGGCCGTGGGCCTGCTTGAGCAGCGCCTGATTCAGGGCCTTCACCGCGCGCGGGTCCGCGTAGTCGATCGAGGGATCGCCGTGGGGGTTCGGTTTCACGAAGGGCCGGAGCTCCCGGGATCGCGCCAGAAGCCCCTCGAAATCGTACCCGCCGCGGAAGCGGTTCCTCGGGTGCATCGCCTCCTTTGCCCGCGTCCGGATCATCGAGGGGCGCCGGTCCAAAAATCAGCAAGGGTGTTCCGCGACCGAACTAGTCCTATTCCGTGATGGTCTGGTCTTTTCACGTAAGCGCCAACGGAGTTTAGGGTCCAAAAAGATTCAAGGCTCTTGATTGGTCCTGCAAGGCGAACATAGAATCCATGTCTTACGTATGGGACAACTCTTCCCGAAGCAGGCCAATGGCTTGTCTCAAGCGAGCATCGCCGCGGGCGCCGCCCTCGGTGGCAGCGTGCTCCTGGCTCTCTTCCTCCTCGCCCGTTCAGGGTATGCGACCGGGGAGGGAACGCCCTACGATCAGAAGGTTCCCTTCTCTCATAACCACCACACCACGGGTGTCGGCATCGATTGCCGCTATTGCCACACCTCCGTCGAGACCTCGGCCACCGCGTCGATTCCGCCCACGCAGACGTGCATGAACTGCCACTCGCAGATCTGGACGTTCGCCCCCATGCTCGAGCCCGTACGGGAAAGCTACCGCACCGGCAAGTCGCTGGAGTGGAGGAAGGTGAACGATCTTCCCGATTTCGCCTACTTCAACCACTCTGCCCACGTGAACAAGGGGGTCGGCTGCACCACCTGCCACGGCCAGATCGGCGAAATGCCCCTTGTCTATCAGGCCCAATCCCTGCAAATGCAGTGGTGCTTGAACTGCCACAACAATCCTGAGCAGTTCCTCCGCCCCAAGTCCGAGGTATTCGCCCCGGTCTGGAACGCGCCCGCCGACCAGCTTCTGGTGGGCGCCAAGTTGCGGGCCGAGTACCACGCGAACCCCCGCGTTTCCTGCTCCACCTGTCATCGCTAGGCCCCAAAGAACGGAACTCATGAGCGACGTGCACATCCCGATTTCGCAAGTGACGCGCGTCTCCAAGGGCGGCTCGGCGGCCAAGCCCAAGTTCTGGCGCAGCTTGGACGAGCTCACCGATTCCGAGGACATCAAGGTCTGGCTGCACCGCGAGTTCCCCGAGAAGGCTTCCGAGTTCACCGACCCTGAAGGGCGCCGCCAGTTCCTGCAGCTCATGGGCGCGTCCGTGGCCCTCGCCGGACTCTCCTCCGCCTGCACCCGTCAGCCCGCCGAAGCCATCGTTCCCTACGCCAAGGCGCCGGAGCAGTTCATCCCCGGCAAGCCGGTGTTCTTCGCCACCGTGCTGTCGACCGACGGCGCGGCTCAGGGTGTGCTGGTGGAGAGCCACATGGGCCGACCCACCAAGATCGAGGGCAACCCCGATCATCCGGGCAGTCTCGGCTCCACCGACCACTTCGCGCAGGCCGAGATTCTCAACCTCTATGACCCGGACCGCTCCAAGGCGATCACCTATCGCACGGAGACCCGGGTCTGGGCCGATTTCATCGCGGCCCTCCGGCCCGTGCTCGACGCTCAGAAGGCCCTCAAGGGAGAAGGCCTGCGGCTCCTCACCACCACGGTCACCTCCCCGACTCTGGCCGCGCAGATCGGAGAACTTCTGAAGCAGTTCCCGATGGCGAAATGGCACGTCCACGACCCCCTCGCGCGCCGCCACGCCATCGACGGCGCCCGCGCCGCTTTCGGCAAGGCGCTTCAGCCCGTCTACAACTTCGCGCAGGCCGACGTCATCATTTCCCTCGACGCCGACTTCCTCGGAATCGGCGGCGACAAGGTGGCGAACGCGCGCGCCTTCACCGCGCGCCGCTCGTTCGACAGCGCCGCGGGGCAGGAGATGAACCGCCTTTACATGGTCGAGAGTTCGATCTCTCTCACCGGCGCGTCCGCCGATCACCGCATCGCCGCCCGGGCCGCCGAGGTCGAAGGCGTGGCCCGCGAACTCGCGGCCGAGCTCGGGCTCGCGGTGCAGAAGGGCGCGCTGCCCGCTTCCGCGAACGCCAAGGCCATCGTCGCGGCCATGATCAAGGACGTGAAGGCGCGCCCCGCGAAAACCCTGGTGATGGCAGGGGAGTCGCAGCCCGCCTTCGTGCACGCCCTCGCTTACGCGATCAACGAGAAGCTCGGCAGCCTCGGCTCAGCCGTCGTCCTCACCGAACCCGTGGAAGCCAATCCCCCCGCCGCCGAGAACTCGATCGAAGCCCTGGCCGCCGACATGGCCGCGGGCAAGGTGAGCGCTCTGTTCATCATCGGCGGCAACCCGGTGGCGACCGCGGTTCCCGACAGCGGTTTCACCGAAGCCCTTTACGATGCGAGCAAGGTGGCCTTCAAGGTTCGCCTCGGCCTCTTCGACGACGAGACCTCCGAACTCTGCCATTGGCACATCCCGGAAGCGCACGCGCTCGAAGCCTGGAGCGATGCTCGAGCCTTCGACGGGACTCTCGCTATCCAGCAGCCCCTCATTGCCCCCCTCTACGACGGCAAGAGCGCGCACGAACTCGTCCAGGCGCTTCTCGGCGACTCGACCACCACTGGATACGCCATCGTCCAGAACGCGTGGAAGCCGCGGGTGGGAGCCGCCGCCGGCTTCGACAAAGAGTGGCGCCGCATCGTTCATGACGGGGTCCTCCCGGGCTCGGCCTTCCCGGCCCTTCCCGCGAAAACCGTAGCCGGTTCCTGGATGCAGACGAAGCCTGCGTCCAACCAGGGCGATCTCGAGGTCGCGTTCCGCCTCGACCCCAACGTCCTCGATGGCCGGTACGCCAACAACGGCTGGATGCAGGAGCTTCCGAAGCCCCTCACCAAGCTCACCTGGGACAACGCGGCGCTCATCTCGCCGAGCACGGCGAAGCGCTTTTCCATTCCCGAGCCCGAGGGCACCGCCCGCGGCAGCTTCGTCGATCGCGTCTCCCTCAAGGTGGGCGCCGCCACGGCTTCGATCCCGGCCTGGGTCGTGCCCGGGCATCCCGACGACGTGGTCACTGTGTATCTGGGCGCGGGTCGCACGCGCTCGGGCAGGGTGGGCCAGGGTGTGGGCGTCGATGTTCAGCCCCTGCGCGTCTCCGCCTCGCCCTGGTCGCGCTCCGGCGCCTCGCTCACGCGCGAGGGTGTTCGCTACGCCATGGGTTGCACTCAGGATCACTGGAAGATGGAAGACGCTTCCGAGCGCGGCCTGCTGCGCACCACCAGCTTCGAAGAATTCAAGGCGAAGCCCGAGTTCGCGAAGTACGCCGAGGAGCAGGGCCCGCAGGGCTCGATGTATCCCGAGCACCCCTACAACGGCAACAAGTGGGGCATGTCGATCGACCTCTCCGCCTGCATCGGCTGCAACGCCTGCGTCACCGCCTGCCAGAGCGAAAACAACATCGCGGTGGTGGGCAAGGAACAGATCATGCGCGGCCGCGAGATGCAGTGGCTTCGCATCGACCGCTACTACGAAGGCGAGAGCGAAGCCCCCGCCGTCCACCACCAGCCCGTGCCCTGCATGCAGTGCGAGAACGCGAGCTGCGAGGTCGTCTGCCCGGTCGCCGCCACCACCCACAGCGACGAAGGCCTGAACGACATGGTCTACAACCGCTGCGTGGG
>CAZYEA010000271.1:0-6088 GCA_964646485.1 uncultured Acidobacteriota bacterium
TGGCGTTTTCGCGGGTGAGCGCGCACAAGGCCTCGGGGCACTCCTTCCTGGCGGAACTCGACGGCCAGCCCATCGCCGCGGGCGGTCTCACCATCCACGAAGGCGTGGCCCTCTTCGCCGGCGCCAGCACCGTCCCCGAGGGCCGGCGCCAGGGCGCCCAGAACGCCCTTCTCGCCGCGCGGCTCCGGTTTGCGCTGGAACAGGGCTGCGACGTGGCCATGATGTGCGCCCTGCCCGGGAGCGCCTCCCAGCGAAACGCGGAGAGGCAGGGCTTCCGCATTGCCTACACGAGGATCAAGTGGCGCCGCCGGCCCGGTTCCGTGTGAGTCTTCTCACGGGAGGCGTTACGTATACTGCCCGCTCGACATCCGAGGAGTCACCATGATTATTGGCAGAAGTCCCGACCTGAAGCCGTCCGAGATCACCCCGGAATCGCTCTACGTGAACCGCCGCCAATGGCTCGCCGCCGCGGCAGGCGCGGTGGCGGTGTCCGCCTTCGGGCCGGCCGCCCAGGCCCAGGGGCCCCAGGCTGTCGGGAAGCCATTCGGCCTTCAGCCCGATGACAAGCCGACCCCGTTTGAGGACGTGACCACCTACAACAACTTCTACGAGTTCGGCACGGACAAGTCCGACCCGGCTCAGAACGCGACGAAGTTCAAGACGAGCCCCTGGACGATCACCGTCGACGGCATGGCGGGGAAGCCGGGCAAGTTCCAGCTCGAGGACTTCATCAAGCCCTCCTCCGTCGAGGATCGCATCTACCGCCATCGCTGTGTGGAAGCCTGGTCGATGGTCATCCCGTGGCGGGGCATTCCGCTTGCGGACGTGATCAAGCGGGCCGAGCCCCTGGGCTCCGCGAAGTACGTCGCGTTCACCACTCTGATGGATCCAAAGCAGATGCCCGGCCAGCAGCTCGGCATCCTCGACTGGCCGTACACCGAGGGCCTTCGCCTCGACGAAGCGCTCCACCCTCTCACCCTTCTCGCCACCGGCGTCTATGGCCGCACCCTCCCGAACCAGAACGGCGCGCCCCTGCGTCTGGTGGTGCCCTGGAAGTACGGCTTCAAGGGCATCAAGTCGATCGTGCGCCTGACTCTGACCGACAAGCAGCCGAAGACCGCCTGGAATACCTCCGCTCCCCAGGAGTACGGTTTCTACTCGAACGTGAATCCCGCGGTCGATCATCCCCGCTGGAGCCAGGCCAAGGAGCGTCGCATCGGCGAGTTCCTGCGCAGACCGACCCTGCCGTTCAACGGTTACGCGGACCAGGTCGCCTCGCTCTACGCGGGGATGGACCTCAAGAAGAACTACTGAGGTTTGGCTGCCTCGGCCCCCAGGGCGGCGGCCCGCGCGATCACCGAACCGCGCGGCTTCGGCTTCGTTCTCCTCGCGGCCTCGCTCCTGCCCGCGGCCTTCGCGGTCTACGGCCTCGCCTCGGACGTACTGCGCGGCACGCGGGTTTTCGGCTCCAACCCCATCAAGGAAGGCGAGCACTTCCTGGGGGAGTGGACGCTGCGCTTCCTCGTCCTCACCCTGGCCGTGACCCCGCTCCGCCAGGCCCTCGGCTGGAACTGGCTCGCCAAGCATCGTCGGACCCTCGGTCTCGTCGCCTTCACCTACGGTCTGATGCACTGGCTCGTCTACATCCTTCTCGACATCCAGCTCGACTTCGGCGAAATGGTCACGGACATCGCCAAGCGCCCATACATCCTGGTCGGGTCGCTCGCCCTCTTCCTGATGCTGCCGCTCGCCCTGACTTCGACGAAGAAGATGATCGCGCGGCTCGGGGGGAGGCGGTGGAACCGGCTTCACAAGCTCGTCTATGTGGCGAGCGTCCTTGGGGTCGTCCATTTCTGGATGTCGGTGAAGGCCGACATCACGAATCCGCTGATCTTCGCCCTGCTGTTCGCGGCTCTGTTCGCCTATCGAATCTGGAAATGGCGGGCAAAGACGGCGGCCCCGGCGTCCGCCTGATCCCTTCCCTGATGTAGCTTCGTGCCTCTCCCCACGGAGGTCCCATGAAGCCTGCGCCCATCCTGCTCGCCCTTACCCTCCTCGCCGCATCCGCGTCCGCGCCCGCCGAGGAGTATGGAGTGCTCGTCACCCTGAACGGAGACACTCCGATCGCGATCCCGTTCTTCAAATGCGATCGCGGCCAGCGCGATATCGCGACCGAGACCGCTCCTCCGGTGTGTCGCAGCCGGGGCGCCCGCGATCCCCAGGATGTGTTCGCGGTGGAGACGGCGAGAGTGACGAACCTCGGCGACACCCTCGTCTGGGTGCACGTGGGCGAAGGAAAGCTTCCCGTTCTCCCCCACACCGTCTACAACGTGTGGAGCACGCCCAAGAGCCGGTTCCGCCGGATCTTCCTTTCCGCGGGCGCGGAGGAGACGGCGCGCGTCCACGTCTTCGCGAGCGACCCGTTGCAGCACGACCGCTTCCCGGCCGACGAGGAAGACAAGAAGCGCTGACCCGCGCGTGCGCTAACCTCGAACCCGTGAATACCCTGTTCGACGTGGCGGTTCGTGACCGGGTCCTAGAACGCCTGGACGCGATCCGCCCGGACTCGCCGCGCGGCTGGGGCAGGATGGAGGTCGCCCAGATGATGTCGCACTGCGCGCTGGCGCTCGAGGCCGCGACCGGCGACGCGGTTCTCCACAGCAACGTCATGGCGAAGCTGATCGGTCCGTTGTTCAAGGGGTGGATGGTCGGCCCGAAGCCGTTTTCGCGAAACTCGCCGACGCATCCAATGCTGGTGATCACGGCGCCCTGCGATTTTGCGCGAGAGAAGGCGCGGCTTATGGCGATGGTCCGCAAGTTCCACGAGGCCGGTCCGGACGCGGCGGCGAAGCACCGGCATGCTTTCGTTCAAACCCTGACCGGAGACGAGTGGGGCCGCATACAGTTCAAGCACCTCGACCATCATCTGAGGCAGTTCGGCGCGGCCGACTTCGCCACGGGCTGCTAGGCCGCGAGCTCTCGATCGGCGCGACGGTGAAGCCGTCGCCGCTCATTCATCTCGGCCATGCGGCGCCGCGCGACTTCGATGGCGCCCGCGTCGCGCGCGCGGAGAATGCCCTCGTCGAAGAGGTCAAAGTGCTCTTTCCAGTGGCCGGGATACTGCAGCCATTCGGAGCGCAGGCCAATGCCCCTGCCGAAGTCGAGGATCTCCTCGGTGGACCACGGAGCCTCGAGCGTCGAGATCAGATGCGCGGTCTGCCGGAAATGATGGAAGACGACGGGCCGAGGGCGGTCGAAGACGATCATGTCCGCAGACGATAGCGAAGACGCCCGGCTTGGCCTGAGTCAGCGCGCCAACCGGCCCTTGGGCTCAGGGGCCGGGAGCCACGTCGTACAGGCGCGCACGCAGGGCGTCTCGCTGGGCCGAGGCCTGCGCCAGATCGAGCGCGTCGCCCGCCGTCACCGCCTCGGCGAGCGCCACTCCAACTTCCGCCTCTCCGGCGGCCACCACACTCGCACCCGCGCGGCGCAGCGCCGTGGCATCACGCAGGTGAGCGCAACGGGCGAGGACACGCAGACCCGGGTTGAGCAAACGGGCCTGCCTCACGATCTCGGGGGCCTCGTCGACGTCCGTGCTCAGCACGAGACTGGCCGCGGTGGCGATTCCCGCCTCGTCGAGCGTGCCCGCCCGCAAGACGTCGCCGTACACGCTCTTGACCCCGCGCTCTTTGAGTTCGCGCACGGTCACGAGGTTCAGGTCCACCACGGTGACATCCGCCCCGCGATCGGTGAGGAGCCGGTGCACGATCCGGCCCACCGGTCCGTATCCCACGAGAATCGATCGCTTCGGGTCGATCGCCTGCTTTTCGGGGCCGGCCGCGGCGGCGACGTCCACCTTCGGGGTCACGCGGCGCCGCGCCCAGCCATACACGGTCGGGTTCAGTGCGATCGAGATGATCGAAGCCGCCACGAGCGCGTCCCAGCCGGTGTCGGTCAGGAGTTTCAGGTCGCGCGCGACCGTGGCGAGGATGAAGCTGAACTCGCCCACCTGTGAGAAGGCGGCCGAGACCGGAAGTGCGGTGGCCATCGGGGTGCCGAGCGCGCGCACAGTGATGAAGGCCGAGAGCGGTTTTCCGAGGATGACCACGAGCAGCACCATGGCCACGGGCAGCGGCGCTTCGATCAGGGTCATCGGGTTGAAGAGCATGCCGACCGAGACGAAGAAGAGGACGGCGAACGCGTCGCGCATCGGGATGGCGTCGATGGCGGCGCGCGCGGCGAAGTCGGTGCGGCCCACCGCGAGTCCGGCGAGAAAGGCGCCGAGCTCCATGGAAACCCCGAAGATGCCCGCCGCACCCACCGCGATGCCCACGGCGAGAACCAGAACCGCGAGGGTGAAGAGCTCGCGAGAGCGGGTGCGCTCGATCCTCTCGAGCGCCCAGGGCACGACGGAGCGGCCGAGCACGACCACGGTGACCACGAGCCCCACGATCTTGAGGCCCGCCATGGCCAGGGCGGCTCCTGCCCCCGTTTCCGCGCCGCCACCGCCGAAGAGGATGGGCAGCAGCAAAAGCATGACCACGGTCAGGATGTCCTCGACCACGGTCCAGCCGATAGCGATGTAGCCGATGGGCGAATGGAGGTCGCGCCAGTCGCCCAAGACCAGGGCCATCACCACCGTGCTCGCCACCGAGATGGCCATGCCCAGGATCAGTCCCGAGGTCCAGCTCCAACCCACGAGGTGCAGCAGTCCGGCGAGCGCCACCGTCGAGAGCGTGCTCTGGATGAGGGCGCCCGGCACGGCCACCCGCCACACCGCGATCAATTCGTTCAGGTGGAACCGCAGACCCATTCCGAACAGGAGCAGGATCACGCCGATCTCGGCGAACTGCTGGGCGATCTCGCGGTCGGCCACAAAGCCCGGAGTGAAGGGGCCGACCAGAATCCCGGCCACCAGGTAGCCGACGATGGGCGACAGAGACAGACGGTTCGCGAGGTATCCGAGGAGCAGCGCGCAGGCCAGTCCTCCGGCCAGGGTCAGCAGATTCGCGAGGTCATGCATGGCGGGGGGAGGCCGAGTCTAACCTCCGGCCTCACGCCCCGCTTCGCCATTCAGGCCGGGATACACCTCGTTCGCAGGGAGCGGGAACTCCTGGTCAGGGGGATGCCTCCAGCCTGGCCTGGCTTGGCGCGGGGTTTGCGAGCGCGCTTGAGGCAGAAGCCCGCCGATCCCACATTTCGTCGCGAGGCCAGTCGATGGCCCGAAGCAGGTCCCTCTCGGTGAACAGGCCGATCAGCCGTCCATCGGCAAGCACGGGCAGGCACTTGACCCCGTGTCTGAGAAGAAGTTCGACCGCTTCATTGACGGAGGCGTCCGGACCGATGGTGACAGCCGGCTTGCTCATCGCCTCCTGAACCCGCAGTCCCCGGAGCGCCGCCGCCGCATCCACGCCCCGTTCGCGGCCGAGGGCACGTCTTCCGGACGAGCGAAGGATGTCGCCGTGGGTCAGGACTCCGAGCACCGCGTTTCCCTTCACCACCGGCAGATGCCGCAGATCGCCGGAGTGCATGAGTCGACTCGCGACGTGCAGGCTCTCGCTGGGCGCGACTGACATCACCGCGGTTCTCATCACGTGTTTCACTTGCAAGGCCATTTTTCTCATCCTCTCCTTTGCGCGGGCGGGCTCCTCAGGCGATGTCTCGTCCTTCTCTTTCGGGCTGGTAGAGCACCTTGTCGACGCGAAGCCGCCGAACCCCCGCGGGGACCTGCCAGGAGACGAGCTCACCCGCGCTGCGCCCCAGCACGGCCATGCCCAGGGGCGCAAGCACCGAGACCTTCCCGCCCGAAGCGTCGGCGAGGTGAGGAAACACGAGGTGGAAGACGAACGTGTTTTCGCGGTCGAGGTCGGTGACTTGAACCTCCGACCCCATGGTCACGACGTCGGGGCCGATGTGGGCGGCGGGTGTCACTTCGGCCTCGTCCAGGTGGCCCTCCAGCGAGTCGACGCTGTTGGAGTCGCGGGTACCCACCACCTGGGATCCCCGGATGAGGCCCTGGAGGCGTCGCGAGTCGAGATCGGTGACGCGAATTGTCTGCTGCATGAGTCTCTCCATGAATTCGAATGAG
>CAZYEA010000272.1:0-6072 GCA_964646485.1 uncultured Acidobacteriota bacterium
TCAGAACGTCTCTGTGTACGGCGCTGTTGGCGGCATCTCGGCGTATTCGTGGGGCAGGGAGTAGCCGACCGTATCGGGAACGTTGAGCACGCGGGCTCCCGCCTCATGAACCGCCTGGAGGACCTCCAGCAGATAGGCGTAGTCGGTGCGCGAGGCGTCCTCCGCGGAGAATTCGACCTCCGCGGCGAGAGACCGGGCGAGGGCCACGCCCTCGCGCGCCTGCTTGAGCGCCTCCTCGGCGCTGATCTTCAGCTTGTCGCGAAGGTGGATCGCGGAGGTGGCGAGAAAGGTATGAAGCACGGGACGCGCGGCGCCGCGAAGCGCCTTCCCCGCCCTCTCGATATCCCCGGGCTTGCAGCGGGCGAGGGCCGCGACCTTGACGCTTTGAATCTCGCCGGCGATCCTCTCCACCGCCTCGGTCTCCGCGAAGGAGGCGATGGGAAAACCCGCCTCGATGATGTCCACCCCGAGCCGCTCGAGCTGCCGCGCGAGCCGGACTTTCTCGGCCGGATTCATGCTGCAACCCGGCGACTGCTCGCCATCGCGCAACGTGGTGTCGAAGATGGTCACGAACGAATTCGGTGGGTTCATGTCTTTCACCTCAAAACAAAAACCCCCAAGGCTGCCTTGGGGGTCTTTCATGATCTTTGCTGCCCGGCCTAGATCACTGACCCCCTGGCTCCAAAAAGGAGCATGCTAAGGAGGAGAAGGAACCCGAACGCGAGGAAGCCCTCACCCGCGAACGGGCGGCTGATGGCGATGGCGTAGGGGCGGATCACAGGGGCCGGATCGTACACGATTTGGCGAGGGCCGGGGTAGCGCGAACCCCGGGCGTCCCGCCGAAAATGCGTAACATCGCGAGCAGACGGCAAATCGGTCCCCGGCCATCTCCTTGGAGGCGTCATCATGAAACATGCACTCACCCTCGCGGGCGTAATCGCCCTGAACGCGGCCCTCGTGGGCGCCCAGGAGCCAGCGGCTCCAGTGGAGTTGAAGGAAGGGGACATGGCCCCGGCCTTCTCCCTCCCAGGCTCCGACGGCAAGACCCACTCGAACGCCGACTACAAGGGAAAAACCATCGTGCTCGCCTGGTTCCCCAAGGCCTTCACCGGTGGTTGAACCGCGGAATGCCGATCGCTCCGTGAGAGCGGCGAAGCCATCAAGCAGTACGACGTGGCCTACTTCATGGTGAGCGTCGATACCCCCGATGACAACAAACGCTTCGCCGAACAAGAGCAGGCGAACTTTCCGCTCCTCTCCGATCCCGAGCGCAAAGTCGCCGAAGCGTATGGCGTGCTCTCCCCCCCAAACCCCACCGACCCGACCCGGCCGCGCTACGCCCGCCGCTGGATGTTCTACATCGGACCCGACGGAAAACTGACCAAGATCGACAAGGTCTCGCACACCGCCGACGCGGGCGCCACCCTGGTGGCGAACCTCGACGCGCTCAAGGTTCCGAAGAAGAAGTAGCCGCTCTCTAGGGGTACCACAACCCGGAGCGGACGTTGGTGCCCGTGCCCTTCATCGCATCCTTGAAGGCCTGAAGGCTCTGGGCCACGCTCATCCCAGGCGCGATCCAGCGCGGCTGGAGCGGCCCATTGATGGCGTGCGACGCATAGTCCTGGTCGTAGTGATAGAGGTAGACGACCTTCGGCCGGAAGGCCTTCGCGCACTCGGCGGTGGCCTGCGGGGTCATGCGTTCCTGGGGGATGTTCATGGGCAGGAAAGCGATGTCGATGTTCCGCAGCGCCTTCACCTCGCTCACGCATTCCGTCACTCCGGCCACATACACGCGCTTGCCGCCCAGAGTGATGACGTAACCGTTGGCGTCCCCTTTCGGGTGCTCGGGAGCGCCCGGCTTGATGTCGTAGGCGGCTATGGCCTCGACCCTTATTCCGGCCGCGGTCGTGCTGGCGCCGTTCTCCAGCACGAGGCCGTCCGGAATCTGCGGCTTGCCGCTCGCGGGCATCACCACCGGCGCGCCGGCCTTGCGCAGCTTCGCGATGGCTTTCACGTCGAGATGATGGCCGACATCGTCGGTGATGAGGATGAGGTCGGCGGGCTTCGCCCCTTGGAGGCCGCCAAAGCTCCAGGGGTCGACCTGGATCACTCGCCCGGCGTGCTCGATCTGTACGCTCGCATGCACCAGGGGCGTGATCTCGAGGTCAGAGCCTTTGGCCGGGAACCGGTCGGAGGCAAGGACGCTCCCGGCCGCGAGCGAGGCGGCGAGGAGAGCGAGGCGTCTTAGAGATGGGGTCTTCACGGCAGAGATAGTAGCCGCTCCCGTGCCGAGCTTCGTTATCCTCGGGCTCTTCTGTCCTGAAGGAGACCCATGTCCCGAAGAGTCCGCTCTCTCGCCGTTTCCCTCGTCCTTGCCGCCGCCTCCGCGGCCTTCGCGCAGAATCGAGTGGACGTGGTGAGCCCGCTCGCACCGGAGCTCTCAGCCTTCGGGCCCTTCGCGGTGGGAGTGCGCACTCTCCCGGTCACGGACCGCGATCGTCCGGATATCCTCAACACGAAACCCGGCGGACCGACCGCCCGTTACGATCGCACCCTCACGGTGGAGGTCTGGTACCCGGCGACGCTCTCCCCAGGTCAGGCGCCCCGTGGCGACTACCCTCTCGTCGTCACACGCGATCCGTCGCTCACCGTGACTCTCCACGGACGCGCCGTCCGCGATGCCGCGCCCCGGCCGGTGGAGGGGGGCTATCCGCTCATCATCGTCTCCCACGGCTACCCTGGAAATCGCTTCCTGCTCTCGCACCTGACCGAGAGCCTCGCGAGCAAGGGCTACGTGGTTGCGTCGATCGATCACAAGGACAGCACCTACGACGATCAGAAGGCGTTTGCGAGCACGCTGTACCACCGTCCCTTCGATGTGCTCGCGGTCCTGAACGAGCTGGAGCGGGCCAGTCGGACGGAGAAGGCGGCGGTGTGGGCCGGGCTCATCGACACGACCCGCACCGGGGTGGTGGGTTACTCGATGGGCGGCTATGGCGTGGTGAACCTGATCGGCGGCGGCTTCGCCAAAGGCGCCGAGTCCCGCGAAGGAGCGCCTCCCAACCGACTGCTGGCCGAGCGCCTCGCTTCGAATCCGGACTTCGCCAGGTCGACGGATCCGAGGCTCAAAGCCGCCATCGCGATCGCCCCCTGGGGCATGCAGGTGGGGCTGTGGGACGCGGAGGGACTGAAGGGCATCACGACGCCAACCCTCTTCGTAGCGGGGAGCGCCGACGATGTATCCGAGTACGAGAAGGGCACGCGCGCGATCTTCCTCGCGGCCACGAACGCCGATCGATACCTGCTGACCTTCCTCGGCGCCGGCCACAACGCGGGCGCGCCCATCCCGGCGCCCGAGGAGACCTACGGCCGGCCCCCGGCCTTCGCCCACTACGCCGACCCGGTGTGGGACACCGTGCGCATGAACAACATCCTCGACCACTTCGCCACCGCGTTCTTCGACGAGCGCCTGAAAGGCGATGCGGGCAAACACGCCTACCTCGACGTGATCCCAAACGGAAAAGACGGGGTCTTCGCGAAGAACAAGGAGGGCGAGCCCCTCCCCGCTCACACCTACTGGAAAGGCTTCGAGCGGAAGACCGCGGTGGGCCTGGTCCTCGAGCACCTCGCTCCCTCGCGTTGATGCGTTCCTGCTGCTGACCCCTAGAGCCCCCTCGCGCTTGCCCAGGCAGATCTTCAGCAGCTTCTGGCACGGCCCGGCCCTCTCACCCCTGCATTGGGCCTGCCTCGACTCGTTTCCGCGGAACGGCCACACCCTCCGTCTGTTCGTCTATGACGAGGTCGCGGTGCCCAAGGGCGTGGTCCTCGAGGATGCGAGTCGGATTCTGCCCCTCGAGACGCTCTTCGCATTTCAGAACACGTTCAGCGCCTTCTCGAACATCTTCCGTTACACCCTTCTTCTGAAGCACGGGGGTTTCTGGGTGGACACCGACGTCTATTGCCTCACCGAGGACATTCCGAGCTCCCGATACGTCTGGGCCCACGAAGATCCGACCTCGATCGCGATTGGGGTGTTGAAGTTCCCCCGTGGAGACAGAGTCCTGCGGGCGATCCTCAAGGAGGCGCTCGAGATCGGGCCGGCGGTCAAAGTGTGGGGCGAGATCGGACCCAGGCTCTTCACCCGGCACATCGAAGGCCGGACCTTCAAAGACCACTACGGCAGCACCGAAGCCTTCTACCCGATTCACTGGCTGGAGACCGCCCTGCTGTGGATCCCCCAGGGAGATAGCGTGGTGAGGTCGCGCTGCGCCCGGTCGCCTCTCGTCCATCTCTGGGGGTCGATGTTCAGACGCCTGGGCATCGACCTCGACCGGCAAGCGCCGCCGGGAAGCTTCCTCGAGGCCATCTATCGACAGGCCGGGTTCGAGCGGCCCCTGCCGCCCCAGGGCCTCGAGGACACCGCCCGGGCCCTCGCCGCCATCAGCAATTTCCTCGGACGAGAACGGGGCTCGCGGCAGGCCATGGCGAAGCGCGTGCAGGCCGCTTTCCGGCTCGCCTTCTCTCTCGAAGAGTCAGGCGCCACCCGCGCGTCCACGCCTCGAAGGGCGAGGGCGACAAAAAAAGCCGGTTGACATCGAGCGGTCCGGACGGAGAAGATCCGCCGCTCATGCAGATCGCGATGTCGCGCGCCCGGTTCGTCTTTACGTTCACCCGCTCCAAGGGAGCGGGTGAGGGCGCTTCCTAGCGACTTCGCTCAAAGCCGAGCCTTTCAAGGCCCGCTTCCCTGGAGACCCCAAGGAGCGGGCCTTTCGCTTTTCTGGAGACAACAACTATGGACCTCGATTCGATACGCGAAAGACTGAGTGCCGCCGACGCCGCCCTGGTCGAGGCTCTGGCCGCGCGCCAGCGCCTCGTCCTCGAAGTGGCGCAGGTCAAGGCCACGGGCACCGCGTCGCTCCGCGATGTCGCGCGGGAAGAGGATGTGCTCACCCGGGTGGGCGACCTCGGCCGCGAAGTGGGCCTCGACCCCTTCCACGTCACCCGGCTCTATCGCGAGATCCTCTCCCACTCGCTCAGGACCCAGGAGAGCCTGCTCTCGCCCGGGCGGACCGGCGGCGAGGCGATGATCCGCGTCGGCTACCAGGGCAGCGAAGGCGCCTACAGCCACATGGCGGGACTGCGCCATTTCGGCGCCCAGTCGCAGGAGGTTCTCTATCGGGGCTTCGACCGCTTCGAGGCGATGCTGGAAGCGGTGGAGGCGGATGAGATCGATCGCGCCATCCTGCCCCTCGAGAACTCGACCTCGGGAACGGTGACGCCCAACTACGACCTGCTCGCGCGGATGAACCTCGCCATCGTGGGCGAGGAGATCCAGGAGGTCGATCACTGCCTCATGGCTCTCGAGGAGATCCCCCTCTCGCGGATTCGACGCGTGTTCTCCCATCCAGTCGCCCTCTCCCAGTGCGGCCGGTTCCTCGCGACCCTCGCCGGCTGCGAGGTGGAGGCGTTCACCGACACCGCCATGTCCGCCCGGCGAGTGCGCGAAGACCTTGACCCCACCCAGGCCGCCGTGGCCAGCGAAGAGGCAGCGCGCATCCACGGCCTGGTGATCCTCAAGCGCGGAATCGCCGACAACCGGGAGAACTTCACCCGTATGGCCATCGTGGCCAAGCGTCCTTTACCTTGCGATCTGCGCGTCCCCGCAAAGACGTCCCTGATCTTCGCGACCCGGCACGAGGAAGGGGCGCTCCTTCGATGCCTGACCGTCCTCGCCGACCATCATCTGAGCCTCACCAAGCTCGAGTCCCGCCCGCGCCCGGGAACCCCGTGGGAGTATCTCTTCCACGCGGACTTCGAAGGCAATGTCGCGGATCCCGAGGTGGCCCTCGCGGTGCGTGAACTCCAGTCGCAATCGAGTTTCCTGAAGGTCCTCGGCTCGTATCCGTCGAGGACGTCGCCCGAAGGAAGGCCCGCCGAGCCGCGGCCGAGGAAGTGCCGGGGCCGACGACCAACCTCATCGCTTCGATCGCGAAGAAGTACAGCATGGCCGTGGTCGTGCCCGTGTACGAGCGCGAGATGAGCGGCGTGCTGTACAACACCGCCGCGGTGTAC
>CAZYEA010000273.1:0-5999 GCA_964646485.1 uncultured Acidobacteriota bacterium
CTTGCATGTGTTAGGCACGCCGCCAGCGTTGATTCTGAGCCAGGATCAAACTCTCCAGTTAAAACTGTGAGTGACTCTCGCCTGATTCATCGAGAGTCAAAGAGCTCTTGCGAGCCCTCTTTGTCTTCAAGGCTAAAAACGCTTTTGACTCAAAAAATTGCGTGTACTTGTCTAGTTTTCAAAGAACCGTCCGCCGTTTGGGGACTCAGCCAGAATATCTAAAACGGGTAGGGTGAGTCAAGCCTTTGCTTGCATCATTCTCCAAAAAACGGCCCAACGACGCGGTTTTTGAGCGACCCAACTCGAGCCGGTTCCACAAGTTCTGGGGCCAGCTCTCGGGCCCACCCCCAGTGGCCGGGCTCTGAGGGATGGGACTGGAAAAAAGAGCTCGCCCTGGCGCCTCCGGCCGAAATGGAGCCCAAAATTGCGCTGAGGGACCGTTCGACGAGACCCGGATAGCCCCCTGGCGACGGTGGGACAGCGACACGGCCTCCGCCAGGTCAGCTAAGTTGCTGCAAAAACTGATGATGTACTGGCTATTCTCCGAGGAGGTGCACGGTTCGTCCGCGCACTTCGTAGGCTCCCCTGGCGACAATATCGAGGGCCTGGGGGTAGATCTCGTGCTCGACTTCGAGGACGCGGGCGGACAAGGTTTCTTCCGTGTCGTTCTCGGCAACCGCCACGGGCTTCTGGAGAATGATGGGTCCGGTGTCGACGCCGGCATCCACGAAGTGGACGGTGACGCCCGACCATCGAACGCCGGCCTCAAGGGCCTGCCGTTGCGCGTGCATTCCCGGGAAGGCCGGGAGCAGAGACGGATGGATATTCAAAATCGGTCGCCCCAGTCGATGAGTGAACATCGGGCTCAGGACCCGCATATAACCGGCCAGGCAGACGATATCGATCGAACGGGCCGAGAGCGCGGATAGGACGGCCTCCTCGTGCTCCTCACGGGGCACGCCGCGGCTCGCGACCGCGAGGGCTTCGATGGAGGCCGCCGCGGCCAGGGCGAGCGCGCCGCTCCCTTCCACGTTCGAGACAACCAGGGCGATCCGATAAGACGCGTAGCCCGACTGGGCGGCGATTAGGGCGGCGAGGTTGCTTCCTCGGCCGCTCGCCAGCACCGCGACGCGCTTCACACCAGGGTGACGCCGGCCCCGGCCACGAGCTCGCCCATCCGGAAACAAGTTTCTTCCCGTGATCGCAGGGAGGCCTCGACCCCCGTAGCCAGGTCGCGCGAGACGACCAGAATCATGCCGATGCCCATGTTGAAGGTTCGGTACATCTCGTCGCGGGCTACCGGACCGCCTTCGGCGATCAGGCGGAAGATCGGGAGGACCGGCCAGGCATCCGTCATCACCCTGGCTCCCACGCCTTTGGGCAGCACGCGGGGGATGTTGCCCTCGAATCCGCCGCCGGTGATGTGCACGAGCGCCTTGATGCGGTCCTGCTCGATCTCCGGCCAGAGGGCTTTGAGGTAGCTCTTGTGGGGCGCGAGGAGTGCCTCGCCCACGGTGGTGGACAAACCGGCCGGCCGGTCGTGGACACCCAGTTTCAGCCGGTCGATAAGGACCTTGCGGGCCAGTGAATACCCGTTCGTATGCAGGCCGAGAGAGGGAAGCCCGATCAGCACATCACCCTCGCCGATTCCGGACCGCGGAAGGATCTTGCTCTTGTCCATCGCGCCCACGATGAAGCCCGCGAGGTCGTAGTCGTCCTCCGCATACGTGCCGGGCATTTCCGCGGTCTCGCCGCCGACGAGGGGACACCCAAACTCGTCGCAGGCGCGAGCGATGCCGCTCACGATGGACTCGACCCGGGACGGATCCATCTTCCCAAGGGCAATGTAATCGAGGAAGAAAAGAGGCCGCGCGCCCTGAACCAGTATGTCGTTGACGCAATGAGCCACAAGGTCGTAGCCGACGGTGTCATGCACGCCGCAGTCGCGAGCGATTCGAATCTTCGTGCCCACGCCATCCGTGGAAGACACGAGAACCGGTTCTTTAAGCCCGGCGAAGTCCGGTTGGAATACGCCCCCGAATGAGCCGATATCGGTCAGGACTTTGGCCGAGCGCCGGGTGGAAAGCAGTCGCTTGATCCGCTCCTTCGCGTCGTCCGCGGCTGCGATGTCAACGCCGGCAGCGCGATAGTCCAAGGGCTCGTTCCTGCGGTCTAGGGGAGATCGGGTTAGCGGAGGCTCGCCAGGGCTTCGGCGTTCTGGCTGATGGGATATCGATCGGTAAGAGTCTGAAGATAGCTCGAGAACAGACGGTCCTTCTTGGCCGCCACGAGGCCGTCGCGGATGGAATCCCGCTGGGTGGCAAGTGCGGCTTCGTCGGACGATTTCTTCTCGAGCAGGCGCGCGACCGCGACGCCGGACGGGGTGTCGAGAGCCGGTGCGATCTTCTTTTCGGGAAGGTCGAACACCTGGTCTTCCAGGACGGAACTCTGCGGGATCTCCGTGAAGGCCTGACCGCGGCTCACCAGACCCTTGGTCTCCACGCGGGTGAGCTTGGCTCGCGCCGCCGCCCTGGTGAGGTCGGTGCGCTCCGCGTCCGCCGCCAACGCCCTGGCGGCCTCCCGGGCTTTCTCCCTGGCGAGGACCCGGACCAGATCCTTCCTCACTTCCTCTTTGACCTCGGCCAATTCGGGGGTCTTGACCGGAAGGATCTCCTCACGACGGATGCACGCGGCGCCGGCGCCCGCGGGAAAACCGTCTTTCGAGGTCTCCTTGGCCTTGAGTTCGAAGGCCTGGGAGAGGAGAACGGGGCTGGTGAGAACCCCGGCGCCCTTACCCAGCTGCAAAGGCTCGCTCTTCTTCACGGGGAGGCCCTGGGCGGTTCCGATCTGCTCAAGGGTCTGACCGGCCTTCAGGGCCGCGGCTATCGCTTCCGCTTTCTGGGAGGCGAGCTCTCTCGACTTGGAATCCTGAAGCTGGGTCTCGATGCGCTTTCGAGCCTGGTCGAGGGGCTGGGTGCTGCCCGGGAGGGTCGTGTCGACTTTGATGATGTGATACCCGAAGGAACTCTTCACCAGATCGGACATGGCGCCCGGCGCCAGGCTGAAGGCTGCCGACGAGAACTCGGGGACCATCTGCTCCCTACCGAAGCAGCCCAGGCTTCCGCCGTTTGCGGCCGACGTGTCCTCGGAGGCTTCCTTCGCCACCTTCTCGAAAGGCTCCCCCTTCTTGAGCCGGGCCAGTGCGGCCTCGGCCAGGGCCTTGGCGGAGGCATCGTCGTGGCCTTCCTTGGCCTCGGCGCTCTGCTTCAACTTAACGAGGATGTGCCGGCCGCAGACCTGGGGAGGCGTCGTGAATTCCGCGGGGTTGGCGCGATAGTAGTTTTCGACTTCAGCGCCCGTGGGCAGGACCTTGGTTCGAAGTTCGATGGGATCCACGAGGAGGTAGGAGAGCACCCGCCGTTCGGGGAGACGATAGCGGTCCTTGTTGGACTCGAAGCGCGCCTTTACCTCATCCTCGGTCGGCTGAATCGCCGCCTCGAACTGGGCGAGGGGAATGTGCACGTACTCGGCATGCACGAGCTCGCTCCGGCGCCGGAATTCGGCGGTCACCTCGGCATCCGTGATGGTGACGCCGTCGGTGACCGCCTCGCGCAGGCGCTGGGCCTTCAGCTGTTTACGAACCTCATTCTCAAAATCGACCACGGTCATGCCCTGCGCCTGGAGAAGGCGGGTCAGGGTGGCGGAACCGACGAACTGGCCGTTGGTCTGGAGCTGCGGGTCTTCGGTGATCGCCTTGATGACGGCTTGATCGTCGACCTGGAAGCCGAGGCGATCGGCCTCGAGCGCCTCCAGCTTTTCCCGAACCATGGTGGAAAGAACCTGCTCGCGCAGCCCCATGCGCTCGAGCATCGACTCGTCCACGCCCTGGTTCATGTTGAGGAACTGCCGTCGCCGCTTCAGGTATTCCTTCTGGAACTCGCTCGCGGGAATCGGCCGTCCCCCGACCGTGGCAACCGTCGAATCCGCGAGCCGGGTGGCCGGATCCAGGTTCGGGATGTAAAGGATCACGAAGGCAAGGATCACGACCCACAGGAACACGAAGAACCAGCGCCGGTGACGTCGCAGAAATGCGAGGGCCATCAGAGAGTCAACTCCAGATCTCGAAAGTTAAGGAAAATCGGCGCCCTCGGCGGAAACCGGGGGTCCAATCGCACCCAGAAGGTAAAGGGTCGTCGAGTATACTTCGCCCTTCCGTCCCGGGCGTCGTCCGCGCCGCATTCCGGGGATAATGTCGGGGCGTAACCTCGTGATTCGCGTCTTCCTGCGTGACCTCTCGAAAGGACTCCTCCGTGTCCAGCGCTAACGTGCCCGAAGGCCCGGGCGATCGCCGCCTGCGACTGCCACGACTGCTGGGCGCCCTCGGGCTGGTGGTCATCGCTTTGCTCCTCGGCTACTCGATGTTCGGGGAGAAGTCCGCCCCGCCCGCTCCGACCACCGAGACTCCCAAGGACATCGCGGCGAGCTTCCTGGCCATTCAGGGAAACGTGAAGACGCGCGGGGTCGGAGGGCTCGACTGGAGGACCGCGGAAATGAGGGCGCCCCTGCGGAAGAGCGATCTTGTTCGCACCTATCCTTCCTCCTCCGCCGAGATCAAGTTCTTCGACGAAACGCGGGTGACGGTTCGTCCGGACAGCCTCATCACCATCGAGGAGACTTCCAAGGACCCGAACTCCACTTCGAGCAAGGTTGCCTGGAAGGTGTCGTCGGGCGAAATCAACTACGAGACGACCAGAAAGAGCGGCGGCTCCACCGAAGCGGTGACCCCGACCTTCCGACTGGCCCTCGAGGGAAACTCCGCCGGCACCATGCGGGTGGGAGAGGGCGGTCTCACCGCGGTGGCTCAACTCGCCGGCGCCGCGAACATCGAGACCAAGACGGGGCAGAAGATCCGCCTCGGAGCCAATGAGGGCCTGAAGGTGGACGCCACCGGGAAAGCGGGGGCCAAGCAGATACTGCCCGAACCCCCCATCGCCAAGCCCCTCGGCCGGCTGACACTTCCTGAAGGAGCGCCGGTTCGAGTCGAGTGGAGCGCCTCGGGCGGGGCCTCGTCCTACCGGGTGCAGATCGAAGCGAAGGCCGGAACGGGCTCGGAGGTGGCTTTCGACAAGAACGGCCTCAAGGGAACTTCGGTGAGCATCCCAAACCTCGCCTCTGGGGATTTCACTTTGCGGGTCGCCGGACTCACCGAGGACGGCGTGCAGGGAAAGTTCTCAGGGACGGTTGCCTTTTCCGTCGAACGGATCGCCGCCCCGGTTCCAACGGTTACGGTGGCGCCGCCCGCCCTCGTCATCGAGGCCTTCGAGGCGCGGAACAACGTGCTGCGCCTCGTGGGCAAGACCGTGCCGGGGGCGCGACTGACGGTCAACGGCGATCCGGTCACGGTCCAGCCCGACGGATCGTTCCGCGAGTTCGTGACCCTGGCGCGAAAGCAGGGAGAGCAGCGCGTCGTCATCCGCGCGACTTCGCCTTCGGGCGGTGTCGCGGAGGAGACGCGAACACTTCCTCCGGGACAATAGACCTCGGGCAGAAACGGAAGGTCCTGGACACGCGGTGCCGCCACCCAATCAAGGAATAGCCACGCTCACCCCGACGGACGTGCTCAGGGTCCACGCAAGCCTCGAAGCATCGATGGTCCTGCGAGCTTTTCAGGCCCTTTGCTCCGAGCGCTTCGGAGCTTCGGAGGCGCGGGTCTACACCTTCCTCCCGGAGGACCCGGCCCGCCTGCTGCGCTTCGGCGAGGAGGAGGAACAAGAGCCGGTGAGCGCCCCGGAACTCGAGGGCGGCGGCCTTTTCGGAACTTCCGTGAACGCCGTGGAGGGGGAAGGGGCGAAGGGCGCCTGGCGCGCCTTGCTGCCGCTCCGGGTCGAGGCCGAGCCCGTCGGCATCCTTCAGGTGACGTGTGACCGGCCGCTCGACCGGAGCGGGGGCGCCCTGCTGCAGGAGGTGCCGCTGGCGGCGCGCGCGCAGCGGCTGGTGCC
>CAZYEA010000274.1:0-1741 GCA_964646485.1 uncultured Acidobacteriota bacterium
CGCGGCTGAAGGCCGCGGTGCTCGGCAGTCCTTCGTTGGGCACGTTCGCGAGCTCTTTGAGCAGGGCCTGGATCTCCTTGTCCTCGTTGAACCGGCGCGCCTTCTCCTTGTAGAGGAGGTAGCTGCGCATGCTCCCGCGAGCGAAGTCCTTCACCCCGTTCACGTCCTCGGTGCGATAAGCATGCGAGTCGAAGTGACGGCTGCCGGAGTAGCCCACATCCTCGAGGAACTTCACGGTGAAGAAGCACGACTTGATGGAGTGCGAGCCGAAGCGAAGATCCTGATCGTAGCGGCCGAAGGCCTGGTCGTTGAGGTCGATGTGGAAGAGCTTCTTCGCGTCCCAGGCCTGCGCGATGGCGTGCATGAAGTTCAAACCCGACATGTGCTCGTGCGCGACCTCGGGGTTCACCCCCACCATCTCCTTGTGGTCGAGGGTTTCGATGAATCCGAGAATGGAGCCGGTGGTGGGCAGGTAGATGTCGTGACGCGGTTCGTTGGGTTTGGCCTCGAGCGCGAAGACGAGGTCGTACTTCCGGTCCTTCACGTAGTGGGTCAGAAAGTTCATGGACTCGCGGAACCACTTGAGACCGTCGAGCGCGTTCTTGCTCGCGTCGGTCTCGACCCCCTCGCGGCCGCCCCAGAACACGTAGACCGAGGCCCCCATCTCCACCCCGAGGTCGATGGCGCGCATGGTCTTCTGGAGGGCGTAGGCGCGAACCCGCGGGTCGTTCGAGGTGAAAGCGCCATCCTTGAAGACGGGATCGCTGAAGAGGTTCGTGGTCGCCATGGGGACCTTGATGCCGGTCTCGGCCAGGGCCTTCTTGAAGTCGGCCACGATCCGGTCGCGCTCCGCGGGAGTCGCGTCGATGGGCACCAGGTCGTTGTCGTGGAAGTTGACCCCGTAGGCCCCGACCTCGGCGAGGAGGTGGACGAGCTGCACCGGCGTCATCGACGGCCGCACCGCCTCTCCGAAGGGGTCGCGCCCGGGATTCCCCACCGTCCAGAGCCCGAAGGTGAATCGGTGCTCGGGCTTGGGCTGGTACAGGTCGGTCATCGCTCGCTCCTCGGGAATCTACTCCATCCTCAGGGACTCGACGGGATCGGTCCTCGCGGCCCGGCGGGCCGGGACGTAGGCGGCAAGGAGGGCCGCGGCCAGGAGGATCAGAGCCGCCGCCGCGAAGGTGGCAGGGTCGGCGCCGCCCACCCCGAAGAGGAGGCTCGCGATGATGCGGCCGAACGCGATCGCGGCGAGAAGGCCGAGAGCGGCGCCGGAGAGAGCGAGGGCCAACCCCTGGCCCACGACCATGCCGAGGACCGCTCTCTCCGTGGCCCCGAGCGCGATGCGAATGCCGATTTCGCGCGTGCTCTGCGACACCAGGAAGGCCATGACTCCGTAAATGCCGAGGGCGGCGAGTACGAGGGCCAGGGCGGCAAAGGCGCTCAGCAGGGTCATAGCGAAACGCGGCCGCGCGAGCGACTGGTCCACCCACGCGGCCATGGTCCTCACCCGGTACACGGGAAGATCGGGATCGATCGCACGGATCTGCGCCTTGACCGACGCGGCAAGGGCTTTCGGGTCGGCGGTGGTCTTCACCGTGACGTACATGGCGCGGCTGCCGGTCTGGGTGTGCGGGATGTAGAGGGCGATGCGCCCGTCGGTGTCGAGGCCGTACTGCTTCACCCGAGCCACCACGCCCACCACGGTCCGGAAGGGCTGGGTGGAATTGAGATCGCCGAAGCG
>CAZYEA010000274.1:1841-5977 GCA_964646485.1 uncultured Acidobacteriota bacterium
CCACCACGCCCACCACGGTCCGGAAGGGCTGGGTGGAATTGAGATCGCCGAAGCGGATGCGCTTGCCGATGGGATCCTGATCAGGCCAGTACTGCGTGGCCATGAACTCGTCGATGATGACCACCCGGTCCTTCTCGGTGGTGTCGTCGGGATTGAAGAAGCGGCCCTTCAGGAGGGGTATTCCCAGGGCCTCGAAGTACCGGCCGCTCGCCACCCGCTGGTCCGCGTTGATGAAGTTCTCGCCGGGCGGCGGGGTGCGGCCCTCGATGGTGATCGGGCCCCAGGCGAAGAAGCCGCTCAGGGGCAGGGAGGTGATGCCCCCCGCCGCGGTCACGCCCGGCAACGCCTCGAGCCGCGCCCAGAGATCGCGATAGGCGTTGCGAACCACCTGGGCCTCCGCGTAGCGCGGTCCGGTCAGGGTGAGTTCCATGGTGAGGACGCCGGTGGGATCGAACCCGGGAGGCACGCTTCGAAGACTGGTGAAGCTCTTGACCAGCAGGCCGGCCCCGATGAGCAGCACCATGGAAAGCGCGATCTCCGCGACCACCAGGAGCCTCCTCATCCGGTGGCCGCGTCCGAACACGGGGTTGGCGCCGGTCGAGCCGCGCCCCGCGGCCACCAGCGTCTCTCCCGGGTTCACATGCTGGGCGCCCAGGGCGGGAGCAAGGCCGAAGAGCGCGCCTGCTCCCAGGCACAGCAGGCTGGTGAAGAACAGCACTTCCCCGTTCACCGCGATGCCGTCGAGGCGCGGGACGTTCTGCGGCTGGACCAGATGGATCCACCCGACCGCCGCGAAGGAAAGGGCCACGCCCAGGATTCCGCCCAGGAGCGCCAGGGTCAGGCTCTCGACCAGGAGCTGGAAGGCCAGGCGCCGTCCCGAGGCGCCCACCGCGACGCGCACCGCGATCTCCTTCTCGCGCGAGAGCGCTCGCGACAGGAGCAGGTTCGCGACGTTGGCGCAGGCGATGAGGAGCACGAACGCCACCGAACCCGCGAGGACCAGAAGGGTCTGACGGACATTCCCGACCACCTGATCGAGAAGAGGCACGATCCCAAAGGTGAGGCCGCCGTTCGGCGGATAGACCTCCGGATGATCGGCGCGCAGGCGGCGCGTGATCCCGTCCATCTCGGTCTGGGCCTGGGCCACGGTCACACCGGGCCGGAGCTTTGCGATGACGTTGTAGTCCTCGTGGTCGCGGTCGGTCTCCGCTTCGCTGGCGAGGGGCAGGGGCAGGAACATCTCTCCGTCCTCCGCGGTGCCCAGGGTGGGCAGGACCTCGCGCGGCAGGGAGAAGCCTTCGGGCAGGACTCCCACCACTTCCGACGGCGCGCCGTTCAGGGTGATGACCCGGCCGATCACCGCGGGATCGCCGCCGTATCGGCGCTTCCAGGTCCCATGATTCAGGACCACGACTCCCGCGCGGCCCGGCGCGTCCTCCTCGGGAACGAACAGGCGCCCGAGCGCCGGCTTCACCCCCAGCATGGGGAGAAGATTCGAAGAGACGCGCAGCACGCCCACCCGCTCCGGCTCGAACGGGCCGGTGAGGTTCTGATTGCCGCCGATGGCGATCGCCACCTGCTCGAAGCCCGAGTGGCCATTCCGGATGTCGAAGTACTGAGCGGTCGAGAACCAGTCCTCCGCGATGTTGAGGCCGGGCGACCGGTTCCACAGAATCACCAGGCGCTCGGCGTCGGCGTAAGGCAGCGGCCGCAGGAGCAGCGCGCTGGTCACGCTGAAGATCGCGGTGTTGGCCCCGATTCCGATGGCGATGGAGATCACCGCAACCAGGGTAAAGGCGGGGCTCTTGAGGAAACCCCGCAGGGCAAAGCGAACGTCCTGAAGGAGAGCGCTCGCGATCATCCGCCCGCCTCTTTCACGGGCCCGACCCGCATGAATCGGTGATGGAGAGCGCACACGAGACCGAACCCGAGCCCGGCCGCGGTGAGCCCGATCAGGACCGGGAGGGGGCGGCGATTCAGGTTCGCGACGCCGAGCGCGATGAAGAAGGAAGCCCCCGCCGCCCCGGCGCCCGCGAAGAGCAGGGGCAGCAGGATGAAGGGGCGATTCCCGGCGTCCGTCCGCGACGCACGATCCGCGAAGAGGAGCGGCTTGAGCCGGTCGTACTCCCAGGCCACCAGGTAGATCACGGCCAGGAGCATCAGGGCGGTGACATACACCGTCCCGGCGAAGCCCACGGAAAAGGTCAGCACCGCGATGTTGGCGATGATGGGAAGAAAGAGGAGAGCGCCGAGATGCGCGGTGCGCGGGAAGAGCAACAGGAGGGCGGCGAGGAGTTGCCCCCACCCGATGAACTCGTAGTAGAAGCCGGTTCGGTACAAGGCGCCGAAGAAGTCCCCGACCGGATTCGTCTCCGGCAGGGACGTAAAGGGCTGGTGCAGGATCTTGGGAATGCTCGGCGGTATGAACCCGAGGGCGAGGAGAACCCGCGTGAACGCGGTGAAGACCTGCATGAAGCGGCTGCCCGTCACCGCCGCATGCGCAAGGTCCAGTCTTCGCTCGATACCGCTCATACCTTGCCCATGGCCTGAGATCCTACCGATTCCTACGCAGCCAGGCCCGCCATCAGGCGCAGGAGGCCGTCCTGGGTGGCCGATTCGCGCGACGCCTCGCCGGCGAGCCGCCCTCCGCGCACCACCAGGATCCGCGAAGAGAGCCGCAACAGTTCGGGCAGTTCGCTGGAGATGAGCAGGATGGCGCTGCCTTCGCGCGCGAGCTGATCGATGAGGGCGTGGATCTCGGCCTTGGCGCCCACGTCCACGCCGCGGGTGGGCTCATCCAGGATGAGGATCTTCGCCTTCGCGGCCAGCCACTTCGCGAGAACCAGCTTCTGCTGATTTCCTCCCGACAGGCCCGCGGCCCTGGCCTCGAAGCCCGGCGTCCGTACCCGCAGCCGATCGAAGAACGAAGCGGTCAGGGAGCGCTCCTCGGCCTTGTCGATGAAGGTGGCCCGGGAAAGGCGCTCGAGCACGGGCAGGGTGGTGTTGCTCTGCGCGGACATGTCAAGGACGAGTCCCTGGCGCTTGCGATCCTCAGGCACGAGGCCGAGGCCGAGCGCCATGGCCTGGGCGGGACTACGGATGTCGACGCGCCGACCGGCCACCTGGATCTCCCCCACCGCCACGGGATCGAGGCCGAAGAGCGCCTGCGCGATCTCCGACCGGCCCGCGCCCACCAGTCCAGCGAGGCCGAGCACCTCGCCGGGCCGCAGCACGAACGAGACCTCCTCGAACTTCCCCGGGCTCGAGAAGCCGCTAACCCGCAACGCCTCCTCGGCCGAGGGCGCGGAGGGCGGCCCTCCCGCCCCCGTTTCGATGGCCCGGCCGATCATCATTTGCACGAGGTCGGCTTCCGACGCGGAAGCGAGCGCCTGGGTGGCCACGTGGCGGCCGTCGCGCAGGACGGTGACGGAATCGCACAACCGGAAGATTTCGTCCATGCGATGCGATACGTAGATCGAGGTGACGCCCTTCGCCCGCAGGCGGTCGATCAGCAGGTAGAGGCGCTCGGCCTCCCGCTGGGACAGGCTGCTCGTCGGCTCGTCGAACACGATGATCCGCGCGCCCGCGCCCACCGCGGCCGCGATCTGGACCATCTGCCTCTGCCCTAGGGGCAGGCCGCCCACCGTCGCCTCCACGTCGATGGGCGCGTCGATGGCCCGGAGCATCTCGCCGGCCCGGGCGTGGGTGGCCGCGCGATCGAGGAACAGGCCCCGCGCGGGCAGGGCGCCGAGGCAGAGGTTCTCGGCCACGGACAGGTTCTCGCAGAACGAGAGCTCCTGGTGGACCATGCCGATCCCCCGGGCCAGGGCTTCCCGCGGGCTCTCGAAGCGGACCGCGTCGCCCATGACTTCGAGGTGGCCCGCGTCGGGCGGGTGAATGCCGGCGAGGATCTTCCCGAGCGTGCTCTTGCCCGCCCCGTTCTCACCGCACAGCGCGTGCACCGTTCCCGCCGCGACCCCGAAGTTGACGTCGTGAAGGGCGCGCACTCCGGGAAAGGTCTTGGAGACCCCGACGAAACGCAGCGCCTCCACGCCGGATCTCACGATTCCCGGGTCGCCGCCCGGGCCAGCCGCCGTGCGTTCAGCTGCGCGCTCCCCTGGTCGAGCACCACCGCG
>CAZYEA010000275.1:0-5969 GCA_964646485.1 uncultured Acidobacteriota bacterium
ATGTGGCTCGAGCGTTTCGTCATCATCGTGACTTCGCTCTACCGCGACTTCATGCCGTCATCGTGGGGCTACTACAAGGCGACCGAGTTCGACTGGATGTTCTTCATCGGCACCGGCGGCCTGTTCCTCACCCTGATGCTCCTCTTCGTGCGTTTCCTGCCCGCGATCCCCATGTCGGAAGTGAAGATGATCCTGCCCGGTGCTGAAGGGAGGGCCAGGCGGTGAGTCAGGCCGGTTACACCCTTTCCCATCTCCTCCACGAGCTCAAGGAACTCGCGCACTGGGTGCAGTCTCCCGAGCCCACCGGCGTCTATGGGCTCATGGCCGAGTTCTCGAACGCGGATGACGTGGTCACCGCGGCGAAGGCGGTCCGCTCCGCCGGCTATAAGAAGGTCGACGGCTACTCGCCTTACCCCATGGAATCGCTGATCCACGAGCTCGATCAGCACCATTCGTGGGTGCCCACCATCGTTCTGGGCGGCGGTCTCACCGGGTTCCTCGCCGGCTATGGCCTCGAGTACTGGTCCCAGGTCATCGCCTATCCGATGAACATCGGCGGCCGGCCTTTCCACTCCTGGGTTTCCTTCATTCCTCCCGCCTTCGAGACCACCATTCTGTTCGCGTCGTTCGGCGCGGTCCTCGGCATGCTCGCTCTGAACGGCTTCCCCCGGCCCTACCATCCGGTCTTCAACATCGAAGAGTTCGCGAAGAACGCCTCGAACGACAAGTTCTACATCGTGATCGAAGCCGCCGATCCGCAGTTCGACCCGGCGAAGACCGCGGCGCTCCTCCAGTCCCTGAGCCCCACCTTCGTCAAGGAGATCCCCGCGTGAAGCGCCTCTCCTTGCTGACCCTGGCCGCGTGCGTGGTCCTTTCGGGCGCCGCCTGCCGCCAGGACATGCACGACCAGCCGAAGGCCAAGCCCCAGAGCAAATCCAGCTTCTTCGTGGACGGCCGCACCGGCCGGCTTCCCGTCGAGGGCACGGTGGCCCGCGGCGACCTGCGCGAGGACGACCACCTCTATCGCGGCAAGGTGAACGGCCAGTTCGCCACCACCTTCCCCTTCAAGATCGACGCCGCCATCATGGAGCGGGGTCGCGAGCGTTACACCATCTACTGCGCGCCCTGCCACGGCCAGACCGGCCTCGGCAACGGCATGGTCATCCAACGCGGTTTCAAGGTGCCCGCGGCGAATCACCACCTCGAGCGGCTGCGCAACGCCCCCGTGGGTTACTGGTTCGACGTCATCACCAACGGTTTCGGAGTGATGTTCGGGTACTCCGCGCAGATTTCCGTTCACGACCGCTGGGCCATCATCGCCTACGTGCGCGCCCTTCAGCTTTCGCGCCACGCCACCATCGACGACATTCCCGAGGCTCAGCGCGAGGCGCTTCTCTCGGGCCGGATGATCGTCCCGAGTGCGGAAGCCCACACCCCCGCGGCCGCTGCCGGCGGGCACGCTGCCCCCACCCAAGAGCCCGCGCCGAAGAGTCCGGAGACCAAGCACTGATGTCCGCTCATTCCTCCGAGCACGAAGCGGCCGTGACTCCCACCGCCCCGGCTTCGTCCGTTCCCGTACCCGTCGCCAACTTGCGGAGAATCGCCGGCCTCGTGGCCCTCTCCGCCGCGGCCGCGACCCTCACCGGGTACTCCAATCCGCAGCAGCTCGTGCAGAGCTACCTGCCCGCGTTCCTCCTCTGGTTCGGCGTCTCCATCGGCTGTCTCTCCATGCTGATGATCCAGCACCAGTCGGGCGGCCACTGGGGCATCCTGCTCCGCCGTCTGTTCGAGGCGGGGGCGCGCACCATCTATTTCATGCCCCTCTTCTTCATTCCCATCCTGCTCGGAATGGCGAATCTGTATTCGTGGGCGGATCCGGTGCGCATCGCGGCCGACCACCACCTCGCCGAAGTGGTAGAGAAGAAGCACGCGTATCTGAACGTCCCCTTCTTCACCGGCCGGGCGATCTTCTATTTCCTCTTCTGGGCTCTCATGGCGCGCACCCTCTCCGCCTTCTCCTGGAAATACGACGAGACCGGCGACCGCGAATACGCCGAGAAGATGCGCCGCATGTCGGGCTGGGGGATCCTGGCTCAGGCCCTCGTGATCACCTTCGCGGGCGTCGACTGGGGGATGTCCCTCGATCCGCACTGGTACTCGACCATCTGGGGCATTCTCTTCATGGTCGGCCAGGCGCTCTCCGCGTGGTGCGTGTGCATCATGGTGGTGTCCCGCCTCTACACTCACGCGCCCCTCAACCGCGTGGCCTCTTCCACCCTCTTCCACGATCTCGGCAAGTTCCTCTTCGCCCTCGTGATGTTGTGGGGCTACGTGAACCTCTCACAGTTCCTGATCATCTGGTCGGGCAACCTGCCGGAAGAGACCACCTGGTACCTCGACCGCTCGAAGGGAAACTGGCGCACCCTCACCTTCCTTCTCGTGGGCTTGCACTTCTTCCTGCCCTTCTTCACCCTCCTCTCCGCGGGGCTCAAGAAGAATGCGAGCCGTCTCGCCTTCGTGGCCGGGTTCCTCTTCACCCTGCGCTTCGTCGACCTGTTCTGGAACATCGCCCCCATCTTCAAGCACGAGCACTTCTCGGTTCACCCCTTCGACCTCCTCATGCCGGTGGCGGTGGGTGGGGCGTGGCTGTACCTCTTCGCCCGCCAGCTCGAGCGCGCTCCCCTGCTGGTGAAGCACGATCCGCAGGTTCATGAGATGGAGGAGCTCGCCGCCCATGCACACTGAGCCTTCCAAGCACGCCTCCAACCCGGAGATCCGGTACGAGAAGACGGACGCGCATGTCCGCCCGCTGTACCAGTTCCTCTTCTGGATCTCCGTCATCACCATCGTCACCGCCGTCCTCGCCCTGGGCATCCTGCGCGGCCTCGAGTCGTGGCGCGAGCGGGCCTCGACCCGTCCCACCATGGCCGAGGCGCCGGAGGCCCAGAAGCCGCCTTCGCCCCGGCTCCAGATCCAGGAGCCCAAGGACCTCGCGGCCTTCCGCCTTGAAGAGGCGGAGGTTCTCTCCACCTATGGTGTCGTCGATCGCGACAAGGGCATCTACCGCATGCCCATCGAAGAGGCCATGAAGCTCACGCTGGAGCGGGGTCTGCCCGCCGCGGGTGACCCGGTCCCTCCCGCAGGCCCAGTGAAGGCTCCGGTCAAGGAACCCGCGAAGGCGCCCCGGCCGTGAAGCACACCGTTCTCGCGTCGCTGGTGCTCCTCTCCGCTCTTGGGGCGGAGGCGCAGCAGGCGGGCTTCTCTCGTCCCTCGGGCCCCGTCCAGCCCGCCTCGCCTCGCCTCCAGACCGAAGTCGGGTTCGAGCCGAAGCTCGGCCAGGCGCTGCCCCTGGACGCGGTTCTCACCGACGAGACCGGCGCCTCCCTGCCGCTCGGTTCCTACTTCGCGGGCGCCTCCGCGAAGCGGCCGGTGCTGATGGTCTTCTACTACCAGTCGTGCCCGATGCTGTGCTCGCTCCAGCTCGAGAGTGTGGTGGCTTCGCTCAAGGGCACCAAATACGTGGTCGGCCGCGACTTCACGTTTCTGGCCGTGTCCATGGATCCAAACGACACCGTCGAAGGTTCTGTGAAGGCGAAGCGAAAAATCACGAACGCCTACGGGCAGTCCGGCAGCGAGGCCGGGTTCCACTTCCTGACCGGCTCCGCCGAAGAGGTCAAGAAGGTCACCGCCGGAGCGGGCTACCGCTACTACTGGGACGAGGACTCGAAGCAATGGGCCCACGCGACCGGAGTCCTTCTCATGGCTCCCGATGGCCGCATGGCCCGCTATCTCCCCGGCATCGAGCCCTTCCCGCGCGACCTTCAGTTCGCCCTCCTCGAGGCCTCCGAAGGCCAGATCGGCACCCTGGTCGATCGCGCCGTTCTCTATTGCTACCAGTACAACGAAGCGAGCGGCCGTTACGGGGCCGCCATCATGCGCACCCTGCGCCTCTCCGCGGTGGGCACCATGATCCTCCTTGCCGGCTTCGTCGTCTTCAGTCTTCGCCGCGAGCGCAAAGCGGCTTCCTCCCACACCCCCGCCTGAGGCCGAACCAGAAACAGTCCCATGGGCTCCTCCTTTCCCCCGCTTCTCCCGCCGCAAGCCTCGACCGTAGCGGTTGAGGTCGATGCGCTCTACGCGCTCCTGGTGGCGATCACCGCCTTCTTCACCCTGCTGGTGGTCGGTCTGTTCCTTTTCTTCGGCCTCAAGTACGCGCGCAAGAGCGAAGCCGAGCGCCCCATCCAGGTCCATCCTCCGGCCTGGCTCGAGATCGCCTGGAGCGTCATCCCCCTGCTCATCTGCGTGTTTCTCTTCGTGTGGGGCGTTCAGCTCTACTTCAAGATCTACACCCCACCCAAGGATGCGGTCACCATTCACGTGGTGGGCAAGCGGTGGATGTGGAAGGTCCAGCATATGAGCGGCGCTCGCGAGATCAACGAACTCCACGTTCCCGTGGGGGTTCCGATCCGCCTCCTGATCACCTCGGAGGACGTCATCCACGCCTTCTCCATGCCGGCCTTCCGCATCAAGCGCGACGCCATACCGGGCACCATGACCACCACCTGGTTCAACGCCACGAAGACCGGCGAGTATCACCTCTTCTGCGCCGAGTACTGCGGCACCAACCACTCGAAGATGGGCGGAACCATCTACGTCATGGAGAAGGACGCCTACCAGCGCTGGCTTGCCGGCCCCAACGCGGGACTGCCTCCCGCGGTTCAGGGCGAGCGTCTCTTCACGGAGATGAACTGCGTCTCCTGCCACCGCAACGGGCCCACCCAGCGCGGCCCGGTGCTCGAGGGCCTCCTGGGCGCCCAGGTGTCGCTCAAGGGCGGCGCCAAGATCACCGCCGACGATGAATACATCCGCGAATCCATCGTGAACCCGACCGCCAAGCTCGTGGAGGGTTTCGAGCCCCTGATGCCCGTCTACTTGAGCCAGCTTTCCGAAGAGCAGGTGAACGCCCTCCTCGCCTACGTTCGGGACACCCTGGGCAAGGCGGAGCGGCCGAAGGACGCACCCCCGATCGGTTACACCCCGCTCGGGTCTCCGACCACCAGCGCGTCACCGAGCGCGGGCGCACCCAAGGGACGCTAGGAACATCATGAGCACGCCGAATCACGCCTCCGCGCACCACGAGGAAGAGAACTACCTCACCCACGAGACCTCCATCCAGTCGTGGCTGCTCACCCGCGATCACAAGCGCATCGCCCTCCTCTACTTCCTCTCCGTCACCCTCTTCTTCACCATCGGCGGTCTTTTCGCCTCCCTCGTGCGCATCGAACTGCTCACTCCGGCCGGTGACTTCATGACCGCGGAGATGTACAACCAGGCCTTCACCTCGCACGGCGTGATGATGATCTTCTTCTTCCTCATCCCCGCGGTTCCTGCCGTGCTCGGAAACTTCCTCATCCCCCTCATGATCGGGGCCAAAGACCTCGCCCTGCCGCGCATCAACCTCGCGAGCTGGTACATCTTCATCATCGGCGCGGCCTTCGCGGTGTTCGCGGTTCTGACCGGCGGTCTCGACACCGGCTGGACCCTCTACCCGCCCTACTCTTCGGCCTACTCCCAGACAAGGGTGACCATCGCGGTGGCCGGCGTCTTCATCGCGGGCTTCGCCTCCATCCTCACCGGCGTGAACTTCATCGCCACCGTGCACCGCATGCGCGCGCCCGGCCTCACCTGGTTCCGCCTGCCCCTCTTCGTGTGGGCGCACTACGCCACCTCGCTGGTCATGGTGCTCGGCACCCCCGTGGTCGCGATCACCATGGTCCTGCTCGGCCTGGAGCGGGTCTTCGGCTTCGGATTCTTCGACCCGGCGAAGGGCGGCGACCCGGTTCTCTTCCAGCACCTGTTCTGGTTCTACTCGCACCCCGCGGTCTACATCATGATCCTGCCCGCGATGGGCGTGATCAGCGAGGTCATCAGCTGCTTCTCGCGGAAGCGGGTCTTCGGCTACAGCTTCA
>CAZYEA010000276.1:0-5955 GCA_964646485.1 uncultured Acidobacteriota bacterium
TCGGCGAGATCGACGGGCCCAACCCCTACGCGTACGTGGGGTGGGATCCGTTCAACAAGATCGATCCGCTGGGGCTGAGCCCGCGGCTGAAGGTAGACCACTTCGATGGCCACGACGAGCACGGCATCTCCGGCCGCTGGACGCACTTTTACACCTACGACGACGGGTTCTTCTGGGACACCGACATGGAGTTCATCGGCTCCACGTTTACCCCCAAGGATGTCGATGCCAACAACCTCTCCGGCTGGGATCCGGTCTACGAGTTCAACATCCAACGTCAGGCCGACTTCGAATGGGGCTCGCAGACGATGGAGAGCGTCCGAGTCGGCGTCTCCAAGGCGGGCACCATCCTCATCCTTGTCGCGGGCGTGCCCACCGGACCCGTCGACGCGCTCGTCACCATCGCGCTGAGCAAGTACGGCGTGAAGACGATCGTGTCGGTCGGGGGGCGGCTCGCCCGCAAGACGAACACCGTTGGCTCTTCGACCGACCACCGTTCGTGCCTCACCGTTCAGACCGTTCATGGCGGGAAGAACACGCCGCCCTGACGGCCGCGCGTGCCGAGGCTGTGGCGAAAGTGCTCGCCGCTTCGGGCGTCGGCGGCATTCTGGGGTGGGCCGACGAAGTCGAGGATCCCCAAGCCCTGGGATTGGTTCTTTCCGAAGCCCACCTTGCGGAGAGTGAAGAAGCACAAGTGCTGAGCACGGCCGGCCGAAGTCCGCTCGTTGCCAGCAAGCCCGCACCCATCCAGCAGCTCGTTGCGGGGTTCGTGCGCGGTCGAGCCTATACACGGGGACAGGTTTGGCTTGACGGCGTTCTGCGGAGCGCGCTCACGAACCACGGGGTTCAGACAGCGGCGATGCTGGCACAGTCCGTCGTTCCCGAACCAGGACTGTGGACATTGCTCGACGCGATCTCAGACGACCTTGCGCAGACCTACTGGTCACGGGTCTTCCTGCCCTACTTGGACCTGGAAGCTGCGGAAGTTGCGGTGCCGAGGCTGCTCGCCGCGGGTCGCAATTGCGCGGCGATCAGCTTGGCGGCCATGGCTGTCGATTCGATTGGCACCGAGTTCGCCGATGCCGGTTGCACTGAGCGGACGTGGGCCCTCTGCGTGCGCGTCATGAAGAGCTGGTTCGAGCGCACGGCCTCGGGGCCACAGGATCTCGCCGACGCGTCCATCCAATACAGCGTGGATGAGATCCCGCTGTTCGTCGAGGCCCACGCACCGGAGGGCGAGGATGTCACCCCGCTCGTGGCCAGGTGGGAATGGGAGTGGCTTCCGGCGCTGGAGCATTCAGGGCGCGGCCCACGAGCGCTCTACCGAGCACTGGCCGACGATCCTGCGTTCTTCGTCCAACTTCTGTCCCTGGTGTACAGAGGCAGCGTCACGGCCGACTCCACCAAGCCCGACCCCGCGGCACCAGTCGCCGATGCAGAGGAGCAGAGGCATCGCGTGGACCGGGGATGGAGGCTGCTCCAGAGTTGGAACATCGTTCCCGGGCTTGACCTCACCACGGCGATCTTCCAACCGAAGCACACCACGAAGCCGCCGCTCTTGCCGGTCACCCCGGCGGTGGCTGGATCGGTCGACGCCGCGAAGCTCCGATCATGGGTCGATCGCGCTCGTGATTCGGCGAAATCCGCCGATAGGGCGCGGGTTGGCGATGTCCACATCGGCCTGGTGCTCGCCCACGCGCCGGCCGACGCCGACGGAACATGGCCGTGTCAACCCGTTCGAGAGTTGATCGAGTCAATGGAAAGCCAGTCCATCGAACGCCACTTCGCCATGGGTGTGCAGAACCGCCGAGGAGATCATTTCATGGGGCGCACGGGTGACGCCGAGCGTCAGATTCGCGATGCGTTCCTTGGTCACGCTGAGCGTGTTCGTTTGCACTATCCGCGCACCGCCTCCGTCCTCCGTGGCATTGCCGCGTCATACGACCACGAGGCCAAGGAGCGAGATCGGGAAGGCATACGCCGCGAGTTCGTCGACTGACGCTTGGTCTCACTCACGCGCAGTCACGACCGACGGACGACTCGTCCAAGCAGCACTTCTTCATTGCGCTCGGCACCGGCCTACTCCCTCAGCCTCGTCATCGCCAGCCGCGCCCACTGACGCCACTGCTCGGTCTCGCCGCGCAGGGAGACTTCTTCGAGCCGGGCGCGGGTGTCGTGGTCGGCCTTGCCGGCCTTGAGTTGCAGGCGGGCCAGGGCCTGGGTGGATTGCAGGTGGTTGGGGTAGACCTCCAGGGCGGTCTTGTACGTGGCGATGGCCTCGTCGGCCTTGCCGGCCTGTTCGAGGGTGAGGGCGAGGTTCATGCGCGGGTCGGGATGGCCGGGCAGGAGCTGGCGGGCCCACTGGAACTCGCCCGCGGCCTCGTAGAGCTTGCCCTGCGTGAGGTAGAGCACGCCCAGGTTGTTGTGGGCCGGGCCGTGGTAGAGGTCGGCGGCGAGGCCCTCGCGGAGGAGCGACTCGGCCTTGGTGGGGTCGGAGACCAGAAGGTCGGCGGCTTTGGCGTTGAGGCGGTCGGCCTCGCGCGGGTCACGCTGGGCCTCGGCCTGGAGCGCGTACGGCGAGCCGGTGCGCGAGGCGCAGGCGGGGAGGAGGAAGAAGAGGGCCATGGGCAAGAGGCAATGGGCAATGGGGAAGGAGCGTCGGCGCGAACCGTGAGCCGCGAGCCGCGAACCGGGTGAAGAGCGAACCCACCCCCAGCCCCCTTCCGCTGGGAGGGGGCTTCGGAGCGCGGACGAGGATGGTGAAGTGGAACCCGGGGAAGTGGTGTTCATGGTGTGCTCGTGGGTGCGGCGAGGTTGGGGTTGACGTTGGGCTCGGGCGAGGCGGACCGATCGAGGTACAGGCACTCGATGGTGAGCACGGCCCGCACGCGGCGGTTCGGGCTGACCGCGTCACGGTCATCCTCGGCGCGTCCGGGCGCGACACCGTTCGCACGCGGCTGCGCCGCCAGCGTGATCGGTGTCATCGTGATGGCGGAGACGGTCCACTCGGGCTGGGCGCTCGTCCACGAGCCGAGGAACCGGCCTAGGTCGGGCACGGAGAGAGGGTCGAGCGTCAGGCGTGCGCTCTGGCGGCGGTAGTCGTGGGAGGAGCCGATGGTCACGGGCATGTCGGGGTCGGGCGCTAGGCTGGTGAGCAGGTTGGGAGAGAGGCCCGCCTCGACGAGCGTGTCGGAGATCTGACCCGAGAGGTTGGGCTGGGGCCTGGCGGCCGAGGCGATTGTGGCCTGCGTGCCGCGCAAGCGCTGGATCTCCGCGACGTTGGAGGCGACAGATGCGTAGCGAGCCGTCGCGGTGTGGAGGTCGCCACGGGCCGAAGCGTAACGAGCCCCGGACCAGGCCAGCGTGACCAGGCACGCGAGGAAGAGGGCCGCGAGCATTGTCGGCTTCTTCATGGCGCACCCCCGGAAGGGCCACCCGCCACTGTGCTGGTGGAGGTCGATTGGGGAGTGCGCCGCATCTGGATGGCGAGGGTTGTGGCGACCTCGCCACGGGAGGCGGTCAGGCGTGGCTCGTCGAGCGCCCAGCCAGAAGGTGGCGTCAGTCCCTTGAGGAAGACCTGGGGATCGGCGTCGGTGGCGACGTTGAGCGTGATGGTCTGGGGCGTCACCGCCAGCACGTCCGTGCGGAGGGAGGTTGTGCGCGGCAGGTGCGTGAGCAGATCGACGAGCGGGGCGACGGCATCGGGCGATCGCACGGTCGACGCGTTGGCCGCGTGGAGGGGTCGCAGGGTGGAGAGTTCCTGCCCGATCAAAGAGGAAGCCGTCGCCAGCGTGGGCGCTCGGCCGGGCAGTGCCGCCTTGGCCAGTTCAACGGACGCCGCGTCGAGGTCGCGGGCGTCGTGCCGGACGGCGATCGTTCGGCGGGCCAGGCCGATCACCGTGAGGACGGTGCACGCAACACACGCAGCCGCGGTGATCGTCCAGCGACGCGAGCGTTCGCGGCGAAGTTCGCGTGGCTCGAACTCCCCCGTGAGCAGATTGAGCCGGTTGCACACGGCGCCGCCATCGACGCTGAAAGCCTCGGGAACGGACTGGGGGGTGAGCGAGAGGGCTTCGGGTGGAATGCAGGCCAACCTGGAACGGGGTGCGGCACAGGCGATGAACCGTCCGTCGGGCAAGGGCGCGTACACGGCGTGGACCTCATCGATGCCGACCGGGAGATCCTCCTCGAACAGAGAGTCGAGGTAATCGCGCGACGGGCGCATGTGGCGGCTCTTGGGCGTGGCCTCGTCGAGCGCCAGCACCGACCAATAGAACTCGCTGGCGGGGCGGGTGAGGTTCCACCGATCCTGGGGAAGCGGGAGGGTCATGGCCCGACCCCTTTTCCAGGGACCGCCGCGGAGGTCTGGGGCCGAGACAGGGGACGACCCAGGAGCGAGGCGAGGTCCTCGGCAGCGGTCGTGACCCCCGGTCCAGACCCGGACGACCGACCCTGGGCGCCGCGTTGAGGCATCGTGGCACGCTGCAGGTCGAGCCGCTGTGTTCCGGAGGCCAGTCGGATGGTGACGCCATCGGCGTCGATCGCCGAGATCGAGCGAGCGCCGACCGCGTCGCCGACGGCCACGGTGATGAGTTTGTCGGCGTCCTGGTCGTACAGGACCGCGCGGAGTACACCCTCCTCGGGGGCGGACCCGGCGTTCGACGGGGTCGGGGAGATCGGTGACACGATGGCCAGAAGCTGGAGGCGCAGGGGTGGCGGTGGAGGGGGAGGTTCGGCCTTGGCGATGATCGGCTTGGGCGGGTCGACCCAGAGCGGGGCGGAGAAGGGGGAAGAAGGCGATGGGGAATGGGCAATAGGCAATGGGGAAGAAGAGGGGGAGCGAGGAGCCGCGAGCCGCGAACCTTGAGAGGAGGACCGTGACGTGGCGCCGGGCAATGGGGTGCGAGAGACGGGCCAGAGCGACCACGCGAGCGCGGCAAGCACCATTGCCGAGGCGCCAAGCGCCAGGACGCGCGTTCGACGGCGAGAGCGTGCGAGCGGGTCGGGCTCAGCAGGAACGGTCGAGGTTGAACTGGGCATCGTCATTGTGTTGTGTGAATGGCGTTGATCGATACGGCCTTCTGGCAACCTCACGTTCGTCCTCGGGGTCCCGAGCACCGGCGCACCTCGGCCCCGCTCGCACTCAGCATGGCCCGTCGCTCACGCTCCGGGCTCGTTGTTCGCCCCGTCTCCAGGAGCCCTCGCTTGCGCTTCGGGCTCGTGCCCTTCTCCTGCTCTCCTCCTCTCCTGCTCACCTGCTCTGTTCCTGCCCATTGCCCACTGCCCATTCCCCATTGCCCTCTTCATTCCACTCCCTCGATTACCCGCTCGAGTTCCTCGCGGGTCGTCACACCCGAGGCCACAAGTCGTCGCCCGGCGCCCTGCAGATCGACCATGCCCTTGGCCAATGCGCGCGACTTGATCTCGGCGGCCGTCACGCGCCGGGCCACGAGGTCGCGGAGTTCGGCGTCGAGAGTGAGCAGCTCGAACACGCCCGTGCGGCCCTTGTATCCAGTGTGCAGGCAGGCCGGGCAGCCGCGGCCGCCGCATTCCACGTGGACCCGCCGCACGAGGCGCTGCGCCAGCACGGCGGCGAGCGTGGACCCGACGAGGAAGGGCTCGACGTTGAGGTCCAGCAGGCGGGCCACGGCGCTGGCCGCGTCGTTGGTGTGCAGGGTGCTCAGAACCAGGTGGCCCGTGAGCGAGGCCTGCACGGCGACCCTGGCGGTCTCCTCGTCGCGGATCTCGCCCACCATGATCACGTCGGGGTCCTGGCGCAGGATGTGGCGCAGCCCGGCGGCGAAGGTGACTCCCTTCTTGGTGTTGAGCTGCGTCTGGCTGATCGAGAGCCCGGCGATCGAGAGGTCGTACTCGACCGGGTCCTCGATGGTCATGATGTTGAGGTCGGAGGAGGGAGAAGGCAATGGGGAATGGGCAGTGGGCAATGGGGACGGA
>CAZYEA010000277.1:0-5926 GCA_964646485.1 uncultured Acidobacteriota bacterium
TCGAGTTCATGCGTTCTTGTTCGTCTCTCTTCCTCGAAAATGGTGGTGAGGCCGGCCCGGAGACGGAGGGGGAACACGCCCGGCGATCCGGCGAGGATAGAACAGGTCCGCGGAGCGGCAGCTGGGCCCGGGGGCTCCTGGCCCTCCGCGGTGAGGTAAATTCCTCGCATGCGAACCCTCACGCTTCGAACCTTCGCGTTTCTCCCCGCGGCCCTCGTCCTTGGTTGCACCCCGGCTCCGCCTCCGGGGCCGAAGACGCTTGCCGACGTGCCGAACCTCAGCACCGATGCGATCCTCGCGGACACGCGGAAGCTGGCCTCGGATGAATTCGAGGGCCGGGCTCCCGGCTCGAAGGGTGAAGACCTCACCGTCCAGTACCTCACGGATGAATTCCAGAAGATGGGCCTTGCCCCCGGGAACCCCGACGGCACCTGGGTGCAGAAAGTCCCTCTGGTGGCGATCTCCGGAGCCCCCTCGCCCCTGACCGTGCAGAAGGGGGGAATGAAGAAGTCCTTCAAGGTCTCGGACGACTTCGTGGCCTTCAGCAAACACGTGACGGACGAGGTGAAGGTCGAGAACTCCGAGCTCGTCTTCGCGGGCTATGGCGTGCAGGCCCCCGAATACAACTGGGACGACTTCAAGGGGGTTGACGTCAAGGGCAAGACCATCGTGGTCCTCGTGAACGACCCGCCCGTGCCCGATCCTGCGGACGCGAAGGAGCTCGACGCGAAGACCTTCGGCGGCAAGGCCATGACCTATTACGGACGCTGGACCTACAAGTTCGAGAAGGCGGCGGAGCTGGGGGCGGCCGGGGTGCTGATCGTTCACGAGACCTATCCCGCGGGCTACCCCTGGCCGGTCGTGCAGGGAATGGCGGCCGAGCGCTTCAACATGGCGGCGCCCGACAAGAACCTCGGCCGATCGAAGGTCGAGGGCTGGCTCACCAAAGACGCGGCCGTGGCCCTCCTGAAGATGGCCGGGCAGGATTACGAGAAACTGAAGGCTCAGGCCGCCACCCCCGCGTTCAAGGCCGTGCCTCTCGGCCTCAACGCCTCGCTCAGCATCAAGCAGACCATGCGCACCGTGGACTCGCGCAACGTGATCGCGAAGCTCCCGGGCGCGGACCCCAGGCTCAAGGACGAATACGTGATCTACACCGCGCATTGGGATCACTTCGGCCATTGCGCCGCCGTCGATGGGGATGACATCTGCAACGGCGCCCTCGACAACGCGAGCGGCACCGCCATGATGCTGGAGATCGCGCGCAAGATGAAGACGGTCCAGCCGGCGCCGAAGCGCACCCTGCTGTTCCTCTCCGTCACCGCGGAGGAACAGGGCCTTCTGGGTTCCGAGTACTACGGGAACTTCCCGCTCTACCCGCTCGAGAAAACCCTCGGGGTCATCAACATCGACGGAGTCAACCAGTGGGGCCGCACCAGCGATCTCGTGGTGGTGGGGCTCGGAGCCTCCGACCTCGATGACTACGCGGCCGCGGCCGCCAAGGAGCAGAACCGGACCTTGAAGGCCGACGCCGAGCCGGAGAAGGGCTTCTACTACCGCTCCGACCACTTCAACTTCGCCAAGAAGGGCGTCCCTGCCTTCGACCCCGACGCGGGTATCGACTACATCGGCAAGCCCGCCGACTATTCCCAGAAGAAGCGGGATGAGTACACGAATACCGACTACCACAAGCCTTCCGACCAGATCAAGCCCGACTGGGATCTCTCGGGCGCGGCCGAGGACGGCAAGCTCTTCCTGGCCATGGGCTACCGCGTGGCGCAGGCGGAGACCTACCCGCAGTGGAAGCCGGGCAACGAGTTCCGCTCCATCCGCGAAGCGACCCTCGCGAAGAAGTAAGAACTTAAGGCAAGGCAAACCGGCCCTCGATCGTCCCTCCCAGAGCGTGACTCCGGTCACGCCGAGGGCCCGGTGTGGAGTCGTACGCTAGGCGGGTGATGGGTCGGCATTCTCGGTTCCGCCACGCTCGTGCGGCCGTGTTGCTCATCGGCCTCGTCCCCTTCGCCGGGGCGCAGACGCCGACTTTCGCCTCGAAATCGAGTCTCGTGGTTCTTTCGGCCACCGCGGTCGACGATCGCGGCCGCCCCGTCACCAACCTGCGGCGGGCCGACTTCACCGTACTCGAGGAAGGCCGGCCCCAGGCCATTCTGCACTTCGCGTCGGGAGCCGACCTGCCCTCCCGCATCCTGCTTCTCGTCGATGCCTCAGGCTCGATGAACGGCGCACTGAAGACCACCTCGACGCGCATGGCCGCGACTCAGGTCCTTGCCGCCCTCGCTCCGGAGGATCAGGCGGCCCTGGCCGGATTCGACAGCGAATACTGGGGGATCGTGGCCTGGACGAAGGACAAGCGGAAGATCGAGGCGGGACTCTCAGGCCTCAAGCCCTTCGGGTCGACGGCACTCCACGATGCTTTGGACCACGCCGCCCGGGACGTCGCGAGCCATGGCGAAGGCCGTCGCGCGGTCGTGGTGATCACCGACGGCGTCGACACCGCGAGCCGGGAGGCCGCGGACGCGGTGATCGCCAGGTCGCGGGCGCTCGACGTGCCCATCTATGCGATCAGCGTGGTGGCCCCGATCGACGACCCGCAGTCCGGGATCTTCGCGGGGGCGGGGCGGAGCACGCCCATCGCCCTGGGGAGCGCCCTGCTCGCGCGTTATGCCGCCTACTCGGGAGGGGCATCGTTCGTGGTTTCGAATTTCGTCGGCCTCAAGAAGGCCGCCGACCTGATCGCACTCGAGATAAAGCACCAGTATCGGTTAGGGTACGACGCCCCTGAGGGCCCCCCTCGCTTTCGCAGGGTGGAAGTGCGGACGACGCGCAAGGGAATTCTGGTCCGCACTCGAAGCGGCTACACCCCCCCGTCATGAGCCGCGAACGCTGTCTTGAATCGACCTGGAGGTCACCATATGAAGAAGTTCGTCCTGTCGGTTGTCGTTCTCACCGTGGCCGCGACCGGCTGCGCCACCAAGAAGTACGTGTCGAAGGGCATCGGCGATGTCAATGAGAAGGTCGAGAACCTCTCGGGTGAGGTCGAGAAGACCCAGGCCCGCGTGAAGTCCACGGAGACCCGCCTCGATTCCGTCGACCAGCAGGCCAAGGCGGGCATCGCCGAGGCCAAAGGAACGGCCACCGAGGCCAAGGGCTCGGCGGCCGCGGCCATGAGCAAGGCTCAGGACGCGGAGCGCGCGGCCAAGGGCAAGCTGCTCTACACCGTCACCCTGTCGAATGACAAGGTCACGTTCCCCTTGAACCGCGCGACCATTTCCGATGAGGCCAAGAAGATGGTGGACGAGGCCATCGGACCCATCGTGGCCGAGAACAAGGGCGTCTTCTTCGAGATCGAAGGTCACACCGACGCCGCCGGAGAAGTGAACTACAACGAGAAGCTCGGTTATGACCGGGCCATGGCCGTGCGCGCCTATCTGCACGATCAGCACAACATCGCCCTCTCCCGCATCGAAGTCATCTCCTACGGCGAGACCAAGCCGGTGGCCGACAACAAGACCCGGGAGGGCCGGGCCCAGAACCGCCGGGTGGTCATCCGCGTCGTCGAGTAACCGCCCGCTTCGGGAATCAAGGGGTACCATTACGCGCCCTCGCGGGGGGCGCGTGATGCGTTTGCACCACGAGAAGACGGGAAGGTCGCGTGCTATCCTCCGCCCCGTTTCGCATCAGGCGGAGATGTTGAGTTGCCCGGATACCTTCCCGTAGTCATTTTTCTTGCCCTCATCCTCGCCTTCGCGGTCGCCTCGCTGATCGCGGCCTGGGTCATACGGCCGTCGCGCGGCTACGCGGCCAAGAGCGAGAACTACGAGTGCGGCGCGCAGCCGATCGGGGAGGCCTGGGTCCAGTTTCCCGTGGGCTTCTACCTCGTGGCTCTGCTCTTCCTCGTCTTCGACACCCTGGCCGTGTTCCTGTTCCCCTGGGCGGTGACCATGCGCGAACTCGGAGTCCAAGGGCTCCTGGCCATGGTCGGCTTCATCGCCATCCTTGGCCTGGGCTGGCTGTACGCCTATCGGGAGGGACTGCTCGAGTGGAAATAAAGCCGCCTTCCTGCCAGATCCCTCCCGCGAACTGGGAGGAGATGAAGGACCTGCAGGAGTGGAAGCAGCTCCACAAGGTCCGCCCCGAGGGAGACAAGTTCTCGCCCCTTTTCGAGTCGGTGACCGAGGGCATCCATTCCTTCCCGGGGGGCTTCGTGGTCACGAGCGTGGCCGACGACTTTCTGAACTGGGCGCGCAAGTCGGCGGTCTGGCCGGTGAGCTTCGGCCTCGCCTGCTGCGCCATAGAGATGATGGCGACCTTCGCCTCCCGCTTCGACGTCGAGCGCCTGGGCATGGTGCCCTGGGCCTCGCCCCGGCATTCCGATCTCATGATCGTGTCGGGCACGGTCACCATCAAGATGGCGCCGATGCTCGAACGCATCTACAACCAGATGCCCGATCCGAAGTGGGCGCTCTCCATGGGCTCGTGCGCGAACTCCGGCGGACCGTTCCGTCACGGCTACCACGTGGTGAAGGGCGTCGATCGCATCATTCCCGTGGACGTCTACGTCCCCGGCTGTCCACCCCCGCCCGAGTCGCTCCTGAACGGCCTGCTCCTGCTCCAGGAAAAGATCGGCCACTTCCGCAAGACCGGCCGGCGCGCCGAGCCCACCCCGAAGGTCGACTGACGTGACTTCCGAAGTCAACGCCGCCGAGATGAATCGCTCGCGCGCGGTCATGCTCCTCGCCGACATTCCCGGGGTCGTGGTGGGAGAGGGAGCGGTGCTCGGGGTCGAGGTTCCGACCGAGCAGTTCGCCGCGGTGGCCGGCATCCTCAAGGAAAAGCTCGGCTGCTTCTTCTTCGCCTTCCTCACCGCCATCGATCACAAGGAAGCCGGCCTCGAGGTGGTGGCGCGGCTCGACAATCTGGATTCCAAGGTGTCGGTGATGCTTCGGACGAAGCTCGGAGCGGGGAACACGCACTGCCCCTCGCTCTACGCGGTGTACCGCGGCGCCAACTGGATGGAGCGCGAGTGCTTCGACATGTTCGGCATCGTCTTCGACGGCCATCCCGATCTCCGCCGCATGCTCCTTCCCGAAGACTGGCAGGGCCATCCTCTTCTCAAGTCCTACGCCGTCGACACTCCGTACCCGCCTTACCGCTGAAGGTCCGCTCTCTCATCCATGGCTGAAGTTCGCGCGATCGACTACACCGGCTCCGAGCGGCTGACCATGAACATGGGGCCGCAGCACCCCTCGGCCCACGGCGTGTTCCGCGCCATCCTGACCCTCGAGGGCGAGAAGATCGTCGGAGTCGACGCCGTCATCGGCTACCTGCACCGCTGCCACGAGAAGCTCGCGGAGAACCTGGCCTACGTTCAGTATCCGTCGATCGCCTCGAAGACGGACTACGTGGCCGCGATGTCGAGCGAACTCGCGTACGTGATGGCGGCGGAGCAGATCGCGCAGTTCGAGGTTCCGAGGCGCGCCCAGTACCTGCGCGTCCTCGTCAACGAACTGCAGCGCATCGCCTCGCACTGCCTGTGGCTCGGAACCTGGTGCCTCGACATGGGCGGTGCGCTTGGCGGCGGCACCTCCATCTTTCTTTACTGCATCCGCGAGCGCGAACTCGTCCTCGATCTTTTCGAGTCCCTGGTCGGCGCCCGCCTGCTCTACGGTTTCCACCAGGTGGGCGGCGTGCGTTACGACGTGCCCGCGGGCTGGGCCGAGCAGTGCCGGACCACGATGAACACCATCGAGCAGCGGCTCAATGAGTACGAGTCGATGCTGCGCGACAACGCCTTCTTCGAGGCCCGCACTCGCGGCGTGGGTGTTATCTCGAACGCGCTGGCCCAGGACGTGGGCGTCAGCGGGCCGCTGATGCGCGCTTCGGGTGTGAACTTCGACCTGCGCCGCGA
>CAZYEA010000278.1:0-5923 GCA_964646485.1 uncultured Acidobacteriota bacterium
GGGTCTCGCCCACGCCCACCAGGCGGGGATCGTGCACCGCGACATCAAGCCCGCGAACATCTTCATCGGCAACGACGGCTCGGTGAAGATCATGGACTTCGGGGTGGCCCGCCTCACCACGGCCTCGGTCACCGGCACCGGGGCCATCGTGGGCACCGCGGACTACATGTCCCCGGAGCAGGTGAAGGGGGCGCGTGTCGATGGCCGTTCCGACCTGTTCAGCGTCGGCTGCATGTTCTACGAGATGCTCACGGGGAAGCGGCCCTTCCACGCGGAGAACCTCATGGCGATCTTCTTCAAGATCACCCATGACGAGCCCAACTGGAATGCCCTGCCCGGAGGCCCCGAGTACGACGCCCTGACCCCCATTCTGGCCAAGGCCCTCACCAAGGACCTCGGCCAGCGGTACGAGAACGCCACCCAGTTCGCTCTCGCCCTGCGCGACTATCTCACCACTTACGGCACCTCGGCCTCGGCCGCGAACCATGCCCTCGACGACCTCGTCGACCTGAACGCCCCCACGGGCACGCCTGCCCCCCTCGAGGATCTCCTCGAGGACCCCTCGGGCGCGGATGGCACGGTGGATCTGTCCAGGGGTGCGGCGGCCACCCGCGTGGGCACCTCGCCCACCATGGCCGCGCGGCCCGGGACCCGCCCCCCCACGCTGTCGGGCACGAAGGCGGGAGCGACGCGCGTCGGCGGCACGCGCATTCAGGGCCCACCCATCAGCGCGCCCACGCGAATCGAGCCGAAGGTGGCCGCGGAGCCTCCGAAGTCGAACACCGGGGTGATCGCCGCCGGCTTCATCGGGCTCATCGTCACTTTGGGCGGCGGTGTCTATTTCATCGCCAACAAGCTCGAGAGCAACAAGCAGCAGCCCGTCACCGGGCCGAGCGCTACCCCCGAAGGGGCACAGACTCCGGCCCCGCCCGCGCCCACTCCGATCGTGGTCGCAACCGCGGCCCCCCCTCCGACCTTCAACGAGCCGCCCGGCGGCAAGGCCTCCGCAAGTGTGAAGGCCGCCGCCGACGCCTTCGGCCGCCTCGATTACGACAAGGCGATCCAGAAGGCCCAGGACGCCCTGCGAGAGGATCCGGGCAGTTCCGCCGGACAGAAGATCCTGGATCAGGCGCGAAACGGGAAGGACGCACGGGGCCGTCTCGGCGCCGCACGCTCCGCCCTCGCGTCCAAAGACTTCGCCCGCGCCCGGTCCATCGCGCAGGAGGCGAGTGCGAAGGCCCCCTGGGACTCGGAAGTCACGGAAGTGATCAACGACATCTCGAAGGCCGAGGCCGCGGAACAGGCCCTTCAGGTGAACGCCGCCCAGGCCAAGGCCCTGCAGGAAAAGCAGGCGCGCGAGGCGGAGATCAACACTCTCCTGTCCAAAGCGACCGCCGCGTTTAGCTCTGACAAGTTCGATGAGGCGATCAACCTTTACGACGAGGTCCTGAAGCTCGATCCGGGCAATGGTCCCGCGCAGACCGGCAAGATCGGCGCGACCACCGGCAAGAAGGCGGCGGCCGCCGCCTCTGCGGCGCCTGTTCCCGTGGCTCCCGTAGCCCCTTCGGGGAAGGCGTTCACGGTTGCCCGCACCGAGAAGAAGACGGGCGGCCCGTCGGGTCTGGGCGCCGCCGGGTTCGGAGACGCCGCCGGAGTCAAGTCGGCCACTCAGGCCGCCGACATGCCGGGCAGCATCAGCTTCGAAATCCAGCCGAAGAACCCGAGGCCTGGCGACGCCTACAAGGTTCTCGTGAAGTTCACGAACGAGGGCTCCGCCCCCATCTCCTTGCAGGGGCTCACGGTTCGGATGAGCATCAACGGGCGCGGGGTGGGCGCGGCCCAGCCCCTCGCGGTCTCGAGTGTGGCCCCGGGCGACACCGCGACCATCTACTCCGCGGGTGAAGTGTGGAGCGATTCCATCACGGAGTGGGCGTACTCCGCGACCGTGACCGGGCCGAAGGGCGAGTCGTACCGCAACTCCATCACCTGGAAGTAGGGCCCTTTCGGGAGGCGGTTCGCACCCGGCGAAGACTTGGCGTTAGGATCACCGCCATGAAACGGTCCTCCTTCCTCACCGCGTCCGCCCTGGCCATGCTCGCCATAAGGCCCGCGCTCGCGAACGACCCGCCCCTGGTCGAACACCAGCCCGCCCAGTGTTCGGTGGTCTCAAAGCCCATCGAATTGTGCGCCTCCGTCCTCGACGACGGCGACATCGCCAAGGTCCGCGCCTACTTCCGCCGGCCGGGCGAGAAGGAGTACCTCGTCTCGGAGATGGCCTTCGAAGGCGCGCGTTTCTGCACCACCCTGCCCGGGGTGAAGGCCGGCAAATTGCGCACCCTCGAGTACTACATCCAGGCCACCGACACCGAGTACGAGAGCAAGCGCACCAGCACCTACCAGCTTCAGATCCAGACCGAGGAAGACTGCGCCTTCCCCGCGGTACAGAAAGACCCCAAGAAGGCGTCCGCCATCACCGTGTACGCCACCTCGCCCAAGCAGGGTCAGAAGTTGCCTGACTATCTCGAGCCCGCGGGTGTGACCCTGGTGCCGGTCGGGGGCGTCAAGAAGTAGGACGCCGCGGGTGATGCAAAAAAGGGACCTCAACGAGGTCCCTTTTTCTTCGAGGGGTTAAGGGGGCGCTAGAGCCCCGCGCCCTTCTTCGGGGCGAGGCTCAGCATGCCATGGATGGCGCCGAGCCCCAGGAGGATGAAGATGCCGTGATAGGCCCCCGGCATGGCTGTCCACAAGTCGGTGTGGGACGCCGCGATCATGCCCACGAGCATCGGCGCGGAAAGCCAGGTGTTGATGCGGGAGAAGAGCAGCGCCTTTTTCGGAACCTCGGGCGGCGCCGGCGGGTTGGCGCCTAAAAGGCCGCCGAGGATCTGCTTCTGCGCGGGCCAGATCACGAACCAGACGTTGAACCACATGATCGAGCCCAGCAAGCCGCCCACCAGCATCCATGAACCCCGGCTCGAGAAGGCGCCGTCCGCGTCGTAGAGGTTCCCCCCCATCAGGTAGCTGATCGAGAACAGGAACCAGCCGATCAGGAACGTCCACATGGCGCCCCACCGGAACCACCACAAGGCGCGCAGCAGGAGAGCCGGATTGACCTTGGGCTTGAGCTCCTTGTCGAGGGCGGCCTGGAAGGGCACGTTCACGAAGTTGAAGAAGTACAGGTGCCCGATCCAGATCACGCCGGCGAAGACGTGGAACCAGCGAAGGATGAGCTGGATGAAGGCGGACATTTCGGGGCTGTGCATCGGGAGGTTCTCCAGAAAAAGGTTCTTGATGGGATCATAGAAGGGAAAGAGCGCGGCCGAATAGGTATCGTTCCCCTGCCCGGCCAAAGATCTCATGCCTCCAAAAAAGAATCCCGAGCGGAAGGCGCAGTTCCTCTCGCCCTCCGGCCTTCCCCGACCCGCTTTCGCGACGGAACTCGCCCACGATCTCACGCCCCCAGGCGTGTTTCCCTTCACGCGCGGGCTTCACCCGGGCGGCTACCGGTCGCGTTTCTGGACCATGCGGCAATACGCGGGCTTCGGCACCGCCCGCGAGTCGAACCAGAGATATCGCTACCTCCTGGCCCAGGGAACCATGGGGCTTTCGGTGGCCTTCGACCTGCCCACCCAGATCGGCTACGACTCCGACGACCCGCACGCCATGGGTGAGGTGGGCCGGGTCGGGGTGGCCATCGACTCGCTCGAGGACATGGAGACCCTCTTCGACGCGGTGCCGCTCGATACCGTGTCGACGTCGATGACCATCAACTCCACCGCGTCCATCCTCCTCGCTCTCTATATCGCGGTGGCGAGGCGGCGGGGCATCGCGGAGGATGCGCTTTCGGGCACGGTCCAGAACGACATCCTCAAGGAGTATGTGGCCCGCGGAACCTACATCTACCCCCCCAAGCCTTCGCTCCGCCTGGTCACCGACCTGTTCGCGTATTGCCACGAGCGGGTGCCGAAGTGGAACACCATCTCGATCTCCGGCTACCACATTCGGGAAGCGGGCTCGACCGCTCCCCAGGAGCTGGCCTTCACCTTCGCCAACGCCCTCGAATACGTGCGCGCGGCGAAAGAGAGAGGGCTCGACCCGAATGTCTTCGGAGAACGGCTGTCGTTCTTCTTCGCCTGCCACTCCGACTTCATGGAGGAGGTCGCGAAGTTCCGGGCGGCTCGAAGGCTGTGGGCGACCCTGATGAAGGAGAGGTTCGGCGTCACCAATCCAAAGGCCCAGCATCTTCGCTTCCACGTCCAGACCGGCGGGGTCACCCTCACCGCGCAGCAGCCGGAGAACAACGTGGTGCGCGTGACCGTTCAGGCCCTCGCCGCGGTTCTGGGCGGCTGTCAGAGCCTGCATACGAATTCCATGGACGAGGCCCTCGCCCTCCCCACCCAGGCCGCGGCCACCCTCGCCCTGCGCACCCAGCAGATCATCGCCCACGAGAGCGGCGTCGCCGACATGGTGGATCCCCTGGGCGGCTCGTTCGCGGTGGAGGCCGCGACCGACGCCATCGGTGCCGAAGCCCTGCGTCTGCTCGACGGCATCGAATCGCGTGGCGGGGCCCTGCGCGCCATCGAGCGCGGTGAGATCCAGCGCGAAATCGAGGAGTCGGCGTATCGGTTCCAGCGAAACCTCGAGGTCAAGGAAACCTTGATCGTGGGCGTGAATCAGTTCGTCGAGGAGAGCGAAGTTCCGCGCACCGACCTGCTCCGCGTCGACCCCGACCTCGAGAGCGCTCAGGTCGAACGTCTGCGCGCCCTGCGCGCCCGGCGGGATCCCGCGGCCTGGGCCGCGGGCATGCGCTCGCTCGAGGGCGCCGCCCGCTCGGGGACCAACGTGATGCCGGCGATGATCGACGCGGTTCTGGCCTGGGCCACCGTGGGCGAGTTCGCCACGTGCCTGCGCGGCGTCTTCGGCGAGCACCGCGACGCTCTGGCGTGAATTCGACCCAGGTTCTGCGGCCGGGGACGGCCCTCAGGCGGGCCCTCTTCGGCCTGCGTCCCGAGGAAGCGATCGCCGCCTTCTTCCTCCTGCCCACCACCTGGCTCACCGGGGTCGCCCACTACTTCGCACCCGCGTCGGGCGCGATCGGGCCCCGGTTCGCGGGAGGCGTGCTCCGCATCGTGGTGGCCGCTTTGTGCGGGGCCATCCTGGTCGCGGCCGCGCGCCGGAAGCCCGAGCCCGGCTCCCTTCTCTTCACGCTTCGGGAAATGCTGCCGTTCCTACTCTGCATCCTGATCTACACGAACCTCCACGACACCATCGGCTTCGTGAACTCGCATGACATCCACGGCTGGCTGCTCCGGATGGACCTCTGGATGTTCGGGGTGGAACCGTGCCTGTGGGTCGAGCAGTTCTACACGCGCGAACGCACCGAGATCTTCCAGATCCTCTACATGAGCTTCGCCTTCGTGGCCCCCGCGGTGCCGCTCGCTCTCCTGCTGCGGAAGCGGTTCGAGGATTTTCGTCGGGCTTGCCTCGCCATCGTAGTTTGCTTCTACCTGGGCTACGCCCTCTACCTCCTGTTCCCCGCCGCGCCCCCGCGGATAGCCCTCGCCTCCGAATTCAAGAGGAACCTGGGCGGCGACCCCCTGTTCGCCTCGCTCGCGGCGGACGGCGTCCTCTCCTTGTTGCCCACCGATTCACGGGCGGCCTTCCCTTCCCTGCACGCCGCGGTGTCGCTGCTCTCGCTCGGCCTCGCCTGGAAGTTCGAGCGCTCCTTGCTCCTGATCCTCACCCCCGCGGTCCTGGGCCTGTGGGCTTCGACGATCTACCTCCGGCATCACTTCGTGGTCGACCTGTTGGCGGGTTTCGCCCTCGCGCCGCTCGCCTACGTCCTGGCCCCCAGGCTCGACGCCTGGTGGCGGGCGCAACGCCTCCGCCACAACCCCTGAAAGAAGAAAGGCGGGCTCCTTTGAAG
>CAZYEA010000279.1:0-5805 GCA_964646485.1 uncultured Acidobacteriota bacterium
GAGGGGCAAGGACCCGGGCGAAGTCTTTCGAGGTCGCCTCGGGGTCCAGGAGGACTACGGCCGGGTTATGGAGGCCGATCTCCGGGGCGCCGCCCACCATCTTGGCCACCACCGGCCTCCCGGCGGCGAGAGCCTCGAGCTGGGCGAGGCTCAGGCCTTCGTGAGAACTCACGGAGACGAGCACGTCCGAGGCGAGCAGGCACGAGGACACCTCGCTCACCGAACCGAGCACGCGCGCATGCTCGCGGACTCCGCACTCGTCGATCGCCTGCTCGAGGCGCCGCACCGCCTGCTCGGCCGGCTTGCTGCCGCGGGACATGCCGCCCACGATCAGGAGTCTCGCTTCCCGCTTCCATCCGGTGTCGCGAATGGCCTCTCGGGTGGCCTTGAGAATGGCGGGAAGCAGATGCAGCCTCTTCTGGGGCCGCGGGTTCGCCAGGGCGAGAAGGACGAAGTCAAAGGGCTCGAAGCCGAGCGACTCTCGAAACGCGCGGGCGGAAGCGAGGCGGGAGGGCTGGGCCGCGAACCCGTCGAAGTCGATGCCGTTCCACACGGTGCGAAGAGGCATGGGAAGGCCGCCTTCGCGCAGCTGAGCCTCGACGAGCTGCGCGCAGCCCACGACGAGCCGCGCGTCCGAGGCCTTCAGGCTTCGCGTGCCCGCAGGCCACCCTTCGCGCGAGTTGTGAATGGTGAGGGCCAGGGGGAGGCCGCGGGCGGCAAACGCCTTCACCGCAGGGGATTCGAGAAGGTGGCCATGGATCAGGTCGAATCCGTGCGACACCAGGGCGCGACCGACGCGCCTCGCCCAGTGATCGGGAGAGGGAGCGCCGAGGGTCGCGAAATCGAGAGTGCCGTCCGGGACCTCAAAAGCGGCCCGGGTGGGGCGTCCCAGAGTCACCAGCCGCGAACGCAGGCCGTGGCCGCGCAGGCCTCGGGTGAGATCGAGAGCCACGCGCTCAGCACCTCCCTGCTGTGCGCTCGTCACTACTTCCGCGATCCGGATCGAATCGTCATCCACCACGTCGAGGCCGGGGAAGTGAGCGATGCGAGCCGCGACGGCCCGGGCCGCGACCTGGATGGAGACGCGCAGGTCGTCCTCGTCCAGAAGTGCCGCGACCATGGACGCGTCGAGCCATGTGCTGACGAGGAACGGCAGGGTGTCGGGTCGGAACTCCCCGCGGGCGAGGCGCACACTCTCCCTCCAGGCGAGGGCCGAAGGGGCGTCGGTTTCAGGAACATCCTCGGCGGCTTGAACCGCGCCCAGGGCAACGAGAGGCCTGCCTGTGGACGAGGGCCTTGGCTCGGTGAAGGCCAGGGGCCAGGCCCCGGCGCGAACAAGCCAGAGCGGCTCGGGACGGCTGCGAATGGAGGCCAGGACCTCGGGCCAGAACGCGGGGGTGAGATCCGCGACCGAGAAGCCGAGTAACCGGAGCGCACGAACCGTCCGGCCGGCGCGGTCGACATCGAAAGGACGCGACCCGTAGACGATCGCGCGCACGCGGTTCTTGAAGCCCCGCTATCTGTAGGCGGACGGGTAGCCGCGGAACGAGTCGTCGTCGGTACGAGAGACCGCGCGTTGAGGGGGGGCTGGTTTCGCCTTCGGCGCGGGAAGGCTCTGGCCCGGGGCGGTCACGGCCACGATCTGGACGGAGGAGGGCCGGTCGCCCGTGTACACGACTTGTCCCGTATCCGAATCGCCGGCGTAGACGACGCTGCCGGTCTGACTCCGGCCATCCACCATGTAGCGATAGTGGATGCGATGCCCCAGTTTTTCCGGGGGTGCTTTGAACGTGAATCCATCGGAGTTGATTTCCGTTCTGACATTCGAGAAGCCGGCGAGGAGCTTGCGGCGCGCGATCCTGATGATCAGGGCGATGAAACCCAGGGGCAGCGCGAGGAAGCCCACGAACAGGGCGAGGGCGCCCCACCCCGACAGACCTTCAGACTCCGACGCGCCGGACGTAGTCTTCAAGGCGGCCGACGCGGCGACCGGCACGGACAGCGGCGCGCCCGCCACCGCGGCGGCCACGCGGAAGCCGTTGTCCGCATTCCGGGAGCCCGGAGTGCTGCGGTAGCGCGCGGCTGATCGTCCGTTCTTCGGATCGCGAAGCCAGGAACCACCCCGCAGGACGCGCCGCGGCTTGTCGCCGAGGTTCGATCGCACCTCGACGGGATCGGTAGTCGCGGCGGGGTCGTACGGGCCGTACCAGTCAATGGACCACTCGGCCACGTTGCCCGCCATGTCGAAGAGGCCGATGCCATTCGCGGCCTTCTCGCCCACCGCGTGGGTACCGCCCGAAGCGTTGGCTTTGAACCAGCCGAGCGACTCGGGCGAGGGCGCCCTGGCCCCGGAGGCTGGGTAGATCGAACTGGAGTTGGCGCGAGCCGCGAACTCCCACTGAGCCTCGGTGGGAAGGGAGGTCGGCCGGCCGGCCTTCTGCGACACCCAGCGCGCGAAGGCCATAGCATCGTCGTAGGTCACGATGGTCACCGGGTGACCTTCGCTCTGGGGGAAGCCCGGGTTCTTCCAGTTGAAGGAGGGGCGCTGCTCGAGGGCCTGCCCGTTCCACCCGAATCCGCCCGAGGTCCCCTTCTCGGCTTCGCTCTTGTAGCCGGTGGCGGCCACGAAACGCTCGAACTGCGACACCGTCACTTCGTACCGGCCGATGTAGAAGTCCTTCGTGATCGTGACCTCGCGAAGGGTCTCGTCGTCAGAGCGCCCGGGCTCGGTCGCCTTGGACCCCTGAGAGAACTTCCCCGCTTTGATCAGAACGAGGTCGAGCGACACCCCGCTGCCGAGGTCGACGGTCAGTTCAGGAGGGGCGTCCTGAGCGCTCGCGAGACCGGGCGGGAGCGAGGCGGCGAGTGCGGCGGCGAGAAACAGCCCTGGCGTCGACTTCATGGCCCCTCCAGACTATTCGATCAGGGAACCCGGTACACGGCGGCGTTGATGTGCATCCCCGCCCCCACCGAGGCCAGGACAAGAGTGTCGCCGGAGCGGATCACATGCCCTTCCATCCTGCCCTTGCTCACGAGGTCGAGGAGCGTGGGCACGGTCGCGACCGAGCTGTTGCCGAGCCAGGAGATGGTCATCGGCATGATGCCCGGGGGCGGGGTCTGGCCGTACAGATCGAAGAGCGCTTCCAGGATGGCCTCGTCCATCTTTCCGTTCGCCTGATGGATCAGGACCTTGGTCACGTCGGAGAGAGGCACGCCCGCCTTGTCGAGGCACTGCTTGATCGCGGCGGCCACGTTCTTGAGCGCGTACTTGTATAGCTTCCGGCCCTCCATCTTCAGGAAGATCGCCTCGAGGAAGACCTCCTCGTTGTAGGAGGGGCCCATCACCAGCATGGTGGAGTGGTCGAGGGTGTCGGAGCGCACCGCGTGGGCCAGGAGGCCCGCGGGCTTCGTCATCTCGCGGCCCTCGAGGATCACCGCGCCCGCGCCGTCCGCGTAGATGAGGGAGTCTCGATCATGGGGATCGGAGACGCGAGAGAGAGTGTCGGCGCCGATGACCATCGCGCGCCGGATATCGCCGGCTCGGATCATGGCGTCGCAGAGGATGACCCCCTGCAGCCAGCCGGGACAGCCGAAGATCACGTCGAAGGCGGCGGCAAACGGGTTCGCGATCCGGAGCTTCGCCTTCACCCGGGCGGCGAGGGAGGGAACGAGATCCGAGTGGCGGGTGCCCGCACGAACGTCGCCGAAGTTATGAGCGACGATCAGAGTGTCGAGGGATTCGCGGTCAAGGCCTGAAGAGGTGAGCGCGTCCTCGGCGGCGAGGGCGGCGAGATCGGAGGCCACTTGATCGTCCTCCGCGTAACGGCGCTCCTGGATACCCGTGATCGACTCGAACTGCTCGAGGATCTGCGGATTGGGCTTGTCGATCTTCTTGCCGTCGGGACCCCAGTACTCGCGGCTCAGCATCTGGGCGTTGGTGACCCGCCTCTTCGGGATCGTGCATCCCGTGCCCACGATCACGGTACTGAGACTCATTGCGGCGGACGATAGTCGAAACCAGGCCGGGTTTGGGTCGCGCCTGCCAGGGGCGGCTCCTCGCCGTCGCAACCGCCTTCGTTTGCTAGGCGCCGAAGAGCCGATCGAAGTTCCGCACCGTGGCCTCGCCGAACTCGTCGAGGGGCACGCCCTTGACCTCGGCCATGCGCCGCGCCACCTCCACCACGAAGGCAGGCTCGTTGCGCTTCCCCCGATGCGGCGGGGGGGCCAGGAAGGGGCAGTCGGTCTCCACCAGAAACCGGTCCAGGGGCACCGTCTTCGCCACCGCGCGCAGCGGCTCGGCGTTGGCAAAGCACGCGATGCCGGAGAAGGAGACGTAGAAGCCGAGCGCGAGCGCGGCGTCGGCTAAGCCTTGGGTCCCGGTGAAGCAGTGGATGACTCCGCCGACCTCGCCCGCCTTCTCTTCACGCAGGATGGCGACGGTGAGATCGTCGGCCTCGCGGGTGTGGATGATGACGGGCAGCTTCACTTCCCGGGCCAGCCGGATCTGGCGGCGGAAGACTTCTTCCTGCTGATCGCGGGGCGAGTGGTCGTAATGGAAGTCGAGGCCGATCTCGCCGATCGCGCACAGTTCTCCGGACCGGCCGAGAGCGGCGAGCCTTTCGCCCAGGGGTTCGCTCCAGTGAATGGCCTCGTGCGGGTGAAGGCCGCCCGAGACCTTCACTCCGGAGTCGCGCGCGGTGGCGAGGCCCCGGTCGAGTCCGGCGCTGTCGTCGGCCTGGGCCACCAGGAGCATGCGGACCACACCCGCCTGGGCCGCGCGCTTCAGGAGGGCCGGTCGATCGGAATCGAATTCCGCGAGGTCGATGTGGGTATGGGAGTCGGCGAAGCGCATCGGCCTAGTTTCGCAGGGAACAGCTCACTTGGAGCAGGGCGTCTTCGCGGAGAGATATCCGAGGGCCTTCAACTCCTCGCACTGCTCGCGGGGCATGCCCTCCACGGTGTCGCCGGCCACGGTCTGTCGCTTGAGCGAAGCGATCCAGGCCAGCAGACCCTGGCGATAGGTTTCCCGCAGCGCCACCGGCGCCCGCGGAGCGTAGTCATGCTCCTTGTCCTCGAACCGCGGGGCCGAGGATCGGTCGAAGAGCGACGTCTCATTGGTGGCGGTGTTGAGAATGAAGGTGTGCGACGCGTTCCGCAGGGCGTAGACCGGCCGCGACCAGACGGTGCGGGTCAGGACTTCGCGGGTGTCTGGAAGGGTGGCCGCCTTCTCCCCGATGAGATGCGTGAGCAGCGAGTACCCCTGGAAGGCGCGGGCGGTGCCGCCGGCTCCGGTGAGCCCGAACACGTCGAGGACGGTCGGGGCGATGTCGGTGAGGTCGACGAGCGAGGCGATCCGCCGGGGTGGAGCCAAAGCGCGCATCGACTTCGGCAGCAACACGATCAGGGGCACGCGCGCCGTCTCCTCGAACACCTGAGCGTTGTGTCCCACGTAGCCGTGCTCGTACAGCGCCTCCCCATGGTCGCCGATGAGGATGACCACGGTGTTGTCGAGCAGGCCGCGCGACTCGAACTCCCCGCGCAGATAACCCAATTCCTGATCGGCGAAAGCGAGGTTCCCGTCATACAGGCGGCGCAGGTGAGAGACCTCCTCGGCCGTCGGCTGGATGACCCCCTGATTGATGTCCTTCAGCCACTTGTCCGCGATCGGCCCGCCTTCGCGTCTGGACTTCGGAATCGGCGCGTCGGGGCCGAACATCGTGTTGAAGGGCGGCGGGGGGTCGTAGGGATGATGCGGCTCGCGATAGTGGACGTACGCGAAGAAGCGCGTCCCCTGCTCCTTCATCC
>CAZYEA010000280.1:0-5776 GCA_964646485.1 uncultured Acidobacteriota bacterium
CCGGGACGCGCGGTGGGACCGGCCCTGCCTCGCCGGAACGCTGAGCTACGCGACTCTGGCCGCGGCCGGCGCCGTGGCCCTTGTACCCATGAGCCACGAGACGCGCGCGCACGAGTGGCTCGTCAACGCAGGAGCGGTTTTGGACTCGGTAGCGGTGACGGTGATGTTGACCCAGGTGGTGAAGTACGCGGCGCGCCGGGAGCGCCCCGCGTCCAGCACCTGTCACCCCGACCGCGCCCGCGAGGACGACCGCAACCTCTCATTCTTCTCCGGCCACGCCGCGGTGGCCTTCGCCGTGGTGGCCTCGGCGCGCGAGACGGCCCGCCTGCGCGGCCATCCCCGGGACAACTGGGCCTGGGTTGGAGCGGGGGCGGCGGCCGCCACGTCCTACCTCCGCGTGGCCGGCGAACGCCACCATCTGACCGATGTCGCGGCCGGCGCGGGCGTCGGGTATCTGGTCGGGCGCTTTGTCCCCCGGCACTTCCACCGCAGCGTGGAAGCGCAGCCCTCGCCGGGGCCCCAGGGTCTTTCTGCCCCCGCTCCGTCGGCGCCCGCCTTCTCGAAGTTCGTGGGCAGCAACCGCGACGTGCTCGTGCAGGTGGGGAAGGGCCCCGGGCGGAGCCTGCAAGTGGCCATCCATTTCTAGATCCCCTGGTCCATGGGGACGCACGTCAGGCGCTGAGCCGCTCAGGGCGCGGCCTTCGGCCAGATCTCTCCGAGCACGCGCACGGCGTGGCCGCCAAGGATGCCCCTGATGTCGTCGTCCCGGTAGCCGCGACGGATCAGGCCCTCGGTGAGGTCGAACATCCGCTTCGGGTGATTGAGCCCCTTCACCGTGATCGCGCCGTCCGTGTCCTCGTGATACTGGTACCGCGAGAAGTTCGGCTGCGCGCGCGGATTCATGCCGCCACCGATGGCGTTCGGATTTCCGATCACGTCGAGGTCGCTGCCTACGGCCAGATGTTCGACGCCCACGAGCCTGGCCACATAGTCGAAGTGATCGAGCACGTGCTCGATGGTCACCGGCTCCTGGCCGCGGTCCATGAAGCGGATGTAGTTGATGCCCATGACGCCGCCCGTCTTCGCCATCTTCCGGATGGCCTCGTCGGTCTTGCAGCGGAGGTGCCCAGGTACGAGGGCGCGCGCGGTGGCGTGGGTGAAGACCACCGGCTTCTTCGCGGCGTCGAGGGCGTCGAGGGTGGTCTGATCGCCGCAATGCGAGACATCCACGGCCATGCCCACGGTCTGCATGCGCTCCATGATGGAGAGACCGAACACCGAGAGTCCGCCGTCGCGCTGTTCCAGGAAGCCGCTGCCGATCCGGTTGTTGAAGTTGTAGGTGAGCTGGGACAGGCGCTGCCCGAGACTCCAGAAGGTCGCGACATCGTCGGGGGTGCGGAAGTGAGTCGAGTCCTGGAAGGTCAGGATGATCCCGAATTTCCCGGTCGCGCGCGCCCGCGCGAAATCGGCGACGTCGTCGATGCGGGTGAACCAGTCCGGATAGGCGGCCAGGAACCCGTTCCAGCCTGCGTAGAAGCGGACGGCCTCCTCGTAGGTGCCGGCGCCGTGACCGAGCGCTCCGGCGGTCATGCCTGAGCCGCGATAGATCGCCCAGTCTTCCTTGCTGAAGGCGCCCGCTTCCTTCAGCCAGCGCTCGCTGCGCGGAGGCTTCTCGGAGAAATCGGGAAAGCGGAACTGATTGAGGAGATCCACGACCGTCGACTCCTCCATCAGCCTGATCGCGCGCGCGGAGTATGGGGCGGGAGACTGAGCGAAGACGCGGTACCGCCCGGCGAGGATCGCGGGAGCTCCGAATGCGGCGGCGCCCGTCATTCCGATGAGACGAAGGGCGTGGCGGCGCTTCAGGGCGGCGGGGTTCTGGGTCATGAGCTCAGCGGCCTCCTGAAGCCGGCGCCTGATGGACGATGCGCCCGTCCTTGATCACGTACCGTATGCGCCGCGTGGCGCGGATGTCGTCGGCGGGGTTCGCCTCGGTAAGCACGATGTCCGCGGCCTTGCCGGCCTGCAGGGACCCTCGGACCGCGTCGATCCCGATGCCGCGCGCGGCTCCGAGCGTGGCGCTCACGAGCGCCTGCATGGGGGTCAGCCCGGCCGCGACCTCGGCCTCAAGCTCACGGTGAAGGCCGGGCAGGGCCTCGCCGCCCTGGATCATCGAGTCGGTGCCCGCGGCGATGGTGACCCCCATCTCCTGCGCGCGTCTCGTCACCGTGTTCATCCAGGGCGTGCGCACCGACGCGAGATCGTCCTTCGCCGGCCCATCGGCGAAGATGCCCAGGGTCGGATTGAGAGCGACTCCCTTGTCCTTCATAGACCGCAGCAGCGCGGTCATGACCGGTCCGTCGGCGGGCACGCCCGCGAAGTCACCGCGCGCCCGCTTGGGAAAGTCGGGGCTCGGAGGACTCCCCTCCCACACGAGGTAGGCCGTGTGGGCGAGCATCTTCACCCCCGCGGCGACGAGGTCACTCGGCCGTGCCGGGAAGGTCGTGGCGTGGGCCACGAGCCGGATCTCCTGCCGCGTCGCCTCTGCGCCGATACGTGCGACCGTGGGCGCGTCGAGGGCGGCATAGAGCTTGATCGCTCGCGCCCCCGCGCCCTTCGCCTCGGCCACCGCGCGGACCAGATCGGTATCGGCGGTGATCACGCGGTTCCAGGGAGCGTCTCCCGCCTTGTACCCGCGCGAGGACGCGATGACCCGCGGGTCGGTGAAAAACGCGGGACCGGCCATGAGCGACACGTACTCGATCGAGGGGGAGTCGATCTCGCCGGTGAGAGCGGCGCGGGAGAGGTGGCTCGTGTCGCGGACATCGCCCGCCATGTCGAAGACGGTGGTGACGCCGCCCCGAAGCACACGCTCGAGTTGCTCGGTGCGCTGAGCCCAGGGCATGCCGGAGAGATGAACATGCGCGTCGATGAGGCCCGGGATCGCGAAGAGGCCTTCGCCGTCGATCACGAGATCCGCCGCGGGCTCCTGCCCTGCGGCGACAATGGCCGCGAGCTTGCCCTCGCGCACCACCACGCTCATCGCGGGCCGCGCCGGTGTTCCCGTGCCGTCCACGACGGCGACGTTGCGGATCACCAGGGCCGCGCGCGGGGAAGCGACCACGGTCGGGGCCTGTGCGGCGCCGAGTATGACCAGAGCGAGGGAGCCGGCGAGAAGGGGCGTCATGGGTTCGCGGATGTTAGCCCTTGCCCACCGAAGCCGAACCCGCGCTAGGCCAGGCGGAGTTCGATCTTGATTTCCTGGATGCGTCCCTGGATTTCGCCTCGGTCCATGTCCCTGTATTTCTGCGGGAGGAGCTCGCGGCTCGTGGATTCGAGCACCGCGCAGAGGATCTGCATCTCGCGCTCGCGCGAGTTGTTGGGGGGGATGAAGTCGGTGAAGACCTTGGTGAGATGAAGGTGGGTGACCTCGGACTGGCCCTCGGCCTCGGCTTCCAGGGTCGCACGCACCAGCACCGCTTCGAGGTCGGAGCCGGAGAGGCCCATGAGAGCCTTCTCGTTCGCCACCGCGGAGACGTCGGTGACCGCGGTCTTGATCCCGAGCTTCTTGAGCATGACCCGGTAGATCTCGTCGTACTCGCTCGGCGTTTCCGGATAGAAGAGAGGCACGTGCTCCTCGGCCCGGCCCTGGCGTTTCAGGTCGATGGGCAGCAGGTCAGGGCGGCAGGTGATGAGGAACCACAGGATCTTCCCGCGATTCCGGGTGTCGCCCATGAAAGCCGCGATCTGCGCGAACACGCGGTTCTGGGTTCCCGAGTCACCCCCCGCGTCGCGATTGCCAAGGGCCGCGTCCGCTTCGTCGATGATGACGCCCACCGGAGTGAGGGAGGCGAGGATCTTGAGAATGCGTTCGAGGTTCGCCTCGGTGGAGCCCACCCACATTGACCGGAAGTTCTTGAGTTTCACGCAGGGGAAGCCGATCTCGTTCGAGAAACATTCGACGAGGAAGGTCTTGGCGCTGCCGACCGGCCCGCAGATGAGATAGCCCATGGGCACGGCCGCCGGATTGCCGCGGGCGATGGCGCGGGCGGCCCGCCGCAGGCGTTCCTTCACCGCGGGCATCCCCGCGACCATCGAGAGGTCGTACTTCGGCTCCACGTATTCGAGGAGGCCGAGGCCCTCGGTCTCGATCACTTCCTTCTTGATGCGGCGCACTTCATCGCGCGTGATCCTCGCGGCCCCGGCATCGGCGCCATCGAGGATCTGACCGAGCTGCACCCGGGTCATGCCCGCGGTGAGTTCGGCGAGGCGCGGGGGCGGTAGCTCGCTCATTTTCGCGTACCACTCGGCCGTTCGCACCGCCTCGAGATACTCGATCCGCTCGCGCTGATTCGGGCGCACGATCTCGACCTCGCGGGCGGCGTTCGCGCGCAGGAGCTTGGGATCGATCTCCGCGAGGGTCTCGGTGACGAGAACCACCACGATGTTTTTGGCGAGGAGGGTCGGATCCTGCGACCATTTCCGCAGGTAGACGAGGACCGCGCGATCCTCGGGCGTCCGGTACGAGGCGTCTCCCGCGGGCACCACAGTGTCCGCGAAGGGCAGCATCATCACCACGGGGCGCGGCGGCGAAGCCATGGCGCACTGACGGAAGTACGAATCGAGAAGGGCGAAGGCGTTACCGGGATCGCGGGGCAGAGCCTGGGCGTACGACGTTCCGTGCACCGCGTCGTAGCTCTTGAGCTTCTCCTGGAAATGGCCGCGCGCCTCGGGCGAGGAGAAGCCGAGGCCTTCGGCGCGGTTGTAGGTGATGAGGGCGGGCCAGCCGGTGAAGAGCTCCTGCTGAAGGAAGGATTCGAGGGAGAGAAAGCGCAGGCCCGCGGTCGATCGCACGGGCACGAGGTCGGCGACAGTGCCGTGGATGATGAAGGTGTTGGCCTGCTTGGCCCGCACTGCGCGCACCAGTTCGGCGGCCCAGGCGGGCAGGGATTCGATGAAGGAATTCGGAGGGACGGTGGCGCTCATCGGGAACGTTCTCCTCGTCGCGGAGGACGAAGCGCCTCGGGCGACCGGTTCGGCTGGGGAGTGCGCAGGGTGTTTCGATTGCCCATCAGAGACTGAAGCTCATCGGGGGTTTCCAGAAGGGGTTTGCCGACCTCGGAGGACACCGAAGAGACCCCCGCCAGTTCAGGCATGGAGCCGAGCAGCTGCTCCATCTCCTGCACGCTCGCCGCGTCCTGATCGGCCTGGGAGAGGAGGTCGTCCATCTCCTGGGAGAAGGCCTGCGCGTCGGTGGCGGCGAGGGACTTCTGCAGCAGCAACTGGAAGAGCGACTCCAGGGAATCGAGCTCGGCGAGCAGGGCCTCACGGTTCGCGATGTTGCGATCCACGGCGGCGAGGAGTTTCTCCTTGATGTCGAGGTTCTGTTTCCACGCCTCGGCCACCCGCGGAGCCAACCCCTCGGCCCCGAGCGCTTCCTTGAGCTTCTCGGTCTCGGCCTTCACCTTGTCCACGTCGAAGGCGCGGATCATGGAGTCGTACTTCCGCACCAGCCAGAGCCTCCGCAGACAGGTGGCGAGGATGGCCTCGAACTTGTCGTTGTACTCGGCGAGGATGCTCTGGCTCGCGGTGGTGAGGCCCTGGTAGTTTCCCTGGATCTGCCGGCAGAGCTTCTTGAGGCCGTCGTAACGCAGCTTCTGGTCGGGATGGAGCTGGTCGTAGCGCTCGTTCTGAGACATGGTTTCGCTTTGACGCGCCGCGTACTTCTTCTCGATCTCGAGACGCCGCTTCAGCCGTTCGAACATGAACGGCATCA
>CAZYEA010000281.1:0-5771 GCA_964646485.1 uncultured Acidobacteriota bacterium
GATGCTGCTCGACGTCATGCTCCCCGGCCGCAGCGGCTTCGACGTGTTGCGCGATTTGCGGGGACGCGGTTCTCTTTCGCCCATTCTGGTGCTGAGCGCCCGTTCTTCTGTGGGGGATCGCGTCCGGGGTCTCGACCTGGGCGCCGACGACTACCTGAGCAAGCCGTTCGAATTCCAGGAACTGCTGGCGCGGTTGCGGGCCATCACCCGCAGGCCGCCGGTGGAGCCGAGGACGACGCTAAAAGCAGGCGATCTCGAGATGGACCTGACGCGGCGTCTCGCCTCGCGCGGCGGACGACGACTCGACCTCACCACCAAGGAATTCGCCCTGCTCGAATATTTTCTGCGGAAGAAGGGGCTCCTCCTGACGCGTTCGATGATCCTCGACCACGTGTGGGATTCCGACTACGACGGCGGGTCGAATCTGGTCGAGGTCTATGTCAACTATCTGCGGCGCAAGACCGAGCAGGGCGACGCACCTCGACTGATCCAGACCATTCGTGGCGCGGGCTATGTCCTCAGGGAAGGGGAGTGATCGGGATGGGCACCCTCCGGCTGCGCCTGGCTATCTGGCACGCCCTGGCGCTGTCCGTCATTCTTGCGGTCTTCGCCGCTCTCATCTACGGAGTGGTTCGGGACGAGCTGATCCGCCACCACGACGCGAATCTCATCGACACCGTGCATGCGGTCGAACGCATCCTCTCATCGGAGGCGGATTGCGAGACCCTCACGCCCGCCCAGCGCGCCGAACTCGACCGCCTCGGTCCGCTCGTCCTCGTCCACGAGGTCGGTGGCGAACGCCGCGTCTTCTTTCAGTCCTCGGACAACCGCGGCCTCACCGCGCTCATCGGCTCGAAGCCCGATATAAGTTCGATCCCCGGGTCGGGCCGCTTCGAAATGCTGGGCACGGAAGCCCAGCCGATCCGCTTGTATTCGGAGCCCTACCGGTCAAGAACGGGCCGCTCGGGATTGATCCAGGTCGCGCAGGGCCTCGGCGACCTCCCGCTTCCTCTCGCGAGCCTTCGGTGGGCCCTTCTTCTGATGTCGCCGCTCGCGGTAGGCCTGGCCGCGCTCGGTGGGTATGGCCTCGCGCGGCGAGCCCTGGCTCCGGTGGCCGAAGTCACGCGTCTCGCGCGCGAGATCGAAGCGGGCAGCTTGAATCAGCGCCTGCCGCTGCCAGACTCTCAGGACGAGATCGGCAGTCTGGTCACAACGCTGAATCAGATGATCGGTCGCCTCGAGGCCGCGTTCGAGGCTATGCGGAGATTTACCGCCGATGCTTCGCATGAACTACGAGGGCCGCTCACCACCATGCGGGGGGCGATCGATGTCGCGCTGGCCCAGCCGCGTGAGGCCGCGGAGTACCGCGACACTCTCCTCTCTGTGGGCCAGGATGTGGACCGTCTGCGCTCCATCACCGCCGACCTTCTTGTGCTGGCGCGGGCGGATGCCGGCCGGATCCAGATTGAGCGCGCCCCGGTTCGGCTTGACGTTTTGGCCGACGAGATCGCAGAGACCCTGAGGAGCACCTCGCCGCCCGGCAGCGTTGAGGTCGCGGTCGAGGCGGCGTCGCCGATCCTGGTCCTGGGCGATGAGCGCTGGCTGAGGCAGCTCGTCTACAACCTTGTCCATAACGCGGTCAAGTTCGCGGGGCTGAGGCTCGAGGTTGCAGAGAGGGCCCGCGTTCACCTGACCGTGTGCGCGGGCGCGGGGCGCGCTTTCCTTACCGTCTCCGACAACGGCCCCGGGATCCCGGAAGACAAGATCGGTCACGTCTTTGAGAGGTTCTACCGCGCCGATTCCGCGCGGACGCAGGGCGAGCAGGAGGGCTCGGGTCTGGGTCTGTCGATCGCGGCCTGGATCGCCTCGACCCACCAGGGTGAAATTCGCGTCGAGAACCGCGATGAAGGCGGCTGCCGCTTCACCGTGAGTTTGCCCCTCGGCGCAGCCTGAATCTCCTGGAAGCGAGAGGTGGAGTCAAGGACCGCAGATGGATCATCGTGGGCGGTTCGCGAAGCCCCAGGGAAATGCGGCGCAAGAATAGCGGTGCGCGCGCAAGTGTTGCCGGCGTCCGCAACGACCGGCGTTTTAGGTGCCATGCGGACAAACTCCAATGACGATGGATGAGCGGCACAGTTGTTGCTCTGATCAGCAAGGGGGTGTCGTTTGGTCCCCGTGGAGTCCGGGCGGCAGTATCAGATCGTCATCAATCAAAGACTGGATGTCATGAAAGTGGACACGCCCGGATCCGGAGCCTCGCCTCAGGCGCTTGAGGGCCTGCGACGGCGCGACTGGCTTCGCGGGACGGGCGTCGCCCTCGTCGGCGCCTCGGCGACTCGACTCCTGGGTACCGGCGGAGCCGTTCTTTCGCCCCTGTTCAATGCCGCCGATGCTTCGGCCGAACCCCTTCGACAACCCTCCGCGCTTGTCGGTCCGTTGATCGCGGCGCCCGCTGCAGCGACCGTGTGGCCCGGCCGTTCCACGGGTGTTCTCACCTTTGGCGGGACCTATCCATCGCCGACCCTGCGAGCCCGGCGCGGAGAACTCTTCGATCTCCGCTTTGACAACCGGCTGGCCGAGGCTACGAACATCCACTGGCACGGACTGGCAGCACCCGCCGACGCCGACGGTTATCCGAAGGATCTCGTTCCCCCTGGAGGCACGAGGCAGTACAGCTTCCAGATCTCCGAGCGCGCCGGAACCTATTGGTACCATCCGCATCCGGACGGACGCACGGCCGCGCACGTCTATGGGGGCATGGCCGGCTTCTTCATCGTGGAAGACGACAACGAACGCGCCCTCGGCTTGCCGACGGGTGAGCAGGATGTGGCCCTGCTCCTCCAGGACCGGCGTCGCACGACCGACAACTCTTTCACGTACGCGCCGACGCCTATGGACCTCATGTCGGGCTACCTCGGGAACACCGTCCTCGTGAACGGCACGCCCGACGCCGAGCTTTCCCTCGCCGCGACGCGGTACCGGTTCCGGCTCCTCAACGGATCGAATGCCCGGATCTTCCATGTGACTTTCGGCGACAACCGCGCGTTCGCGGTCATCGCGGGGGACGGCGGCCTTCTCGAACATCCGGTCAACACGAACGCGCTCTTTCTCGCTCCAGGCGAACGCGCTGAGATCCTGGTGGACTTCTCGAAAGATCCTCTCGGCGCGTCGGTCCAATTGATCAGTGCGGCCTTTACCGTCCGAGGCGGCATGGGTATGGGCATGGGAGGCTCCTCATCTCAAGGCGCGGCAGCTTCGCTGCTGCGCTTGATCGTCGGACGCGCAGGCTCCGGCCCGGCCGCCCCCCTGCCGGCCGCCCTCGCTACGATCGAGAAGCTCGATCCGGCGCGCGCCCAGGTGCAGCGGCGCTTCGTCATGAACATGGGCATGCCGCCCTTCCCGGGCGCCTTCACCATCAACGACCGCAGCTTCGACGCCTCCCGCGTGGACGTGCGCGCCCAACGCGGCGTGCTCGAGATCTGGGAAATCGTCAACGTATCGACCGAGCCTCACCCGTTCCACGTGCACGCCACGCAGTTCCAGGTGGTGAGCCGGTCGAGCGGCCCGCTGGAGCCTCATGAACTCGGACTCAAGGACACCGTTCTGGTGTGGCCGGGGGAGACGGTGCGGATCGCCATTCGCTTCGACGCCCATGCGGGTCTGTACGTGCTGCACTGTCACAATCTGGAGCATGAGGACGCGGGGATGATGTTGAACCTCGAGGTTCTTTAAACCGCAAAATGGAGAGACAAATGAAACGAACGATTGTCGCACTTGCTTTGACGGCCGGCCTGGCCTTTCTCGCTGTCGGCTGTGGGGGTGGGGCCAGCCCGTCCATGATGAGCCCGAGCCCCACCGGCTCTCAAGCTGGCGCCACCTTGATGTCCGTGACGCCACAAGGGGGGGCGACCGGCGTCTCCGGGTCCACCTCCATGGTGTTTCGTTTCAGCGGTGCGATGGGAAGCGGCATGGAGCAGTACGTCGACATGCACATGGGAGACCTCTCCGGGGCAACCATGCCGATGACGTGTGTCTGGTCCGGCGACCGGACAACCCTCACCTGCACCCTACAGGGACCCCTCTCACCGCGGACAACCTATGTCATGCATCTGGGCGGCGGCATGACGACGCAGACCGGTCAAGCCGTCGATTGCGCTCAGTATGGGCCGTCGATGGGCGGTCAGTGGATCATGGGCGGCATGATGACCGGCTCCCACGCAGGCGGGACGTGGACCATGATGGGGGCGAACTGGCACAACGCCAACGGCAGTTACGGAATGGCCTTCACCTTCACCACCGCCTGACCGCCCAGGATCAAGGGACGGGCACTTGTGTGCCGGGGCGCCCGGAGAATCTCGACCCGACCAATTGTGATGGGCGCGAGAACCGATCCGTCATTGAAGGGAGAGGCAGCATGACCAAGTATGGCTTTGGCAAGACGGTCGACATGTCGTTTGATGCTGCGATTGAACACGTGACCCTCGCCCTTCAGGGCGAGGGGTTTGGCGTACTCGCCGACATCGATATTGCGGGCGCAATGAAGAAGAAGCTCAACCAGGACATGCCGCCTTACCGGATCCTTGGCGCGTGCAATCCGCCCTTAGCGCATCGTGCCCTGGCGCGCGAGCCGTCCATCGGTCTGCTTCTGCCCTGCAACGTCGTGGTGCGGCAGGACGTCGCCGGCGCGGTTCACGTGGAGTTCATGGACCCCAATTCCGTGCTCGAACTCGTGGGAAAACCCGAGATCGCACAACTGGCCGGTGAGGTGAAGCAACGCCTGGAAAGAGTCATGCGCGCGCTATGACGCCATGAAGGCAGCCCTCTCCGCTTAGAGGGAAGTCTCGTGATTTACCTTGGACGGGGGTGGGTGTCCTTTGCGAGGATCTTGAGGAGCGCAGCCCTGCAGGATCTCCGACCACCTCGTGGCTTTCAACCCGCCGGGCCAGAGAGGCGATGAAGCGCTCACTGCTCGCCTTGGGGGCCTCGACGACACTCGGCTTCCCCACGGTCCGATCGGGGTTGCTGAGGGTGGAGCCACGCCCCATCTTCTTCTTTTCGCGACCATGAGCCCCTGGACCCGAGTGCCGACAGGCAGAATTGGGTGATGAAGATACTGGTTCTGTGCCGCCGTCCTACGCCCGAAGCGTAGCAGCCGCCGTGACCGCCATCTCGCCGGGCGAGTTCGAGGAAACGTTTGAGATCGCGAGCTCCGGGCCTTACGAGATCCACAGTCGAGCCAGGTTCAAGTGCAAGCGTTCCCGATAGGCGCCTTCAGGCGGCGTGACGGACGTGCTCGCGGCCTTCGACCGAACAGACGCAGTACACGAACTTCTGGATGGCGCCCCACGGAGTCACGTGGCTCTCGTGCTCGCTGCGGAGCAGTCGAAAGGAGCTGCCAAACTGAGCGTGGAGCTCATTCGGCGAGTAGCGCGCCACGTCGAGGCCGCTGCACTTCGTCGGGCCATCCGCGTCGAACGTGGCGACGAGAACGTGGCCGCCGATCTTCACGCTTCGAGACACCTGCTCGACATAACGCCTCCGATCCCCGGCGTCGGTCAGGAAGTGGAACACCGCGCGGTCATGCCAGATGTCGTACGCTCCTTCGGGGAGGTCGATATTGAGGATGTCCGCTTCAATCCAGTTGACCTTCGCGGCCCGTGGGCCGAGTCGTTGCCGCGCTGCGCGCAGCGCCGCGCCGGAGAGGTCCAGAACCGTGACCCTCATCGTCGGACGGTCGAGGAGGCGATCCACGAGGAGTGAGGCCCCTCCGC
>CAZYEA010000282.1:0-5745 GCA_964646485.1 uncultured Acidobacteriota bacterium
TCAGCAGCGCATCGCCACGCTTGACGGCATCTCCCAGTCTCACCTTGATCTCGACCGCGCGGCCACGCAGCGGCGAGCCGACGTGCGCCATGGCCTCGGTGTTGAACGCGATCCGCGCGGGCGCGGTGAACGTCGGCTTGAGTGCCCAGAGTTGTGCCGGCTGGGCTTTCACGCCGTAGCGTTCGACGGCCTCGGCGGTGAGTTTGACCTCGTCGGTGTGCTCTTCCTTCCCGCCACTCTCAGCGCCGTGGTCGTGGCCCGCGTGCTCGTCGGCCTTGGCGGGCGTCTTCGCGCTGTGATCGTGACCATCCCCCTCGGCGTGCTTCTTGCACCCGCTCAGGACGATCAGCATCACGACGGCGGCGGCGATTGTTGGAGATTGGAAGTGAGGCAGGAACGGGCGGTTCATCTTCATCGTTCTCATAGGTGTTCTCGGGATCTGGCTTTGGGTTTCGGCGGTGGTGTTTGCAGGTGGCTGGCGTTAGCGGTACGGGGACGCGGGTAGGGCTGAGAGCGGCGAAGCACTCGCGCTCCCACTCGCCGGAGCGGGTTGCGATGCTGTGGGCGACGAGGGTGAAGTCAGGAGCGGCACGGCCACCCCAGGCCCGCCGACCGCACGCTGGAGACGGACGAACGCGGTTGCGGCCTGCCTCTCGACCTCGATCGCTTTCGCCTGGGTCAGTCGAAGATCCTGCTCGGCCAGGAACAGTGCGGTCACATCGCTCTGGCCGGCGCGATAAGCGTCCTCCGCGAGCGTGCGACGTTGCTGCTGGAGCGGGATCAACTCATTGCGGATCCGGGCGAGGTTCGCATTGCTGGCGGTCATCGTTTGGTACGCGACGCGAACATCCTCAACGACCTTCCGCCGGGCGAGCGTCAGTTCGTGCCTCGCCTCAAGCTGCTCGGCCGTCACCCGTGCTCGCTTGGCCTGACCCATGTCGAAGATGGGCAACGGCGTTGACACAGACGGACCTGCAAACCACTTGTCGTCCCGCTGAGCGTCGACCCCGACGCTCGCGCCCTCCCACGGCAGCAGGCGAACGATCGCTTCATCATCCCCCAGCGCCCGAAGCTTCCAGGCAATGGCCTGGATCTCAGGACGGTGCAGGAGCGCCGAATCGACCCAACGGGACTCGGGCTGAAGGTCGGTGCCCGGCGCGGTCCACGCATCCAGCGTCCAAGAGGCAGCCGAAGAGGGTTCACCGATCAGGCGCGCGAGCCGCAGCCGTTCTTCTTGCTCGGAGAGGACGGCTTGATCGATCTCGACCTGCAGTTCCACACGCTGCGCCTGAAGGGTGGCCAGGTCGCTGCGCGTCCCCTCGCCCGCGTCGAGCCTGGACTTGGCAACCGCCGCCAGGCGCTCCAGAAGCACCATCCGATCACGCAGCAGCGGCACGAGCTCCGCCGCGGCCTGAGCCGTCGCGTACCGCTCCTGCACCTCGCTGGCAACGTCGATCGCCACAGTCACCGCCTCGGCGGCGGCCTGCCGGAGCCGATTGTCGGCGGCGCTGGCGCGGCGGGGGATCTGCAGTGCCTGGACAAAGTCCTGTGCCAGCGACGCCTCGATCTGCGGCTTTCCCGGCCCCCATCGGAGCACGACATTCAGTACAGGGTTCGGAAGCAGTCTCGATTGATCCGCGTCCGCGAGCGCGATGCGCACTCGCGCCATCGCGGCCTGAAGTCCGGGGTCGGTGGTGACGGCTCTCTTGAGAGCCTCGGCCAACGTGAGGGTGCCGCCTGGCGCACCTGGCTCGTCGAGCGGGCCGCCGTCGGGGCCGACGGCGATGAACTCGATTGGAGCGGAGAGTCCCGCAGCCTCGGCGGCGCTCTGAGCAGCGTCTACGTCCGCCCTTGGAGTAGACTGGCAGCCGGTGTTGAGCGCTGCAGCGATGATCAACGCCAGAGCGGCCCCGATCGGGCGGTGAAACGATGCGTTGACGTGGGTGCTTCTTGGGTTCATGGTGGACCTTGGTTGCGGGAATGCTGGGCCGGGATGTCCCGTGACCGACGGTGTCCACCACGAGCACAGAATCAGGTCGATTCCGCGAGTGGCCCGACGGCCCGGGTCCGAGAGCACAGGTTGTTGAGATATCCGCGCTTTCCGCGGAGGGTGGTCGTCACGTCGCGCAGCGACCATGCGGGTCCATGCGCAATGACAACACGATCACCTCGGCCGATGAAGCGGCGAAAGGTGATCGGGCCAGCTCAAAACTAAACGATGAGGATGACCGAGCGCAAACGCGCAAGCGAGTCGGGAGGACGATCGCGATCGACCTCAGGGTGGCGCGGGCTCACCGGCTGATAGGTTGTGAATGACCAGTGGTCCCAGAGAATCGCCACGAGAGCCGCCGCGAAGACTGGCTCCAAAGACACACTCGATGGAATCAACTTGGCTGCCGCCGCTTGCGAGCTTAGGGGCTCGTCTTCACACGGCGTTGGCGGGGCATCGTCGGATTCGTGGTTGTCATCCGCGGCATGAACCCCAGGATCGATACAAGCCGTGAGACACGCGCCCTGAGATGTCTTGATGCAGGCATACTCAATGCGAGTGTCGCCCGAGGCATCCGTGCACCGTACGCCCATTGACGCAAACAGCGTCTGCCCGAGGCCAAAGGCCACAAGGCAGAGGAGGGTAATCAGGTGTTTGGGCAATGATCGGTTCATGGGTATCGAGGTACACAGTATACGGGCTCCTCGCCCGGAAGTTCACGGATCGAATATCGGTCCCTTTCATTGCGGACTGAACGCTGAGGCCGGTCAATCCGGCCCTGGCGGTAGCTCATTGAGGAGTACCGTGTCGTCTTTGGTTGTTCAGATCCATCCGACTGAGTCCGAGGTTTCGGTTCGCAGTCCAAAGTGGGTGGTGGAGGCATCGATTCTCCTCGACCCACGTTCCGGCAAAGAGATGCGCCGCTTTCAGGAACGACGAGGCGTCGGGATTGGACTTCGACTCCCCGACGGTCGGGTGGAAGTACGCGGGCGGGTAGAGAGCCACGTCGTCGTACTGGGTGACCACCCGAGCGAGCAGCCCCGGTCCGGCTTGATCGCCAACGTACCGGCGCTCGAAGAACGACTCTTCGATCATCGCCACCATGTGCCACATCGCCGGGTGGTGGGCCGGGAAGCCCATCGCCGCGTTGGAGACGATGTCGAGTTGCTCGCACGCGGCCCAGGCGCGAACTTCGGGCGGACACATCTCGTCGAGCGGACGGATGGGCTTCACGTCGGTGTCGAGGTAGACGCCGCCGGAGCGGGCCAGAAGTTCCAGCCGCAGGATGTCCGACCGCATCACGCAGCCGGGCGTGCCGCCGACGTTGCCGCAGGCGGCCCAGGCGTTGCGGTTGAGGATCGGCGGCAGGTTGTCGTCCGTCCACAGCCGCATCTCCCAGTGCGGGTTCATCTCGGCGAAGCGGCGACGCCAGCGCCGCTGGTGCAGGGGCATCTCACCCTTGCCCAGCCAGATCTGGTGCAGGACCCGCGGGATCAGGGTTGCGGTAGTGCTCAAGCCGCGACCTCCGCCGTCTTGCCGGTCACGAGCCCGAACGCGCCGCCGTGGGCCTTGGCGGGTTCTTCGCCCTGCTCGAACAGAGCCCAGTGGAACGGCACCACGTCGCGGAAGTGTCCGTGGTCGCGGACGACGCGGGTGAGGAACCCCGGCCCGCTCTGGTCCCACACACCGCGATAGACCAGCACCGAGTGCGGCAGGTCGCGGATCGCGTGCCAGAGCATCGGGTGGTTCCGCGTTGCGCCGAGCACCGATGGCGAGAGCATGTGCGGACGGCTCGCGCCGTGGCTGGCGATCGTGGAACAGAACGCGCCGACCCCAGCGACGAGTTCATCGAGCGGGCGCAGCGGCAGGCGATCGGGATCGACGAACACACCGCCTTCGCGGGCCAGCACTTCGTAGCGCAGAAGGTTCAGCCGCGCCGCCGACGCCGCGGGCTCGCTGAGGTCCAGCGTCTGCTGCCACTGATCGTGGTTCAGGATCGGCGGCCTGGTCTCCAGCGTGAACGTGACGACGTCCCACTCGGGGTGCAGCGTCTGCCACGCGTGCTTCCACGCAGCAAGCCGCTGACGATCAGGGGAATCGGACAAGTCGGCCGTGTAGATGACCTTCGGGATCATGCCTTCACCTCTTCTTCGCTGCTCAAACCGCTCTGCTGCCACTTCGCGGGAGGCACGCCCTCCATGCCGCCCTCGATGAACGACGATGCACCCTCACCGAGCGCCACGGACTGCTGGGCGCTGCCGGACCCCGAGCCTGAGCCGGGCGGGCCCGAGCCACTTTCGCTCCCGCTGCCGCTCGAGGAACCAGACGAACTGCCAGATCCCGACGAGCTTCCAGAACTCGACATGGACGAGCCGCTGGACTTGCCGCTGCCGGAACCCGACCCGCTGCCGCTGGAGGAGCCCGATCCCGAGCCAGAACCGGAGCCCGAACCAGAAGCCGATCCCGATCCCGTTGCCTGCGTCGCGGGCATGTCGTTGTGGACCCATACGCCGTCGGCCAGGAACACGTTCAGACCGGGCACATGCACCGCAACCGTGGTGACGCGATCGCCGGCGCGGGTGATCCTCTCGACTCGTTCCTCACTGAGGTCGTGCCGCACGAGGTAGTCGCCGACGAGTACGAACTCCGCCGACACGAACCCGACCTCATCGCCGCGGCGCAGGAGCACCGGGTGCTCGGGCGTGAGCCGCAGGCGACCGTTGATCGTGATGAATCCGTCGTGCGTGCCGACCTTCACGCTGGCCACGGAACCGGTGACCGGCGTGAGCACCGCTTCGGCTCGCTGGCGGAGCCACTGGTACTGCGCTCGCCACGGCACATCTCGATCGAGGCCCGCCACGTCGAGCGCCGCGACGCGGTCGCCCGGCTTGAGATGCTCGATCGGCACGGTCTGGCCCGAGGCCAGCCGCACAGGCGTTCCCGCCAGCACGCAGTTTGAACCGGGTCCCGAGCCACCGGGACCGGAACCACCCGGCCCGCTTCCCCCAGGGCCCGACCCTCCCGGCCCAGAACCGCCAGGGCCGGAGCCTCCGGGACCCGAGCCGCCTGGACCGCTCCCGCCGCCACTGGACCCGCCCCCGCCCGACGAGCCGCCGCCGGAACTGCCCCCTCCGGACGATCCCCCCGAAGAGCCGCCTGAGGACATGCCGGAACTCGCCCCCGACGACATTCCGCTGGACGCCCCGGAACTCATGCCGGACGAAGCGCCCGATGAGCTCATTCCCGACGAACTGCCGCCGCCAGAGCTGCTCATGCCGCTGGAGCCTGCGCTGCTCGACATTCCCGTGGACGACATGCCACCGCTGCTCGACGGCGTATCGCTCGGCGTGCTCGATGGCGTGTGCGTCGTGCCGGGCGTGTTGCTGGTGAACGCATCGGTGGTGTAGAACGTCAGCGTCGGCGTGCCGCCCGGCCCGGTTGTGTAGATCACATCGCCGGTCGTCGAGTAACTCGGCGGCATGCTCGGCGTGCTGGTGGGCGTCGAGTACGTGCTATACGAAGAGTCCGGCGACTCCGACGGCGTCGAGTAATTGCTCGAGCCGCCGCCCTGCGGGGCGCGGCCCGTCGCCCAGACCGGGATATAGAGGTAGTAGCGGGTGGGGCCGTCGCTCATCGTGCGGCCTCCTGGGGCTTGGGATTGGGCTCGTACCAGCCCTGCGTGTTCACGGGTTTGCCGCACTCGGCCGACGCGGCCGCGACGGCGTCGGCGAACTCCATGCGCTCGAAGACCTGCA
>CAZYEA010000283.1:0-553 GCA_964646485.1 uncultured Acidobacteriota bacterium
CACAAGGCCTTCTCCACCCAGCAGACGCGGGACTGGGCCGCCCAGGGCTGCACCACCGCCGCCATCGGCTGCATCGAGTGCAAGTCGAAGCTCGCCGATCACGTAGTGGCGCGGGTCGAGCCCATGCGGCAGAAGCGTGAAGAACTGGCCGCGCATCCCGGCACGGTGATGGACATCCTGAAGGCGGGCAGCCGGAGTGCGCGCGCAGTAGCACAGACCACGATGCACGAAGTGCGTCAGGCCATGAAGATCGAGTACTGATGTCCGGGGAGGCCAAAGACGCGACTCCCGCTCTGGCCCAGGGCCAGCCGGGGACGGCGCCGGCGGGCGAAGGTGAGGGCCTGAGGACGACGGGGACCGCGGATCAGGACGGGGGCAAACTCGCGCCTCCCGCGGGCTGGGAGCCCACCTTCCCCGACGACGCCCCGAAGATCCAGGTGAAGTTCGACATCCAGGACTTCGAAGGCCCGCTCGATCTGCTCCTTCATCTCATTCGCAAGAATCAGATGGACATCAAGAGCATCGAGATCGCCCCCATTACCCGCCAGTACAT
>CAZYEA010000283.1:563-5713 GCA_964646485.1 uncultured Acidobacteriota bacterium
GACCTGCTCATCCAGCGCCTGCTCGAATTCGAGCGCTACAAGCAGGCTGCGGGCGTGCTTCGTCAGCAGTACGAGATCCGCACCGCCACCTGGATCCGTCCCGACGAAGTGGTGCCGAAATTCAAGGACGACGCGGGCGAGGAGATGCTGGAAGCCGGCCTCTTCGACCTCGTCTCCGCCTTCAAGGAGCTGCTCGATCGGCGCAAACTCCTGGTTCAGCATGAGATCGAAGGCGAGGGCAAGTCGCTCGATCAGGCCATCAACGACCTGCTCGCCATGATCAAGGTGGGCGAGTCGCTCGAGTTCATGACCGTCTTCGAGAGCCTCGAAACCAAGGCCGAGATGATCCTGATGTTCGTGGCCCTGCTCGAACTCGTCCGCCTCAAGCGGGTGAAGGTCTACCAGCGCTCCCGGTTCGAGGCCATCCGGCTCTTCCGCCCGATCGGCCCGGTCGACGACGCCCCTGTATTCACCACGACCGTTTCCTGAGAAACGAAGAACGAGAATGTCCGAAGACGAAATCAAACCGCAAACGAGCGACGAGAACCCTCCGGCCGGAAACCATGAGGACCACGAGGCTATCCCCGAGGAACTGCATCCACGGCCCGAGGAGATCCGCGCCATCGTGGAGGCCCTGACCTTCGTGTCCAAAGAACCGGTCACCCTCAAGGAACTGACCCGCGTGTTCAAGGGCGTCGACAAGGCGGTGATCGAGACTCAGATCGAGGAGCTCAAGGCTCTTTACGCCGCCGACAATCGCGGCCTGCAGTTCATCGAAGTGGCGGGTGGCTATCAGATCACCTCGCGTCCCGAGCACAACGAATGGGTGCGCGAGCTTCTCGACCCCCGCTCTCCGGCCCGCTTGTCGACCCAGGCCCTCGAGACCCTCGCGGTCATCGCCTACAAACAGCCCGCGACCCTGCCCGAGATCATCGAACTGCGCGGCATCAAGTCGGGCGGCGTGGTCAAGACCCTGCTCGAGCGCCGGCTCATCAAGATCGTGGGCCGCAAGGAAGTGGTCGGCCGTCCGCTCCTCTACGGCACCACCAAGGAGTTCCTGCTCCAGTTCGGACTGAAGGACCTCGAGGACCTGCCCAGGATCGAGGACTTCGCCGAGATCCTCGGCGAGGACGTCGACGTGGTGGGTTTGAAGCGCGCCCTCGACACGCCCACGCCCCTCGAAGTGCCCCTGCTCGAGCCGGACCCGCCCGACCCGGCGCAACGCGACCTTCCTTTCGATTCAAGCGTCGATGCCAGAGACATCGCCGAAGCGGCGGCGCGGGCGAAGGCGGAAGCCGACGAGCCGAACGCCGACGAGCCGAACTCGGACTCCTAACCCCATGATCGAACGCCTGCAGAAGATCCTGTCCCGCGCCGGTGTGGCCTCGCGTCGCGCCGCCGAGGATCTCATCGCCCAGGGACGGGTGAGCGTCAATGGAGTGGTCGTGCAGGAGCTCGGCACCAAGGCCGACGCCTCCGTGGATTCGATCCGCGTGGATGATCGCCGCATCCGCCCCACCGTCGACAACGTCTATCTGCTCCTCAACAAGCCCAAGGGAGTGGTGTCGACGCGGTCCGACCCCGAAGGACGCACCACGGTGATGGACCTGGTCCCGAAGTTCCCCGGCCTCTATCCCGTGGGCCGGCTCGACTACGCGACCGAAGGTCTCATCCTCCTCACCAACGACGGAGCCTTCGCCGAACGCGTGGCCCATCCGCGCTATGAGGTGGAGCGCCGCTATCAGGCCAAGGTCAAGGGAACGCCCACCGTGGAAACCCTGGCCCGAGCGCGCCGCGGCCTGGTCATTGACGGCGAACGTCTGGCTCTCGATGGCGCGCGCGTGATCGAGGCGGCGGAAAACTCCTGGGTGGAGGTCCGGCTCCACGAAGGCAAGCATCATGAGGTGCGCCGGCTGCTTCAGGCCCTCGGTCACCCGGTCGAGAAGCTCAAGCGTGTCGGCCTCGGCCTGCTGACCTCAACCGGGCTCGAGGTTGGGGAGTTCCGCTCCCTGACGCCGCGTGAAGTCGCATCCTTCCTTCGCGGGCGCGGGAACGTGCGCTCGGATCGGTTCTCGTCCTCGCCCGAGGCGCCCTTCCGTCCGCGCAAGGGCGCCAGGCCTTCGGCTACTCCCGTGGTCGCGCCGAAGGCGGCGCCGCCCCTTCGTCCCCGGGCGGCACCCTTCGCCGCGCGTGCCGGCTCTCCCTCCCGCCCCGGCCCCGCCTCGGCCCCGCCCCCGCGCCGGTCCGAGTCGGCGACGCGTCGCCAGCGTCCCCGATAACCGTGGTGAAGGCAGAGGCCCCCGGCAAGGCGCAGGCGAGGCGCCTCGTGATCGCCATCGACGGACCCTCGGGTGCGGGGAAGTCGACGGTCGGTCGCGCTTTGGCCGCGGCCCTCGCGTATACGTACCTCGACACCGGCGCCATGTACCGCGCGGTGGCGCTGCGCGCGCTCGAGACCCGCACTCCCCTCGACGACCCCGAAGCACTCGCGCGGGTAGCCGCCTCGGTGGTCATCTCCTTCGATGAGGCGGGGAAGCGCGTGATGCTCGACGGCCGCGACGTGACCTCGGAGATACGGTCGCGCGAGGCCACCCAGGCGGCCTCCGCGGTGGCGAAGAACAGCGGGGTGAGGCGGGAGATGGTTCGGCGGCAGCAGGAGCTCGGTCGCGCGGGCGGCGTCGTCCTCGATGGCCGCGACATCGGCAGCATCGTCTTCCCCAACGCCGATGTGAAGTTCTATCTCGATGCCGCGCCCGAGAAGCGCGCGCGGCGGCGCTTCGAGGAGAGGACGAGCCCCGGGGTCACTTTCGAGGCCATCCTGGCGGACATCCGCGCTCGCGACCATCAGGACATGACCCGCGAAGATTCGCCGCTGCTGCGCGTCCCCGACGCGGTGTACGTCGACACCACCGACCTGTCGCCGGCCGATGTGATCGCCCGCCTTCTCGAGGTCGTCGAGGCCCGGCGGGCCGCGAAAGACAGGGATTGAGCGCTCTCACGGGCAGGTGTGCAGGGTGGCCCCCCTCAAGGTAATCTTCCAAACGTGACCTCTCCCGCACCGCGAATCGGCTTTGCCGGCCTCGGCCTCATGGGCCAGCGGATGGCCCCCCATTTCCTGACCAAGGGCCATGCCCTCACCGTCTGGAACCGGTCGGCGAAAAGGTGCGAACCCTTGCGGGAGAAAGGCGCCTCCGTCGCGGCCACTCCGAAGGCCCTCGCCGAGGCGAGCGATGTGGTCTTCGCGTGTCTCTCCGATCCGGCCGCGGTCGAGCGCCTGGTCTTCGCCGATGACGGCCTCCTTCATGGCGTTCGCCCGGGTTTCCGGTACGTGGAGACCTCGACCATCTCGCCCGAACTCGCGAAGCGGGTCGATGCCGCCCTTCAGGCCAAAGGCGCGGCCATGCTGGAAGCTCCGGTGACGGGCTCCAAGAACGGCGCTTCGAACGCATCTCTCCTTCTCATGACCGGCGGTTCCAAAGCGATTCACGAGGAACTGCTTCCCTGCCTTTCGGTCATCGGTTCGAAAGCGATCTACTGCGGTCCCATGGGCTCGGCGTCCTTCGTCAAGCTCCTGGGCAACACCTACATCTCGTTCATGCTCGAAGCCCTCGCGGAAACCTCGGTTCTCGCGAAGAAGGCCCACATCCCGCTCGAGACCGTTCTCGAAGTGGTGATGGCCTCGGGCTTCGCCTCGCCGTACTACACCTTCAAGGGCGGCGCGCTGATCAAGCGCGACTTCGACCAGCATTTTTCGATCGATCTTCTCGTCAAGGACCAGAACCTGATGCTTGCGGAGGCGAAGTCGCTCGGCGCCTCCATGCCCGGCCTCGTCGCCATCCGCGACGTGTGTCAGGCGGCAAGGGACCAGGGTCTGGGCCAGGACGACATCATCGGAGTCGCAAAGACGCTGGAGCGCGCCGCGGGAATCCCTTAAACCCGTGGCCGCGAAAGCGCGCTCTCCACGTTCTTCGGCCCCCCGCGCCCTCGCGGTCCGGGCCGCGCCCCGTCGGCCCGGTGGTGTGGTCGCCATAATCGTGGCCGCGGGTCGCGGGGAAAGACTTGGGGGAGACACGCCGAAGGCGCTGGTCGACCTCGCGGGCCGGACCCTCCTGCGCCGCAGCGCCGAGGCCCTCGCGGCCTGCGCCGAGGTGAACGCGCTGATCGTGGTCTGCCCGAAGGGCTTCGAGAGAGAGGCGGGAGACGAGGTCTACGGGACGGGGAAGCTGCGCGCGGTGGTTCCGGGGGGCGAAACCCGCCAGGATTCGGTGCGCGCCGGCCTCGCTCGTACTACCGAACGCGATCTCGTCGTTCTCGTACATGATGCCGCCCGGCCCTTCGTGGGCCCGGAGGTGGTGGGGCGCGTGGTCGAGGCCGCGCGCGCGCACGGGGCCGCCATTCCCATTGCCCCCGTGGTCGATACCATCAAGAGGGTGAAGGCAGGGAGGATCGGAGCCACGGTCGACCGCGACTCGCTCGGCGCCGCGCAGACGCCGCAGGGCTTCGCGCGAAAGACGCTTCTCCGCGCCTACGCGTCGGCGGCCCGGGCGCGAGTGGCCCTCACCGACGAGGCCATGGCCATGGAACGGGCGGGGATTCCCGTGGTCGCGGTGGAAGGCTCGACCCGGAACTTCAAGATCACGACCAAGGACGATCTCGATCGTGCGCGCCAGGGTCTCGCTTTAAGCCACCCCGCCCTTCGCGTGGGCCTCGGCTTCGACGCGCATCGCCTCGTGCCCGGCCGTCCGTTGCTCCTGGGGGGGGTCGAGATCCCCGCGGAGGTCGGTCTTCACGGCCACTCCGATGGCGACGTCCTGCTGCACGCCTTGTGCGACGCGCTCCTCGGCGCGGGCGCCCTCGGCGAGATCGGCTCGCTCTTCCCGAGCAGCGATCGCGGGCTCGAGGGTGCGGCCTCGAAGCGCTTCGTGGCCGAGGTGATGTCCCGCCTCGCCGCCGCGCATCTTTCCATTGTCAATGTCGACGCGACGCTCATTGCCGAGCGTCCCCGTCTTTCCGGCCACCTCGGGGCGATGAAGAAAAACATCGCCCGCCTTCTCGACGTCGAGACGGGTGCGGTGTCCATCAAGGTCAAAAGCACCGACAAGCTCGGGGCCATCGGTCGCGGCGAGGGAATCGCCGCCCAGGTCCTGGCC
>CAZYEA010000284.1:0-5706 GCA_964646485.1 uncultured Acidobacteriota bacterium
GCTGGCGAAGCTCCCCCCGGACAGCCCGGCGCGGGACCTCATTGAACGGGCGCTGTACGCGGGCACCACGACCACGGGCGACGCGATCACCAAGGACGGACGGATGGACCCCCTCCGGCTGGCCTACAACACCGGCCTCCGCGACGCCTACGGCGCCCAGGGCTATTTCCAGTACACCGGCTTCACCAAGCGCACGCCCAACCGGGACAAGAAGACGGTCGATCTCGTCCTCGACATCAACGAGGACAAGCAGTATTTCGTCGGGAAGATCAATTTCGCCGGCAACGATTCGACCCGCGACAAGGTCATCCGCCGCGAGGTGTACCTGACCGAGGGCGACGTCTTCAACACCGAACTGCTCAAGCTCTCGATCCGCCGCATCAACCAGCTCGGCTATTTCAAGCCCATCGAGAAGGCGCCCGAACTCGGGCCCTCCCAGCTCGCCGAAGACAAGATCGACGTCACCATGAGGGTGGAGGAGCAGAACCGGAACCAGTTCACCTTCGGAGGCGGCGTCTCCGGCCTCGAAGGGAAGTTCCTCAACGCCTCCTTCCAGACCTCGAACTTCCTGGGCCAGGGAGAGACCTTCCAGATTTCCGCCCAGACCGGCAAGCGCACCAAGAACTACCAGTTCGCGGTCAGCGAGCCGTACCTGTTCGACCGGCCGATCACCGCGGGCATCGACCTCTACAAGCGGAAGATCATCTACCAGACCTACGCGTCGGCGAACGTGTTCGGGTATCAGGACGAACGCACCGGCGCCTCGTTCACCACCGGCCTGCCCCTCGGCCGGTTCTCCCGCATCTTCCTGAACTACGCCTATGAGGTGGTGAACATCTCCCAGGCCGAACTCGACCCCAACGACCCCCTCAACTTCTCGACCCCGACCATCTCCGATGCCTTTCTCCTCGAGGATTTCGGCAAGCGTCGCGAGTCCCGCCTCTCGCCCTCTCTCGTCTACAACACGGTGGACAACCCGTACACCCCGCGCCGCGGGATCAAGCTCACCGCTTCGGGCCAGTTCACCGGTGGCCCCCTGGGCGGGACCCTCAATTACCTGAGGCCGGATCTGGAAGCGATCTTCTACATTCCCCACACCCGGAAGACTTCGCTCGGGATCCGGGCCCAGTACGGAATGATCCTGCCCTTCTCCCAGACCGCCGAGATCGACCCCGTGAGCGGGCGGTCGAGCCTGCCCTTCTACCTCCGCTTCTACATGGGCGGTGAGCAGCAGATCCGGGGCTACAACATCCGCGCGGTGGGTCCGCGGGAGCCCTCCAGCCTGGCCCTGGTGGGCGGCGACAAGTTTGCGCTGTTCAACGCCGAGTACTACATCGACGTGATCGGCCCCATCCGCGCCCTGCTCTTCTTCGACGCCGGCCAGTCGTACCTGAAGGGCGAGAAGGTCACTTTCCGCAGCGCCGTCGTGTCCACCGGAGCGGAGCTTCGGTTTATCATGCCGGTGTTGAACGTGCCGTTCCGGTTGATCTATGCGATCAACCCCAACGCCGACCTTCGAATCGTCGATTCGAAGCGCACCTTCCGGTTTGCGGTCGGCACCACTTTCTAAGGAGAACTGATGAAGAAGTTGTTCGCGTTTATGGGCCCCCTGGCCCTGATTCTGGCCACGAGCCCGGCCTTCGCCCAGGCCACGAGCCCCACCGGCAAGCCGGTCAAGATGGGCGTCGTCGACATGCAGCGCATCTCGCAGGAGAGCCTCCTCGGGAAGGGCTACGCCACCAAAATGGACCAGCTCGAGAGCGAGATCCGCTCGGAACTGACCAAGCGCCAGAACCAGATCGCGCAGCTCGACACCGCGATCAAGGCTCTTCAGGACGAACTGCAGAAGCAGAGCGCCATCCTCTCGCCCGACGCGGTGGAGAAGAAGCAGCAGGACATCGTCAAGAAGAACCGCGACCGTCAGGCCCTCGCCGAGGATTCTCAGGCCGACATCCAGCGGATGCAGCAGGCTGCCCAGCAGAAGGCCCAGGAGTTCCAGGTCGAGTTCAACACCAAGATCCAGCCCATCCTGCAGGCGGTGGGCAAGGAGAAGGCGCTCGACTTCATCCTCGACCGCGCGACCATCGTGCTCATCAATGCCGAGCTCGACATCACCCGCGACGTGATCGTCAAGGCTGACGACACCGAGAAGGCCGCCCGTCCCGCCGCGCCCGCACCCAAGCCCGCCGAGGCGAAGCCCGCGGCTCCCGCGGCCACCACCCCGCCGGCCGCCGCTCCCGCGGCTCCCGCCGCCAAGCCGACGCCCACTCCTTTCCAGTAGGTCGCTTCCTTTGACCGAGGCGGTCCCGGCCCCCGTGGTCGCGACCGCCGCGGGCCTCCCGCCTGGTCTTCGGGGGTTCCCAAAGGGGCCTCTTCAAGACCCAAGGGGTAGAGGAGACTCTCTTTTGGATTCACAGACACCGGAGATCGCGGGCCTCCTCTCCGACATGGAGGTGGGCGGACTTGCCCGGCGGCTTCCCACTCGCTATCCCTTCGTCCTCGTCGACCGGATCACCCGCTACGATCCCTCGATCGGCCTGAAGGCGCTCAAGACGGTCACCGGGGCGGAGGAGTTCTTCGAGGGGCATTTCCCGGGCGCTCCGGTGATGCCGGGAGTGCTGCTCATGGAGAGCCTGTCCCAGGCCGCGGGCATCTGGCTTCTCCAGGCCACCGATCCCACCCGCAGCGAGGTGCTGGTGGTGGGGATCGACAACGCGAAGTTCCGCAAGCCGGTGACGCCGGGGGATCGACTCGACCTGGAGATCTCCCTCATCCACCGGCGCGGCAATCTCTTCCGTATCCGGGGTGAGATCCGGGTGGGCGACCACCGAGTGGCCGAAGCGCGTCTGCTCCTCTCTGTGTCGCACCTTCGTCCGCCCGAGGTTCATGAGACGGCGCTCGTGGCCGAAGGGGCGAGGCTCGGCCCCGGGGTGAGGATCGGCGCTTATGCCGTGATCGGCGCCGATGTTCACCTGGGGGCGCGCACGGTGGTCGACGCCCACGCGTTGATCGACGGCGATACGCGCCTGGGCGAGGACAATCACGTGTTCCCCTTCGCCTGCCTCGGCCTCGCTCCCCAGGACATGAAGTTTGGAGGCGAGAAGACGCGCGTGCGCATCGGCGATCGCAACCAGTTTCGCGAGGGCGTCACCGTCCATCGCGGCACCGCGGGCGGGGGCGGCATCACCGAGATCGGGTCCGACAACCTCTTCATGGCCCAGTCCCACGTGGCCCACGATTGCCATGTCGGCTCCAGCACGATCTTCGCCAATGCCGCCACCCTGGCCGGGCACGTGGAGGTTGCGGACTACGCCACCGTGGGCGCCTTCTCCGCGGTGCACCAGTTCTGCCGGGTGGGCCCTTACGCCTTCCTCGGCGGTTTCACCGTCGCGACTATGGATGTCCTGCCGTATTCGAAGACGGTGGGCAACCGCCCCGCGTGTCTCTTCGGCCCCAACACTCTCGGCCTCAAACGGCGCGGATTTTCCCCAGAGGCGGTGGCGGCGATCCGGCGGGCGTACCGCGTGCTCATGCAGAGCGGCCTGCCCGCCACCGAGGCGTTGCTTCAGATCGAGAAGGAACCCGGGGTCGGCGATCAGAAGGAAGTGAAGATCCTGATCGAATTCATGCGCACCGCGAAGCGCGGGGTCGTCCTCAAGCGCCGAAAGCGGGTCGCGGACCACGACGAGTGAGCGAGGCCTCCTCCGCCCGGGAACCACTCGGCTTGATCGCGGGGAACGGCCGGTTCCCGTTCCTGGTGGCCGAGGCGGCCCGGAAGCAGGGGCGGCGGGTCGTCCTGATCCGCCTCAAGGAAGAGACCGACGAGGGACTGGAAGCTCTCGTGGACGAGACCCAGGAGGTTTCGCTCGGTCAACTCGGCGCCTGCATCGCCGCCCTCAAGAAAGCAGGCGCTCGCGAAGCCATCATGGCCGGACAGGTCCGGCACCGCCAGATCTTCTCGGGCATCGTCCCCGATCTGACTCTCATGGGTGTGCTCGCTCGCCTCGCCTTCAAGAACACCGACAGCCTGATCGGCGGAGTCGCGGACGCCCTGGAGCGGGAAGGCATCCGTCTCATGTCCTCGGTCGAGCTGCTGGGCGACCAGCTCGCCGACCGTGGACCCATGAGCGGGAGGAAACCCTCAGGCGACGAACAGAAGGCCATCGATTACGGAGTGCGGATCGCGTCCGAACTCGGCCGGCTCGACCTCGGGCAAACCGTGGTGGTGAAGGACCGGGCGGTGGTGGCTCTCGAGGCGATGGAAGGGACCGACGAGGCGATTTCCCGCGGCGCCCGAATCGCCGGTCCGGGGGTCGTGGTGGTAAAGATGGCGAAGCCCAGGCAGGACATGCGCTTCGATGTTCCGGTGGCGGGGGAGCGCACGCTTCAGGCCCTGAGCGAAGCGCGCGCGGCGGTGCTGGCGGTCGAGGCAGGAAAGACCCTGCTGCTCGACAAGCCCCGCTTCCTGGCCCGGGCGAAGGATCTGGGCCTCGTGGTAGTGGGCGTCGTCCGCACCGGTACGGAGGGATAGCAACATGAGCGCGTCTTTGAGAGTCGGGGTGGTGGGGACGGGCGCGCTCGGCACCCATCACGCGCGGGTCTTCGCCGGCCTCGACGACGCGAAGCTCGCGGCGGTCTTCGACCTCGACCCCGCCCGCGCCCGGGCCGCGGGGGAGCCCTACGGGGCGGAAGTCGCCAGGTCGTTTGAAGATTTCATGGAGAGAGTCGACGCGGCCGTAGTCGCGGTACCGACCGCCGCCCACGCGGAGGTCGCGACCCGCCTGGTTCAGGCCGGGCGGCACGTACTGGTCGAAAAGCCCATCACCGCCACGATCGAGGAGGCGGAGGCCCTGGTCGATCTCGCTGCCTCGAGGAGGGTGGTGCTCCAGGTCGGCCACGTCGAACGCTTCAATCCCGCCGCCGAGGCGCTCTCGAAGGTCGGCACCGCGCGCTTCGTGGAGGTGCATCGGCTCTCGCCCTTCCCGAACCGCAGTCTCGACATCGACGTGATCCTCGACCTCATGATCCACGACCTCGATCTTCTGGTGGCGCTCGACGCCTCGAGACCGGTGCAGATCGACGCGGTCGGCGTGCCCGTGCTCACCGATCGGGTCGACATCGCGAACGTGCGCATCCGCTTCGAGTCCGGGCTGATCGCGAATCTCACCGCCAGCCGGGTCTCGGCCGAGAAGATCCGGAAATTCCGAGTGTTTGGATCGAGGCTCTACGCCTCGTGCGACTTCATCACCCGGAAGGCCCAGGTGGCGAGGCTGGTGGCGGGGGAGAGCGGCACGCCGGAGATCCGTATGGAAGCGATCGGATCGGGGCCGGGCGACCCCGAGAGCGAGCCGCTGCGGCGCCAGGCCAAGGCCTTCGTCGCCGCCATTCTGGGGAACCGCGCGCCCGTGGTCTCGGGCGCGTGCGGCCTGGGGGTCTTGAGAATCGCGAAAGAGATCCTCGAGAAGATGAGCGACATGGGTCCAACCGGCCAGGCCTGAGAACATCGCTGCCCAGGGAACGTGGCGGTATTCAATTTCAACGAGGTCGATGAGGTCACCGAAACCACGGAGGACCCGCGGCGGCCCATACCGCGCATCGAGGCGCCGCGCCGCGACACCGAGATCCTCGGATCCATCGTCCTTCACGCCATTGTCCTCGCCATCCTCTTCATGAGGAAAGAGGCCCTGCTCTAGTCCGACAATAAAG
>CAZYEA010000285.1:0-5681 GCA_964646485.1 uncultured Acidobacteriota bacterium
TTTGTGCCCACCTCCCCTCGCGGGCGGCGAGGGTGACTCCCCCCATCGAAGAGCCGGTCGGCCCGGAACCGACGCGGATAGAATTCCAGGACCATGAACACACGAACTCTGATCGCCCTGTTCACACTGACCCTTGCCTCCCCGGCTCTGGCCCAGAACTGGAAAGGCATCGGCCACATGGCCGGCAAGGTCCTCGACGCGGACGGCAAGCCGGTTGCGGGGGCCACGGTGAAACTCAACTGCGCCGCGCGCGGGGGCGGCCCCACTCTCACCGCCGACAAAAAAGGTTCGTGGTCCTACCTGGGCCTGACTGTATGCGACTGGAGCATCGGGGTCACCGCCGAAGGCTTCGCGGGCAAGGCCGTGGTGGTGCCGATGACCAGCGAGGAAGTGCGCCAGCCTCCGGTCAACATCACGCTCGACAAGCTCCAGGGTCCGCCTCCCGAGCTTCTGGCCGCGATCAAGGTGGGCGACGAGGCCTTCGCGGCCCAGAACTGGACGGTGGCCCGCGAGAATTACGAAAAAATCCTGGCCATGAAGCCGGAACTCGCGGTGCAGGTCTATCCCAAGATCGCGCGGACCTACGTGGGAGAGAAGAACAACGCCAAGGCCATCGAGTTTCTCGAGAAAGCCATCGCCTCCGACCCCGCGCGCGTGGAGTTGCGCTTTGCCGCCGCCCAGGCGGCCCTCGACTCCGGACTGAGTGCCAAGGGGCTCGAGTTCCTCGCGGGCATCGACGACGCCGCGGTGAAGAGTTCGGATGGATACTTCAATATCGGGGTCTCCTTCCTGCGGGGCTCGGACATGCCGAACGCCATCGCTTATTTCACCAAGGCCATCGCCAAAGACGAGAAGCTCGGCGACGCCTACTACTGGCGGGGCATGTCCTACGTGCGGGAGAACAAGCTCCCCGAGGCCAAGGCCGATATGCAGAAGGTTCTCGAGCTCGACCCTTCGGGCCAGTACGCGGAGAAGGCGAAGACGGTGGTCGAGCAGTTGAAGGATGTGAAGCAGTAAGACCAGGTCCGGCCCCGGCCCAGGAGCCGGGGCGCGGCCGCGGAGCAAGGGAGATCAATAGACATGAAGATCGCAGTTTCGACCGTGACCCGGACGAGTCGCCTGGCCCTGACCTTCGCGGTCGTGCTGATACCCCTCTCGGCCGCCGCGGTGCAGGCTCCTTCGGGCGCGTCGAAGCCCGCGCCCTCCGAGGCGAGCGTCGACGACGCTTTGAACATCCGCCTCGTCGGCTACAACGACATGCAGGGACGACATGCCCTGCAAGTGGTCACGAAGTCCGACCCGAAGAACGGGAACTGGGTTTACGTCGGGAACATGGGGAGCGGCCAGGGTGAAGACGGCCTCTTCAATCCCATCACGAAGAAGAAAGAGTTCAACGGGACCTCGATCCTGGAGATCTCCGATCCCGCCCACCCGAAATATGTCTGGCACATCCCCAACGAGGTGAACGCCACCTCGCGTTCGGTCTCGGTGGTCTATGACTTCGGTCCCGAAGGGCGCGACTACCTTGTCCGCAGCGTGGAGGCGAGAGACCGGCTCAAGTTCCAGATCTTCGACATCACCGAGCGCGGCACCGATCCTTCGAAGATCTCCCTCGTGTCGGAAATCCTGGGCACGCCGGAGAATTCCTGCGGGCCCGGCTGCGGCGGCCGCGTGATCGACGCGCCGAAGCCCCGGCCGGGTGCTGCCTACCGCGAGCCCCGGGCTCACAAGGGCTTCTGGTCCAACAAGTCGGGTCTGTTCTACGCATCCGCCAACGAGCCGGGTTTCCTCTCCACCCTGCTTCTCATTTTCGACCTGAACGACCCGAAGAACCCCAAATTCGTCGGCCGTGGCTGGCTGCCCGGACAGAAACTCGGCGAGGAAGGCTTCCAGGATCAGTACCTGCACCACCCCATCGTCGACGAAGAGAACCATCGCGTCTACGGCGGATTCCGGGACGGCAGCGGGCAGCTGGCGGCCTGGGACATCACCGACCCCTCCAAGCCCAGGGTGGTCTGGGTCTTCGACACCTCCCCTCCCGGCCGCGGGCCGCATACGGTCTCCCCCATCGTCTACGACGAAGTCCCCAACTTCGACGGCAATGCCCTGCCCCGGACGTACGCCTTCGTCACCGATGAGCTCGGGCAGGAGTGCGCGCCGGGCACGATCAAAAGCAAGGCCTACATGTTCGACATCACGCACGAAGAGAACGTGATGCCGGTCGCGACCTGGCAGGTGCCGGTCGGAAACTTCTGCAAGAGCGGGGGGAACTTCGGCCCCCACCAGCACGCCGAGACCGTGAACGGCGAGATCAACCGGTTCAAGGACAAGCTCGCCTGGGTCGCCTACGTGAACGCGGGGGTGCGGCTGGTGGACCTCAAAGACCCCTACCACCTGGTCGAGATTGGCCACTACATCCCGAAGACCAACATCCCGAAGGCCGCGCCGATTCAGTTGACCGATACGGACATCGACCATCGGGGGCTCGTCTACGCGACCGACCGCTCCTCGGGCAACTGCATGGCCCCGGACGGCACGGCGACGAAGATCGCGGGCGGCGCCCCCTGCCGAGGCACGGGCCTTTTTGTCCTCGCCTACGCGGGCAAGAAGCGTTAGGGACTAACTCCCGAGGATCGTTCCGGCGGTAAGCCCAAAGGAATCGGCGGCGCCCTTCCTCGCGTCGCCGAGCTTGGCCTTGCCCACGTGAATGCGCCCGCCCTGGGCGGCGATGACGAGCTTGCCGCCACCGGCCTCCACGACCTCTCCGATCTTGCCCTTGACCGCTCCGAAGGTGGCCACGAGCTCCTTCTTGCTGTCGAAGAGCTGAAGCTTCACGCCGTTGCACGTGGTCCAGGCCCCGGGTGCGGGATCGGCGGCGCGGATCAGGTTGTGGATCACGCTCGCATGATTGGCCCAGTGGATCTTCGCCTCGGATTCCCGGAACCAACCCTCATAGGAGGCCCGGGACTCGTCCTGGACGGTTTCCGTGTGTTTGCCGGCCACTACGAGGTCGGCCGCCTCCAGCATGGCCTCGACGCCCATCGGGAACAGACGGCCGAAATAGACGGTTCCGAGGGTGTCGTCCTCGCTCACCTCGGTGCGCTTTTGCAGGATGACCGCGCCCTCGTCGAGCCCGTCGGTTGGCCGGAAAATCGTGAGACCGGTTTCCGTCTCGCCGAGGCTGATCGGCCAGTTGATCGAAGACGGCCCGCGATACTTGGGCAGGAGGGAGGGATGGAACTGGATGGTGCCGCGCTTCGGAATGTTCACGAATTCCTGGGGCGCAAACTGGAGGACGAAGGCCATGATGCCGAGGTCGGCGTCCGCCGCCTGCATGGCCGCGACCGCCTCCGGGGCCCGCAGGGACTTGAACTGATGCACGGGAAGTCCCGCGGCCTGGGCGGCCACCCGCAGGGCGTCGGGCTTGGCCCCTTCCTTCTCGGGCGCGCAGAACACGGCACTCACCGTATCCCCGCGCTTCAAGAATGCCTCCAGCACGGCCTTGCCGAAGTCCTGCTGGCCGATGATCGCAACTTTCATTTGGCTTGATCTCCTGGCGGCTCAGGCCGTCTTCTTCGGAGGGTTTGAGAAGGCGCCCGCGCTCTTCAACTGCGCGACCTTCGCTTCGTCGTAGCCGAGCACGTTGCGGAGAACGTCGTCCGTGTGCTCTCCCAGCAGGGGCGAGCGCCTGATCACGGCCGGGGAGGCCGAGAGTTTGATGGGCATGCCCACATTGAACCAGGGCCCGCGCTGCGGGTGGTCGAGTTCGACGTACATCTGCCGGCCGCGGATGTGTTCGTCGTTCGCAAGATCCTCGGTCGACATGATGGGGCCGCAGGGGACGTCGATGTCGTTGAGGACGGCCATGAGTTCCCGTTTGGTGAATTTCTCCGCGAACTTGGTGAGCAGGGTCCAGAGCAGGGCCTGGTTCTTGCGGCGCTCGCCGATGGTGCTGAGGCGCGGATCGTCCACGAGTTCGGGCATCTGAACCTCGGGGCCGATGCGGCGGGCCAGCGGATCCCAGACCGCCTCTTGAACCACCACGTAGAGCCAGTCGTTCGCCCCATGCGGCTTGCAGTGGATGGCGTTGCCGAGCTGGCCGCCCCCGGAGTCGTTTCCCGCCCGCGGCACTTCCCCCATGCCCTTGTAGGTCGGCACCGAGTACTCCGAGAGATCCTGGCGGGTGAGGCGCTGATGGTCGCGGAACTTCACCCGGCAGAGGTTCATCACCCCGTCCATCATGGCCACTTCGACGTACTGCCCTTCCCCGGTCCTTCGGGCCTGGTGCAGGGCGGCGAGAAGGCCAATGGCCAGGTGAAGGCCGGTGCCGGAATCACCGATCTGAGCCCCGGTGACGAAAGGGGCGCCGTCGGGAACGCCGGTGGTGCTCATGGCCCCGCCCATGGCCTGAGCCACGTTCTCATAGGCCTTGAAGTCCGCGTAGGGGCCGGTGGAGCCGAAGCCCTTGATCGATCCCATCACGATCTTGGGATTGACCTCGTGGATCTTCTCCCACGGAAACCCGAGCCGGTCGAGCACGCCGGGGCCGAAGTTCTCCATGATGATGTCGCAGCTCTTGATCAGATCGACGAACACCGCCTTGCCCTCGGCCGACTTCATGTTCACGGTGATCGACCGCTTGTTGCAGTTGAGCATGGTGAAGTAGAGGCTGTCGGCGCCGGGCACGTCCCGGAGCTGCCCGCGGGTGGCGTCTCCGTGCGGGGGCTCGAACTTGATGACGTCGGCGCCCATCCAGGCGAGGAGCTGCGAGCAGGTGGGCCCCGCCTGCACGTGGGTCATGTCGAGTACACGTACGTCTTTGAGGGCTTCCATCAGGGTCTCCGGGAAGGGTTAAGGGGCCTTCTTCGCGCTTTGCGGGTTCAGGCTGGTGATCCGGCCGCTCTCGGTGCCCGCGGCCTCGTCGATCACGGCATTGATGAGCGTGGGCCGGCGTGAGCGGATCGCTTCTTCCATGGCCGCGCGAAGCTCGGCCGGAGTGGTCACGTGCGCGCCCACTCCGCCGAAGGCCTCGATCAGCTTGTCGTAGCGCGCGCCTTTGACGAAGACCGTGGGGGCGACGTCGGGCCCGCCCGTGGGATTCTTGTCGGTGCCGCCGTAGACCCCGTTGTTGTTGAGAACGACCACGCAGACCGGCAGGTTGTAGCGGCAGATGGTCTCCACTTCCATCCCCGAGAAGCCGAAGGCGCTGTCGCCCTCGATCGCGATCACGGGCTCCCCGCTCGTGACCGCCGCGGCCACCGCGAAGCCCATCCCGATCCCCATGATGCCCCAGGTGCCGACGTCGAGACGCTTGCGCGGCTTGTACATGTCCACGATGCTGCGGGTGAAGTCGAGCGCGTTCGCACCCTCGTTGACCAGGATCGCGTCCGGGTTCGCCTTCACGAGGTCGCGCACCACGTTGAGCGCGCTGTGAAAATTCATGGGCGACGGATTCTTCGCGAGGGTCTCGGCCATCTTCGCGATGTTCTTGTTCTTGCGCTCGGCGATGGCGCTCGTCCATTCGGCGGGGGGCTTCGCCCAGCCGCCCGGGGCGGCGTCGATCGCCTGCAGGAGCGCCTTGACGCACGAGCCGATGTCGCCCACCAGAGGAGCGGCGATGCGGACGTTACTGTCCGCTTCCTGCGGCGAGATGTCGATCTGGATGAAAGTCTGGCCGCCCC
>CAZYEA010000286.1:0-5665 GCA_964646485.1 uncultured Acidobacteriota bacterium
TCGCCACCGCCTTGGCCTCGCGCTCGAAACGCATCTTGAGGTCGGGGTCGTCCGCGATGTTCGACACCATGACCTTGAGGGCGACCTCGCGGTCGAGCATCGAGTCCTTGGCCAGGTACACGATGCCCATGGCACCCTTGCCCAGCGGCTTGATGATGTCGTACTTTCCGATACGACCCGTCAGCTCCTTGAGAACCGCTTCAGCGCTCACTGCGTCTGCTCCTTGCTGCTTCCACCGTCGGTCTCAAGGATGCTCTCTAGCGGGCGGCCTTGCCGGTGATGGCGAAGTGGGCCCGTCGATTGCGCTGCCAGCAGTCTTCGGTGGATTCGCTGCAGACCGGGATCTCCTTGCCATAGGCCACGGCCTTGATCCGGTTGGCGGCGATGCCGATGGAGATGAGGTAGTCGTAAGCGAGGCGTGCGCGGCGGTCGGAGAGGGCCAGGTTGTACTCGATGGTGCCCCGCTCGTCGGCATGACCTTCAATGGTCACGATCAGATAGTCGAACTTCTTGAGCGCCTCGCCGTTCCTGGTCAGGGTGCCGCGATCCGCCTCGCGCAGATCCGCCTTGTCGAAGTCGAAATAGACGTCGCCCAGGATGCCGCTCTTGTCGAGCTCGTCGATGGGCATCTGACGGAAGCGCTCGTAGTCGCTGAGCTCGGGAACCGGCGTCTCGACGCGCGGAGTGGGTGCTGGAGTTGGATTGGCCGGGACCACCATCGGGGTCGGGGACGGGAAGGGGGGAACGGGGGTGATCGGCTTGTCCTTGTGACAGGCGGCGCCGGCCAGCACCAGGCCCAGAAGAACGGCCAGCTTCTGATTCAGTCTCATCACTTTTTCTCCTCACTCGAACCTGACCCCGAAGGATTCGTGTCGTCCTTCATGGCCTTCTTGAAATTGCGAATGCCTTCGCCCATGCCTTTGCCCAAGTCGGCGATCCGACTCGTGCCGAAAATGAAAACGAGAATCACGAGAATGAGAAGGAGTTCCTGAACACCGAGACCGAACATCATGCCTCCTGGAGAGATCGGCCGCGGGCGGAGAGGTTTCCGAGACCACGGACGCGCTCTTTCAAATCAGCCGGGATCATAACCTCGCTTCCGCGAGAACGCGGCCCAGGAGAGCGCCGCCAAGTGACATCAGGCTCCCGTCCATCCGACGGATGGACGCTTCGAAAGCGGAAGGGGCTAGTCACTCTCACCTTCCTCGCCGGGCTCCGAGGGGGCGAGCCGCAGAGGATCGAAACCCCTGACTTCGAGCTCCGTCCCGCATTCCGGGCAGGCGAAGATCTCCCCCAGGTCCACGTCGAACTCGGCGATGGTGATGGGGTGAGCGCAGGAAGGACACGGGGCGCTCCGGGCGGTGCCGCCGGTTGCGGCCACGTTCAGTTGAACTCGATCTTGACCACGCGCGTGGTCTTCGTCCCCCCGCATTCGACCAGGGCGGAGAAGGAGGCGACACAAAAACTCCGCTCGATTCCCGAGAGAGTCTTCCCCTTGATGTCGAGGCTGCGCGGTTGGTAGAAGCGATCCTTCTCAAGGTCGGGGGCGAGGGTCTCACGGGCCGGCTGCTCGATCTTCAAGTCGCCGACCTTCTTGAGGTTCATGCCCCCGACCCGCACGATCTCCTCGCCCTCGATGTGGCTCAGGCTCAAGGTGTCGCCCCTCACCGAGTACGACTTCTTACCCAGAACCAGCTGGGAGTTCTCTCGCACCTGCGGCTTCGCCGAGCTGATCGGCTCTTTCGATCTCCAGGTCACGAACTCGTAGGTGAGCTTCCACTCCACGAGCGCCACCGAGGTGCCGTCGGCAAGGTGCAAGGTGGCGACCGAAGCAAGCTCCTCCTGCGCGGGAGCGGGCGGGGCCGGGAGCGCGAGCGCGCCGGCAAGGCCCAGAATCGAAAGTAGCCGCATGATTGAAAGTCTCCGCTGATACGCCCCTTCCTTGGAGTTTAGACGCCCAATCAGGGATCCGGTCTTGAGCCGCGGGCACATTGGCTATCATGGCCTTGATGAGCGCGCCCCGCCCCATAAGAGCGATCTCGCGCGCGGACCTGACCCTCGCCATCGTCAACGGGGTCATCGGCAGCGCCATCTTCGGCATGCCCGCCCAGATCGCCGCCCTCACCGGCGCCCGGAGCCCGATCGCTCATGCCATCGCGGCTCTCGGAGTGCTGACCATCGTCTTGTGCTTCGCCGAGGTGGCGAGCCGGTTCGAGGACAGCGGCGGCGCCTACCTCTACGCCCGCGAGGCGTTTGGCCGTCACGTCGGTTTCCAGGCGGGATGGCTCACCCTTTGGACCCGTCTGCTTTCCGCGGCGGCGAACCTCAATGTCTTCGCGAGCTACCTCTCTCAGATCCTCCCCGTGGCCGCGGAAGGCGCCGGTCGGTCGGCCGTGATCGTCTTTGTGCTCTTCGTGATCACTCTGATCAACCTGATCGGGGTGAAGCAGGCCTCCTGGGCGGTCGACGTGTTCACCATCGCCAAACTCCTGCCCCTGGCCCTCCTGGTTCTGCTGGGCCTGCCGAGCGTGTCCGCGGAGGTCCTGAGCACGCAGACGGTGGCGCAGCCGCAGTGGACCCAGGCCGTGCTGCTCCTGATCTTCGCGTTCGGCGGTTTCGAAGCGCCCCTCATGTCCGCGGGGGAAGCGAAGGACGCGCGCAAGGACAGCCCCTACGCCCTGCTCGTGGCCCTCGGCATCATCGCGGCCGTGTATATCTCCGTCCAGTACGTCACCATCGGCCTGGTCCCGAATCTCCAGCAGGAAAAAGCGCCCATCGCGGCCGCTTTCTCCGTCCTGTGGGGGCCGGTCGGGGTCACCTTCGCCTCGTTCGCCGCCATGATCTCGGTCTGGGGCTGGGCCACCGGGAACGGGCTGCAGTCGCCGCGCCTGCTGTTTTCGATGGCGGAGCGGGGAGAATTGCCGGCCGCCTTCGCGCGCGTCCATCCGCGATTCCTCACGCCTCACGTGTCCATCATCGGATTCTCGATCGTGGCGGGAGCGCTCGCCATCCAGGGCACCTTCGAGTGGAATGCCATCCTCTCCGCCATCGTCCGGCTGATCGTCTACACCCTGGTCTGCATCTCGTTCTGGGTGTTCCGGCGGACGAAGGGCCCGGCGCAGTTCCAGGTGCCCCTGGCCGCGCCGGTTTCCCTCCTCGCCCTCGGCTTCTGCTTCTACATGCTGTCCACGCGAAGCTTCGCCCAGGCCGGGATCATCTTCGCGGCCATGCTCGTCGGCCACGTCCTGATGCTGGTTCAGAAGGCGCCGCCGTCGGGCGCCAACCCGACGTCCCCTACTGCTTGATCAGCTGCCCGCGGATCTCACCGCCCGGGTTCTGGGGGGTGTGAACGTTGGCGTAGAGATTTCCGGCCCGGAGATCGGCGAGGATCGTATCGAGCTGGGTCTTGTTGATGGTGCGCGCGATGGCCTTGTTGATCTCGAGGTCCGTGGTGCCCGGGGTGGGGGTGCGATTCTCCGAGCCGTCTGCGTTGAAGAAGAAGCTCAGGACGATCGGTCCGTTGACCCCGGTGGCCGCGCGATGGAAGTGGCCGCCCCGGATGCCTCCGGTGAGACCGTTCGCTTCGACGGAATATTCGGCGTAGGACCCGTCACGGCTCACGAGCAGAACCAGCTGGCCCACCGCGGTCGAGGAGTTCGCGGGAACTTCGTTCGAGGCGCGCAGGTCGGCCACGTACTTTTCCTGGGGGTCGGCCTTGCAGGCGCTGAGGCCAAGAGCGGCCAGGCCGAGAATAAGAGCGGGGGCGACGACTTTCCGTGAATGCATAAATGTCTCCGAGATGATGGGAACGGCGAATGAAAGGGAGCGAATTATTCGAAAAAAGGAACGCGAAATCGGTTTCATTCTTACAGCGTTCCGGTCCCTTCAGCAAGCCCGAAGCAAAAGGCCAAGGCGGCGAGGGCGGCGAAGGTCAGACCCCGGCGAACGACACGCCCTCGAAGACGAGGGTGGGTGTGCGCAAGGGCGACAACTCGTAAGGATCGTTCCCGACTCCGACGAGCCGCTTCCACAAGTCAAGCTGGTTCCCGGAGATGTTCATTTCCGCCACCGGCTCCGCGACCTCGCCCCGGCGAATCATGAAGCCCTGGATGCCGAGCGAATAGTCACCGGTGGTGCCATTGGAGTTGCCGCCCAGGAAGCCGGTCACGAAGACGCCCTCGCCCACATCGGCGATGAGAGCGGCCTGCGACTTCGGGCCAGGCCGCCAGTCGAGGTTCGACGTGCTGCCGGTGGTGGGCGCCATCTTGAGCTTCTTCCCGTAGTAGGTGTCGACGTAGTAGTTCTTAAGCACGCCGGCCTCGAAGAGGGGAAGCCTTTTCGAGGAAATCCCTTCGCCATCGAAATGGCGCGAGCCGAGGCCCTTGGGAATCAGGGGGTCGTCGGCGATGTAAAGGAGCGGGCTGCCCACCGTCTCCCCGGCCCGTCCCTCGAGGAACGACCGGCGCTGCTGAATCGCCGAGGCCGCGAGGGGGGAGAGAAGGGCTCCCACCAGCCGGCCCGCGGTCCTATTGTCGAGGACCATGGTCATCACACCGGACGGGACCTTCCTCGATCCCAGGCGGGCCAGCGCGCGCCGGGACGACGATCGCCCGACCAGAACCGGGTCGCCCAGGTCTTCGAAGAAGCGGCCGCCCGCGAAGTCTCCGTCCTCCGGGCGCCTTCCATCATCGTCCTGGACGGTGACGTTGCCCGAGATCCAGAACGAGGTGTCGATGCGCTCGCCCTCGAAGCCGTTCGAGGTCAGGCGAAACATCTCCGACCGCGAATCACTGACCGAGGTGGTCACGGAGAGGATGCGATTCGACTCCTTCACGTCGCGGGCCGCGTCCTCGATCGCGCGGGCCAGCTCGCGTCTCCGCGCCGCGGTGAGCGCTCCGTAGTGCGGATCCGCGAACTGGAGGTCGAGGGTGGGCCGGTCCGCGTACAGCGCCTCGTCGGGGAGGGTGCGGAAGGGATCCTCGGAGAGGGTGCGGGTCATGGCTACCGCGTCCCCGATGAAGGGGGGAATCGCTTCGCTTCGCAGATCGCTGGTGCTGACGGAGGCGAAACGGCCGTCGACGTAAAGGCTCAGGCCGAGGCCGCGCGTGGTCGACTCCGTGACCTGCTCGATCTGTCCGTCGCGCCACTGCACCGCCACGTCGCGGACCCGGGCGATGCGCGCGGAGACGCCCTGGGCCCCCGCGGCCTGGGCCGCCCTCACCGCGTCGCGCGCGACGACGCGGAATTCCTCGCTCACCGACTCCTGGTTGGTCATGCGCGAAGACTCAGCGATCGCTGCGCCCGCCGACGGTGATCGACGCCACGCGCACGGTGGGAATGCCCTGCGAGACGGGAACGCTCTGCCCGTCCTTCCCGCAGGTCCAGCCCCCCTGGTCGATGGTGAGGTCGTCCGCCACCATGTCGATCTGCTCGAGAACCTTGGGGCCATTGCCGATGATGTTCACGTCCTTGATGGGCCGGGTGAGCTTCCCGTCCTCGATCAGGTAGCCGTTCTTCACGTAGAAGGTGAAGTCGCCCGCGCCGATCTGGACCTGGCCGTTGGTGAAGTTCGAGCAGTAGAGCCCCTTCTTGACGGAGGCGATGATCTCTTCCTTCTTGTGCGGCCCCGGCAGCATGTAGGTCGAGCGCATGCGCGGCAGGGGCG
>CAZYEA010000287.1:0-1485 GCA_964646485.1 uncultured Acidobacteriota bacterium
ATTTATGAGGATCTGAGGGTTGCGCGCAACATTCAGATGAGCCTGTTGCCGCAGGAGTACGTCGAAATCGAAGGCCTCAAGATCGCGGCGGTCTGTCTGCCCGCGAACGAAGTGGGCGGGGACTACTACGACCTCCTGCCCCTTTCGAACCATCGCCTCGGCGTGCTGATCGCCGACGTCTCGGGCAAGGGCACCTCGGCCGCCCTCTACATGGCCGAACTGAAGGGCCTGATCCTTTCCCTTTCCCGCAACCACGACTCTCCCCGGGCCCTGCTGAGCGAGCTCAACGAGATCCTGGCCCCGAACCTCGATCGGCGGTCGTTCGTGACCATGACCTACGCCATCATCGATTCGCAGAAGCGCACGCTGCGGGTGTCCCGCGCCGGCCACAACCCCCTCATCCACTTCGACGGACGCACCGGGCAGACCCGGCTCATCTCCCCGCCCGGCCTCGCCCTCGGTTTCGACTCGGGCGAGACCTTCAGGAATGTCATCCAGGAAGTCGAGCTGCCCCTGGTGCACGGCGACACCTTCCTTTTCTTCACCGACGGCATCTCCGAAGCCATGAACGGCGCCTCCGAGCTCTTCGGGGAGAGCCGGCTCGCCGACATCCTGAAGCACGCGTGTGAGCTTTCGAGCGACGACTTGAAGGAACGTATCCTGCACGAGGTCCGCGCCTTCGCCGCGGGCGAGAGCCCGCACGACGACATGACCCTGGTCATCGTCAAGGTGGTCTGAGCGCGGGGCGCGAGAAGCGAGCATGCTGAGTCTGATCCTGGGAGCGGCCATGGCCATGCAAACCGCCGACACCGTCTTCGTGAACGGCCGGGTCTACGTGAAGAAGGGCCGCTTCGAGACCGCGGTGGCGGTTTCGGGGAATCGGATCCTGGCCGCAGGCGACGACGCCGCGGTGCGCGCGCTCGTTTCGAAGGACACCCGGGTGATCGACCTCCAGGGACGCCTCGTGACGCCGGGCTTCAACGACGCTCACGTGCACTTTCTGGACGGAGGCTTCGGTCTGCTCTCCGTCGACCTGCGCGATGCCGTGAACGAAGCCGACTTCGCGGGGCGGATCGGCCGGCACGCCGCGGCCCTGCCGAAGGGGGCCTGGATCCTGAACGGGAACTGGGACCACGAACGCTGGAAGAGCCAGGCCCTGCCCACGAAGGCCCTGATCGATGCGGTCACGAAAGACAATCCGGTGGCCGTGAACCGGCTCGATGGTCACATGATCCTGGCGAATTCGCTCGCCCTGCGTGCCGCCGGTATCGACCGCGACACGAAGGATCCCTTCGGTGGGACCATCGTTCGTGATGCCTCGGGCGAACCCACGGGCATCCTCAAGGACAACGCCCAGGACCTCCTCTACAAAGCGCTGCCCGATCCCACCCGCGAGATGAACGTGCGCGCGGCGAAGGCCGCCCTCGCTCACGCCGCCTCCCTCGGGGTCACGGGCGAGGCGCTCGACCCGCGCTCGATGTTGCC
>CAZYEA010000287.1:1495-5598 GCA_964646485.1 uncultured Acidobacteriota bacterium
CACGTACCAGCAGATCCGTGCCGAAGGAGGGCTGAGCGCGCGCATCAACGTCTGGCGCCCGGTGAGCGCTCTGAAAGCGCTCATCGATGCGGGGGTGAGATCGGGCCTCGGCGACGAGTGGATCCGTGTCGGCGCCATCAAAGTCCTCTCCGATGGCTCGATGGGCGCCGGCACCGCGGCGTTCTTCGACCCCTACACGGATGAGGCGACCACCCGTGGCCTTCTTCTCTATCCCGTCGAGGAGCTGGACCGCCTGATCGACGATGCGGACAAGTCGGGCTTCCAGCTCGCCGTCCACGCGATCGGCGATCGGGCCAACGCTCTGGTTCTCGACGCTTTCGAGAAGGCCGCGGCCGTGCGCGCCCGCTCCGACCGCCGTTTCCGGATCGAGCACGCCCAGGTGGTCCGACGCGTCGACCTGAAGCGCTACGCCAAGCTCGGGGTGGTCGCCTCCATCCAGCCCTCGCACTGCATCGACGATATGCGCTGGGCCCCGAAGCGCATTGGAGTCGAGCGGTGCAAGATGGCCTACAACTTCAAGTCGTTCCTCGACGCCGGCATTCCCGTGGCCTTCGGCACCGACTGGTACGTTGAGCCCCTCGATCCGCGTCTTGGCCTCTACGCCGCGCTCACGCGCGAGACCGTCGAGGGGGGGCCTCCGGGCGGATTCCTGCCCGAAGAGCGGATTTCGCTCGACGAGGCCATCGACCTCTACACCCGCGGTTCGGCTTACGCCGAGTTCGCCGACGACTTCAAAGGCACGCTCGAGCCCGGGAAGCTCGCCGACCTCGCGGTCTTCGCGACGGATCTGTTCAAGCTCGAGCCGAGGAAGATCCTGACTACGCCGGTCGACCTCACCATGGTGGGAGGGCGGGTGGTTTTCGAACGCGCCCCGCGCACGCCGTGACCCTGGACGATCACACCAGGGCCCGGGTGGAAGAAGCACTCGGCCACACCTTCAAGGACGCTGGCCTCGTCGAGCAGGCCCTGACCCACCGCAGCCTCCTGTCCGAACGGAAGGCCACCGCTTCCAACGAGCCGCTCGAATTCCTCGGCGATGCCGTTCTCGGATTCGTGGTGGCCGAGATGCTCCACCGTCGCGACCCGATGGGGGCCGAGGGCGACAAGACGCGGATTCGCGCACGCCTGGTGTCGACCCCCACCCTCGTGGGTATCGGCCGCTCCTTCGACGTGGGCGCGCTCATAAAGATGAGTGCGGGCGAGGAGAAGAACCACGGCCGCGCCCACGACAAGGTCCAGGAGGACGCGGTCGAGGCGTTGATCGCCGCGGTGTACTTGGACGGCGGCATCGAAGCCGCGCGGGCGGTGGTGAGGCGCCTCTTCGAGCCGCGCCTCGACGACGCCTCGCTGGCCACGAAGGACGCCAAGGGCGCGCTTCAGGAATTCCTCCAGGCGCGCGGACTGGACCTGCCGACCTATGAAGTGGAGTCGCTGGAGGGCCCACAGCATCGCCAGCGCCATCGCGTGCGTTGCCTGGTGGGTGGGGAGGTGATGGGCGGCGGGGAAGGCCCATCGCGCAAGAGGGCTGAGCTTGCGGCCGCCCAGGAAGCGCTCGAGGCGCTCAAGAAGCGGAGTCAGGCCGGCTAGGGCACGACCTTTACGATGAGGCGCCGTTTCGCCTCGTCGTAGAACCAGGCGTCCGTGAGCGACTCGATCACTTCATTCTCGGACTCCATCTCCGCGAGACTGCCCGTCTGATTCACCAGCACCGAGTGGTTGCTGACCCACACCGAGGCGGGCCGCGCGAGCACCCGGCTCACCCGATACAAGAGAGGCATGCGTGGCGCCGCGTCGGCGCTCAGGGTGAGGCGCTCGCCCTCGGCCACCGACTTGAAGGTCGTCCAGGATCCGGTCTCGTCATCGTTGTATCTGAAAGTCGAGGTTCCGCTCGGATAGACGAGGATGGTCAGGGCCCCCGCGGATTCCCGCGTGCCGTGGCCCGTGTAGTCCCGTTCCACTTCCATGGGAATGAGGGAGCCGAGCTTGAGGAACACGGGCTCTCGGCCGACCGGCGCCGGGTAGTCCGTGAGCCGGCCCGACACCACCCGCGTCTCGTCCCAATAGTCCACCCATTGTCCCGCCGGCAGGGTGAAGTCGACACTCCCGCTCTTGGAGGTGACGAAGGGGACGAAGATTTCCTCACCCACCTTCATCGAGTTGGGTTCCGCCCCGGCCAGGAGCACTGGGAGTTGCGGCTGCTCGCTCATGCGACGGGAATAGCTCAGGAAGTACGGGGTCAACTCCTTGTGAAGCCAGGCCCAGTACCGGTACGCATAGAGGAGGTCGGGGCTGTATTCGGAGCGCCAGGGGTCGGAGTTGGCGAAGGGGGTGTGCGCCATGATGGGCTGGAAGGCGCCCCAATGAATCCTGCGGTAGTAAGTCTCCTCGTCGGGGGCGACGGGGTTCTCGTAGTCGTAGGCGGTGAGCTCGTTGACGGGGGCGGGCAGGAGGCGCGACTTCTCCAGCACCCGGGCGATGCCCACCTTCAATCCGTCGAAATCATTCGCGAGGTCCGCCACGTAGGCGACGTTGGCCAGGCGGGACAAGCCGGCATCGGTGGTCGAGGGCTCGTGGCTCTGGTGCGATTTGGCGATGTTCTCGAAATCGCCGGGAGACACCGAGCGCATGAAGTCGTTCGCCCGCTGAAGTTCGGCGTCGGAGGACCCGTCGTCCAGATAGAAGCCAAGCAGCGATCCGCCGAGCTGGGCATGGGCGCGGGCGTACTGGGCGGGCTCGTGGCATCCGCCCCAGAAATGGACGAGCGCGCGCACATGCTCTCTCGCCAGGCGGTCGATCACGTCCTGCCCCAGGTTCCATGAGCAGCAGTCCTCGCCTTCGCACGTCCCCGTGTCTCGCGAGTCCCGCTCGGACCAGCCGCTGCCGTCGAAGAGATAGACGCTCACTGGAATGTCGTTGGCGCGGAGTTCGTCCATCTGGCACGTGAACTCCTCGGCCATGGTTTCGGCCGAACCGCATCCGCAGTTACCGGCCTTTGGGCAACCGCTGCCCCACCAGGGACCCAGGGTGGTGCGGGTCAGGATGTGATCGGCGACCGCCGCCGTCGCGCGCGAAGCTCCGTTTTGAACGGGAGCGGGCGGGCTTGAAGCCGCAACGCCGGAAGGCCTCACGCCCCCGCCACAACTCGAGACCAGGCCGATGGCAAGGGGAGCCGCGATCCAGACCGCGATAAGTCCGGAGGTTCGGAGACTTCGCCGACTCTCATGCCCCACGAACATGAGACTACTACTTCGGATTTCCGGTTGAAAGTGATGCAAGTCGAGCCGTTCGACCAAAGTCTGACGGTCGCAGGTCGTTCTATCGCCTGCAAAATATGATTCGTAAATACTCAGATAAAATGAATTGACATACACTAAGTACATTCGATATATTCCTCCCCGTCCGAACAGGAGAGATTTAGAAACATGGGCAAAGTAATAGGAATCGATCTCGGCACGACCAACTCGTGCGTCTCCGTCCTTGAAGGCGACGCGCCGGTCGTCATCGCGAACTCCGAGGGCGGTCGCACCACTCCGTCCATCGTCGCGTTCACCAAGGATGGGGAGCGTCTCGTCGGTCAGGTGGCCAAGCGCCAGGCCGTCACGAACGCCGAAGCCACCATCTACTCCATCAAGCGCTTCATGGGGCGTCGCCACGGCGAGGTCTCCGACGAGTTGAAACTCGTTCCCTACAAGGTGGTTGAGCAGGAAGGTCTCGCCCGCGTGGACGTGCGCGGCAAGGTCTACTCGCCTCCCGAGATCTCGGCCATGATCCTGCAGAAGCTCAAGCAGGCCGCCGAAGACCACCTCGGAACCACGGTCGACAAGGCGGTCATCACCGTTCCCGCCTACTTCAATGACGCGCAGCGGCAGGCCACCAAGGACGCGGGCAAGATCGCGGGCCTCGAGGTCCTTCGCATCGTCAACGAGCCCACCGCCGCGGCCCTCGCCTATGGCCTGGACAAGAAGAAGGACGAGACCATCGCGGTCTACGACTTCGGCGGCGGCACCTTCGACATCTCGATCCTCGAGGTCGGCGAGGGGGTCGTCGAGGTCAAGTCGACGAACGGCGACACGCACCTCGGC
>CAZYEA010000288.1:0-5565 GCA_964646485.1 uncultured Acidobacteriota bacterium
GGTGCCCCACATCAGCCAGGTCTACGTGCTCTTCCGGGCGAGGCTCCTCGACCTCGACTTCTCGCCCGGCGTGGAGAGCCTCGAAGTGAAGCTGGTCCGCGAGGACGAGATCCCGTGGGACGAGCTCGCCTTCGCGTGCGTCCGGCGCACGCTCGCCCACTTCTTCGAGGACCGGCGCACCGGCATGTACCTGCCCCGCTTCGGGGAGATCCGCCCGCCGGAGAGGTAGCAGCGGAAGGAGTTCACGAACACGACGAGGCCCTTCTCATAGGCCTCGAAGAAGGCGGGCGCGTCCTTCTCGATGGCGAGAACCTCGGAGATTACCGTTCGCCGGTAGACGAGATCGATCGGCTGCCCGCCCGCCACCAGCCGTCCGCCCGCGACCACCAGCTCGCGCGGGTCGGCGAGAACGGTGTCGAGGCCGCGTTTGAGGAACTCCTCGCGCAGGATCTCCTGGTCGGGCCGCGTCCTGACGGTGGCGAGATCGACGATGGCCACGCGGGGGTTGGGAACGCGAGCGTGCGACCGCAGGTTGGCGACGAGAGCTTCCACCGAATCGATGGCGGTGAGTGGCCGGTGAGCGTGCATCTCCTCCACGAGGGGGAGCCGCTCGAAGACCTCGGTCATCCGGTCCGCGTAGCCGAAACCCGCGGGCGCGTCGGAGTTGATTTCGATGAAACGGACGCCGCCCGTGGGTGTCACGAACCCGTCCACCCGCGAGAGCGCGACGTCGGGACCGGGAGGCTCGAGGCGAAGGAGGCGGCGATGCTCTTCGGGGGCGCCGAGAAAATCGAGCAGGTCTTCGAGCCGCCCGTCGAAGGCCGCGCGGGCCACCCGCTCCGAAATCCTGATGAGCATGGTCGAGCCATCGCTGAGCGCGTTCCAGGTGTTCGGATCCACGAACTGCGGTCGCAGGAACGTGGGCATGGGCGCCCCGCCGAAGGTGATGCCGCGCGTGGCGAACGACTCGAGGAGAGAGAACCACTGGGCGCGCGCCGCCTTGACATCGCGCCGGACCGCGTGGTTGAAGGCCTGGGTGGCAGTGTGGCTCAAGCGCCCTACTCGCTGTCGATCACGACCGGCCCCTGGCTCGCCATCCGGAACATCAGGGCGCCCGCGGCCATGACCAGGACCGCGCCCGCGAAGAAGAAGGCCGAGGGCACGAGGCCGAGGCGCACCCAGTCGAGCAGGGCCGCGAAGATGACGCCCGTGTACACGAAGCCGCCGATCTGCGAGGCGGGCGCGTACGAGTAAGCCTTGGTCATGAGGAGCTGTCCGGTGGTGGCGGAGAGGCCGAGGAGCACGATGACCAGCCACACCGCGGGGGCGGGGGTGACCCACACGAAGGGCAGGCCGAAGGCGGAGATCGAGGTGCCCATCAACGCGAAGTAGATCACGATGCGCGTGGTGGGTTCGGTGCGGGTCAGCCGCCGCACTCCGGTCTGGGCCACCGCCGAGAGAAATCCCGCGAGCAGGCCGAACACCGCGGCCCCGGTCATCAGTCCGCTGCCCGGCCGCAGGACTACCACCACCCCCAGGAACCCGAGCCCGAGCGGGATGGCGAGCCGGGGCGCCATGGGCTCGCCGAGCCACAGGGCCTCGACCACGGGAATGAAGAGAGGCAGCGTGTAGTTGAGCAGGGTCGCGTCGGCAAGACGCATGTGAGCGATGGCGTAGAAGAAGCAGTACATCGACGACAGCCCGGCCACCCCCCGGAAGATGTGCTCCTTGAAGTGCTTCGTGCGCAGCACGTCCGCTCCGCCGCGGATGAGGATGGGCGAGAGGAACGCCAGGCCGGAGAGGTTGCGGAAGAACACCACCATGCCGTTCGACAGGGACTGGGCGCAGATCTGGATGCAGGCGCCCATCACCGCGAAGGCGAGAGAGGAGAGGATCATCGAAAGCGCGCCCCGCGCGAGGTCCTTCGAGGGCGGCATGGGTCAGGCCGTCCGGGACTTCGCGAGCGCTTGAAGGCCGTCGTAGGCCGCGTACTTGTAGGCGTCGCCCAGGGTCGGGATGTTGAAGACCATGGCGATGAAGTCGTCGATGGCGCCCCCGAAGTACAGCACGGCCTGACCGACGTGGATGAGCTCGGACGCGCTCTCTCCCACGATGTGCACCCCGAGAAGCTTCTTGTCCGGATTCCGGAAGACGAGCTTCACCAGGCCCTGGACGTCGCCCACGATCTGGCCGCGCGCGTTGCGCACATAGGAGGAACGCCCGACCAGGCAGGGGATGCCCGCTTTCGCGCAGCTCTCCTCGGTTTCGCCCACCGAGGCGACCTCGGGGATGGTGTAGATGGCCATGGGCAGGATGGGTGAGACGCGGTCTTTGTAGCCGAGGTCGAAGGCGTGGCACATGGCCACCCGCGCCTGCTCCATGGAAGTCGAAGCGAGAGCGGGGAAGCCGATCACGTCACCCGCGGCGTAGATGTGCTCGACCGCGGTCTGGTAGTTCTCGTTCACCTTGATCTGGCCGCGTTCGTTGGCGGTGAGGCCGGCGCGGTCGAGGCCGAGGTCTTTGGTGGCGCCCTGGCGTCCGGTGGCGAAGAGCACGCGGTCGACCCAGAGGTCGCCGGTGGAGAGGCGCAGGAGGACGGAGCCTTTGGCGTCGTCGAGAACGGTTTCCTTGAGGGACGCGCTCCGCTTGAGATCGAGGCCGAGGAAGTCCATCTGCATCCGAAGATGCTCGCTGATCTCGGCATCGAGGAAGGGCAGGAGGCGGTCGGACGAGCACACGAGGGTGACCGCGACCCCGAGGGCCTGGAACATGGTCGCGTACTCGCACCCGATGACCCCGGCCCCGATCACCGCGAGCGACTTCGGGATGGTGTCCATGTGCAGGATGGTGTCCGAGTCGTAGAGCCGCGAATCGTGGGGGGTGTCCTTCGGCCACACCGGCCTCGATCCAGTGGCGATGAGGATGACTTCGCCGCGCAGGGTCTGCGCGCGGTCCTGATCGGTGACCACGACGGTATGGGGGTCCAGAAAGCGCGCCTCTCCCTGGATCACGGTGACGTTGTGCCTCGAGAGGTTCTGGTCGACGAGATCGCGCAGGCTCCGCGTCACCTCGACCTCGCGGTGCATGAACTGCGGCACCGTGAGGTTCTCCTTGAGGGTGTAGTCGATGCCGTAGAGCCCGCGCTGCCCGAGGCCCGAGAAATAGAGCGCGGTTTCCCGGAGAGTCTTGCTTGGAATCGTGCCGGTGTTGATGAGGGCGCCGCCGAGGAGCTTGTGCTTCTCCACCAGGGCCACGCGTTTTCCGAAATAGGCGGCCTGAGCCGCTCCCTTCTCACCCGCGGGCCCCGACCCGATGATGATGAGGTCGAAATCCCTTGAGGCGTCGCTCACCTCTCCATTCTCTTTGGCCGTTGTCCCCGCTGCAAGCTGCTCCCTTCAAACGGGAAGGCCGGGAACCCTTTTCGGAAGTCCCCGGCCCTTTGCGACTCGTGATCCCGCGGAGGGTCGGGATCCGCTTCCGTTGCCTACTTCGAACGACCGGGGCCTCTTGGCTTCCTCATTCCCTGGCCCTGCGGCCCGGGACGGTTCGGGCCGCCGCCCATGCGCTCGCCCATCTCCTCGAACTTCGCGAGCTGTTCGGGAGTGAGGATGGCCTTCACCGACTCCATGGTCGCCTGGTGATGAGCCTCGAGTTTCTTACGCGCGTTCCGCATGGCGAGTGCGGCCTGACCCACCGCGGCGGGCTCGGCGTTCTCGGCCTCGAGGGCCTGGTCGAAGGCTTGCTTCGCCTCGCCCGCGGCTTTCACGAGCGGCTCCGCGGTTTCTCTGGCCTTCTCGTGGATGGAGGTCCACTGGGCTTTCTGGTCGTCGGTCAGGCCGAGGCGTTCCGCGATCATGTCGATCCGAGGTCCACCCGGGCCGCCGGGACCGAAGCCGGCCCCCGGGCCTCCGGGCCGCCGCATGTGTCCGCCCGGGCCCTGAGCGGCCGCGGTGGCGATCCATCCGAGTGTCGCGACGGCAAGGGTGGCGATGGTGAGTGTCTGCTTTTTCATGGTGCGCTTCCTCAATCTTTCTTTGGTCTTTTGATCAAGGCGTTTACTTGGTTGCCTCTTGATCATTAGAACGGTCCTCACCTTGCGGGAGTCCTAAGGAGTCGGATTCTTCTTCGCGTTCTCTGCCGGACGCGTTCGGCCCGCGAGAACGGCTTCGAAACCGCCCTCGGTCCCCGGGCCAAGAGTCAGGGTGAACGCGTGACGGCGAGCCACGTCCCGCGCGATTGCAAGCCCGAGACCCATGCCGTTCGGCCGGCGCGAGCGCGCCTCATCGCTGCGGAACCGGCTCTCACCCAGGCGGGCCAGGTCCTGGTCGCTGACCCCGGGGCCGTCGTCGCTGACCCGCAAAACGAAGGAGTCTCCTAAGGCCTCGAGGACCAGGGCCACGTGGCCGTGCGCGCGGTTGTATTGAATCGCGTTGTGAACGAGGTTGTTCACCGCCTGCTCGATGAGGGTGACGTCGCCCTCGACCCACACCGGGGCCTGGGGAACCGAGTGATTGAAGTCGACCCCGCCGCTCGACGCTACTCCGCGATGACGGGCGGCCACGCGCTCGACCAGGACGGTGAGATCGACCGGGTGCGTCTCGTGGAGAGCCGGATCGGACTCGAGCCGCGCCACCGCCTCGAGGTTTCCGAGGAGGGATGCGATGTACTGCGTTTCCTGCGCGATCGCGGCCACGGTTTCGCCCGAGTCCTTCGCGGCCTCGCTTTGCCGCAGCCGGCTCACATGGCCGAGCAGCACGGAGAGGGGAAGGGCGACGTCGTGCGTGGTGTGGGCGACGAAGTCTCGCAGGGCCTTCTCCCGCCGCTCCACGTCGGCGACATGCGCGCGCACGACCGACGAGGCCTCATTGAAAGCGAGCCCGAGCTCGGAGATCTCGTCCTTTCCGGTGACCGTGACCGAGGTCTCATAGCGCTTCGAGGCGGCCTCGCGGACGCCCGCGGCGAGCGCGCGCAGGCGAGCGACGGGTTGAGTGAGGGCGAACCACAACGCGATCGCGGGGAACCCGATGAGCAGAAGCGCGCCCAGGATCAGGGCGGTGAACGACGCGAAGGGAGGCGGCGTCGGCATGATGGCGAGGGCGTACGTGCAGGGCCCGCCCGTCCAGGAGGTCGCGACCGCTCCGTAAAAACCCCAGTCCTCGTGTCCGTTGACGATGGCCTGGCCGGCGCGGAGGCGACCCTTGGCATCCTCGGGAAACGGCGGCTCCTCGATCCGCCTAGGCTTGAAGTCGGCGTCGTAGAAGAAGACCCGCGTCATGCGCGGTCCGCGCCGGAATGGCGGCTCGGCCGGACCACCGGACCCTCCCACACCGCCCCGGCCGAACGGAGGTCCGAAGGGTTCGCCTGGCCCCCGGGGACGGAACTCGCGCCGCTCGAAGTCGCGCAGGGTTTCGCAGGTCTCGCGATCCAGGGAGCCGAGGCGCGCTTCGATGGAGCTCTGGATCGACGCTTCGCTCGCATAGCGGATCGCCACTTCCCGGGCGACCACGCTGCCGAGGAGGATCGCGAGCCCCGATCCCGCGAGGGCGAGAATCAGGCGGGTGCGTA